>JAFGFQ010000048.1 GCA_016930995.1 Thermoplasmatota archaeon | reverse complement strand
TGCCCGAGGCAAAAGAGGAGATTGCCAACACCGAGGTCGCTATCTTTGATGAGGATGTGATTTACACGATTATTGAGAAATATGACACCTGGTTGGCAAAAAAGAAAGAAGAACTTGAAAAGAAGCGAAGAGAAGATTACATCCATCCAGGGATGATTAAGTTTTTACCTGAGTATGTCTTCCGTGTCAGTCATCCCGCGGTCATCGGGGTTCGAGTATTAGGGGGTCGTATAAAGGTAGATATGCGACTGATGGACCAAGAGGGAAAAAACATCGGGAGCATCAAGGGTCTGCAACTTGATAACAAAGCAATCACTGAGGCGTTGCAGGGCGCTGAGGTCGCCATCTCCATCGAGGGTGTCACTGTGGGTAGGCAGATTAAAGGTGGGGATATTTTCTTTACCGATATCCCTGAGAGTGATGCAAAAAAACTTCGGCTGATGGACCTTCTGAACGAAGATGAAAAGGATGTTTTAAATAAAATCTTTGATATCAAACGTAAGACAAATAAATTCTGGGGGATGTAGACTCTCTCATATGCACTGTTTCTATGGGTAAAGCTCTTGGAGAAAAATGAACAGTGTTTGTGTTGGTATGACTTTTTATTTAAATGTTGCTCGCAGTAAAAACGGTGTTATCAATGTTGTCACCAGGGTGAGAAGAACCGTTGTCGCAAGGACTTGATCAGCAAGTTCCCCGATAAGGATTCCTTGGGAAATCGCGGCACCAACGATGATTAATGCCATTTCAAGACGAGGGATCATCCCGATACCTGCTTGAAGAGCTTTTTTATTTGTCATCCCTGCAAGTTTTCCCCCAATGCCACAACCAAGTACCTTTCCAAGAATGCTTATAAGGATAATTACGACTGCAAAACCAATGACGTTCAGTGTCGTAAAAACGGTTGGGTCGACGTTCGCACCAACCCACACGAAGAACAAGGGGATGAATAATCCATAGCTTATTGTTTTGATATCATCTATGACTTTGCGTGATTTCATCGCATGACCGATGACAACGCCAGCGACAAAGGCACCGGTGATCCCAGCGATCCCTGATTGATAGGCAAAAAAAGAATAGAGAAGGAAAATAGCTAGTGAAATACTTAACAGGGCTTTAGGGAGTTGTATTTTTTCTCCGAGATTAAAGATTTTATCGATGATTTTCAACCCAATAAATAAGAAGAGAATAAAGAAAATAAGAATCTTGAGGCCAAGGAATGCGACATCTAAGGGTGTCGCAACACCAAGAACTGAGACAAACAAAATAATCCCGATCACGTCATCGATGACGGCTGCACCTAAAATCGTCAGACCAACCTCTGTATTTAGCTTCTTGAGATCCATAAGTACTCGAACAGGGACACCAACAGAGGTAGCGACAAGGATTAATCCGATGACGAGTCCAATATTCCAGGAGAAACCAAACGCATGTGACGCCAGCATACCAAGCAACAGGGGCGCGATGACTCCTCCGATGGCAACAAACACGGAGGGTTTTTTGACCTTGTTTAATTCTGAGAAGTTGATTTCCAAGCCTGAGAGAAACATCAGAAACAGGATGCCTAACTCCGCAAGAAAAGTAAAAGCTTCAGAGGTAAACGACAGCTGAGGAACCTGCAATGTGAAGGAAAACAAGGATAACGTTTTTCCTGCAAGGAACCCAAAACCGAACCAGCCCAGGAGCAGCCCTGCGAATATCTCACCGATGACAGGGGGCTGTTTTGCCCGGTCAAAAAGATACCCAAACAAACGTGCAAAAATGAGTGCTAAGGCCACTGAAAGGACAATTTCGAAAATTTGGATTTCATCTGCCGTAGACGTCAACCTTCTTCTTCGAGTGAATGATATTGGGTTGCTTTATAATATTTCTGAATTAACCGATGCAGGGTGATTTCTCCAACGAGTGTTTTGTTTTTCACAACAGGGAGTCGACGGAGCTGGAATTTTTTCATCCTTTGTAATATATCAATGACTTTTTCATCAGGCTCACAGGTAATAATTTTCTTTGACATAAGGTCTTCAGCGGTTTTTACGGTTCCATGCTGCAATGAACGGAGGTCGGGTAGGCCAAAGACATACGGGGAAAAATTTTTTGGGGAAAGAATCGTAAGTATATCATGTTCTGTGATGACTCCTACAAGCTCATTCTTTTTTTTACTATCAATCACCCAGATGTGATGTCTCCCGCTAAGAATATTCAGAACATTGAGAATATCGTCATTTTTTTCTATAATCGGGATGTCCCAGAGACGATCATTCATAAGCTGTGTAACCGTTAGTTCATAAAAATCAGTGATCAAATGATCTTTCATGTGGACTATGAATCGCGACACAATATTTAATATCTATCAATATCCAGCAGTCTTGGAGCGTGTATCGGAAAATATCATAATGATTAAATAGAGCAATCTTATTGCCCGCAGTGGAGGAGGTCATTTATGGACCCTATTTCGATAATAATAGTGATAAGCGGACTTGTGGCCTTGTTTTTTGCTGGGTATCTTGTGTTTAAGATACGCAGAGAAAGCTCTGGAACAGAAAAAATGCAGGAGATTAGCAATGCTATTCGCGATGGTGCGACAGCGTTTTTGAACAGTGAAAATAAAGTATTAATCGTCTTTGTGTTTGCCGTGACCGTTATCCTTTTTGCTGTCTCATTTATCCCTGATAGTGGTATGCATTGGGGGACTGCTGTTGCTTTCGTTATCGGTGCTCTGCTTTCAATGCTCTCAGGTAACATTGGGATGCGTATCGCAACGATGGCCAATGCAAAAACTGCGCAAGGAGC
>JAFGFQ010000047.1 GCA_016930995.1 Thermoplasmatota archaeon | reverse complement strand
GCACGTGCATAATCTTTACTTAAATGTGTGCTATTGCATTCAGGGCATTGAATGATTTCTTCAATGCTTTGTCTTTTCTCTTTTTTCTTTTTGGATTGCATTTGAACCATGTACCTACGCCCCCGTAAATTTTTTAAACTTTTCGATATGCTTTTAAGCCGAATGATATAACTTTTATATATACTTTTCTATCACATGTTATAAAGGATTGACCGGAATCTAACAAGGAAAAATAAGATGAGGACCTCAAATATCGTTGACAGAATGTTCTTATACCTATCGATGACAGAAGGTATTTATATATAATTATAGGGTTGGCTTTGCATATTAGGGGGTCGAATACAGTAATTAGAATTTTTTACGAATAAGTCAGACCCGTTTGAAACTCTTCCTTTAAAAAAAAGACGAATAATGATTATTGCTGGTATCCACCAAGCTGTAGACTTGGGTCTCCGAACAACGCCCAGTTGGTGATCACAAATGCTTCGACCTGGTGTATCTCTTCTTCGACAAGGAATTTTTGAATCGCTCTACCGTGTGCCTGTCCAAGGGTAGTTGAACCAGTGCCGACCTCAGAGAAGAAATTGGATTCAAGCTCTCCGCTGAGACTCACCGGGTCGCCTTCATACCCCATCCCATAGCCAGTGCAGCCTGTTGATGCGATCGCCCCTCCGTGGGGTTTTACGACCAGCCCCCAGCTGAAGCAGACCGGGACTGGGATGCCGTAGCAGAAGTAATTGTCACCGGTTTTGTCTCGGAGTGTTTTGAGAAGTGACACATTGTACAGACCGTTATGGCAGCCACCGACCACGACGATGGGGAGTTTTTCAGCGTTGCGTAGTTTGAGAAAATGGTACAGGGTGATACCCCCACACCAGTCATCAGGGTACTGTCCATCGAACCAGATGGTATCCCAGACCAGTGGGTTTCCATGTCCCTGGAAGAGCACAAAGCCTGCTCCTTGGGAGATGGCGGTCTGTATATCCTGGGCGTTGGGCACAAATCCTGTGGTGTTCTTGTTGCTGGAGTAAACGTTTATCAGGTTTAGATCCGGGATTGCGTTTTTTGTGTGGTTGTAGGCAAGGTCGCAGAGGTATTCCCCATCTGGTTTGCCTTCGAAGTAATCAAAGGTCTTTCCACCGATGCCGATGAAGTTCTTGTACCATGGTTTCTCGTCAGGTCCTGTGCTTTCATAGGTGATGATCTTCTGGACGAGGTTTTTGACTTCTCTTTTGTTTGTTGCTGGTAATCGTCCGACGTACACCTCAGGATACATGTCAAAGGTATCTTGTGCTGCTCCAGGTGCGTCCCAGGCTGCGTAGATGCCATCCCTGTTCGAATCCCAGCTGTCAAAGGCCCCGGTGTCGTTGTAGAGACACCCGTAGTAGAGGTCTGATAAACATCCCTCATCATCCAGCTGGGGGATACTGACGTATCGTACGGGGACCCACCAGCAGCTCCAGCCGGCTGACCGAGTGTCTTTGTCGTTGGCGTAGAGATGGGACTTTAACCCACCAACGAGGAGGACGTAGGTGATGCCCCAGGTGTCGTACGCCTCTTTGATGAAGTATTTCACTTGCTCGGGGGGATCAGCTCCTGTGTATTGGTCAAGGATGTCTTCTACTGATTTGAATGTGGTTAAAAGTCCTTTTGAATTTTTGAAATCGACAAGAGGGCTGAGTGCTGCTTTGAAGGATCTTGGTGCGATGATGACCATGTCATAAGTCTCAGTGGTTTGTGTCGTATTGATGGGGGCGTCGTAGGTGAGTTGGATGTCAAATGAAGACGCATGTGCTATCTGGTTGGTTGCTGGTGAATAGCGCACGGGGTAGCAGATGATTTTTACAAACGTTACCTGGTTTTGGTCTTGATCGCACCCTGCGCCGATGTCGCAGCGGTACCAGTTATTTGGATAAAACAACGCACTCTCGTACACCGTTGAATCGAATTCATAGGTTTGCTTCTGGGTTGTTTTTGATAATGCAGTGAGACGGGAGGGAAGGATTTTTTTGGTTAGTGAGATGGTGTTGATTTCTTGTGGCGTGCAGACGATGGTGATGTTTGTCGAGCTGTAGGGCAGCAGGTAGGTATGCGTAAAAAGTGGAAGCAGTGGTTTGTTTGGTTCTTTGACCTGGGAGGTCATCCCTTCCAGTTGTATGGTCAGCAATCCGTCTTGTTCATGGATTGTTGGTTTTGATGAAAAACGGAAAGAAAGCTTAATGTTTTTTGCAGTTGTTTCTTTTTCTGGAGTAGGTGGTGTTTCAAATGCGACTGCTCCGCATCCACTCAGTATTAGTATGCTTACCACAGATAACGCTATGATTCTCTTCATAGGACTCCTCAAGTAGACGACTCGGTGCACCCATTACTATGGATTTATATTATATAGTTAATATATAAGTATATAAACATTCTGAAATCATATAGATGCGTTCTCTTAAGGAGAAGAAAAAAGAACGTTCTCCTATAGAAACAATTATGTAGCAGTTATCAACTCCTCAAACAGGACCGATAGACGAGGAGCTATGCATAGACTCTGGGAACGTTTCTTCAATGAAGAGACCGGTATTGGGGTTGCACTGACGACTGTTTTCTATCGTAAACCGTATAAAGAAACATATACCCGTATCAAGGAAATGGAGCGATGGAGTGCAGAACAAATACACAGCTATCAATGGGAACGCCTTCGCCTCCTGCTGCATCATGCCTACGAGCATGTACCCTATTACACAAAGCTGTTCAGATCACAAGGCATCAAACCAGATGACATCCAAACAGTGCAGGATTTTCAGAAGCTGCCGTTTCTGACAAAAGAACTTGTGCAAAAACATGCAAGTGAGCTGAAAGCGACGAATTACCCGGCATATGCCTTCGAGGAGACCAATACAGGTGGGTCGACTGGTTTTCTGCTTAGGTTCCCCGTGGAAAAAGGGGTATGGTACGCAAAACACCTTGCCTACATCACAGCTCTGCTCCAACGGGGTGGATGCCAAGCCATGGATCCTTCTGTTCAACTCATCGGCAGGGAAAAACCCTGGGAATACCGTCTGCTCCCCCGGACCCTGCTGCTTTCCTCCTATCAGATGACAGACCGAAACCTCCCTGTCTATTTACGAAAAATCAGACGGATCAAACCACGGTATTTCATTGGATATCCCTCTGCAATCACCTTGCTTGCTCAATACATGAAACAACAGTCGTTTGAGCTCCATGGACTGAAAGCGATTTTTTGCTTTGGTGAGACCCTCTATGAGTGGCAACGTGAATTTCTTGAGACATTCTTCGACTGCCGGGTCCATGGACAATACGGGCAGCGGGAACAATGCGTCATTGCTGGTACTTGTGAAAAAAGCAATTATTACCATGTCTTTCCTGATTATGGGTTTGCTGAGCTTATCGACAGAGACGGACAACCAGTGACTCAGGAGGGAGCCTCCGGGGAGATCGTCGGAACTGGGTTTCATACAGGTATCTTTCCGTTTATTCGATACAGGACCGGGGATATCGCACTTTATACGGCACATCGCTGCGACTGCGGCAGACAGACGCTGCGTTTTCAATCCATCGAAGGCAGGGTGCAGGATTTCATGGTATCGAAAACAAAACGGCTGGTGCCATTGATGGGGGTTCTGCAGTTGATCGCCCGATCATCCCCCAATATGAAGGAATATCAGCTGTATCAGGAGAAGGAAGGGGAACTGATGCTTCGTATCGTGAAAAAAGATAGGTTCTCTGATTCTGACATCCGTCGGATACAAGAAAATGTTCAGAACCG
>JAFGFQ010000046.1 GCA_016930995.1 Thermoplasmatota archaeon | reverse complement strand
ATGGTGGTCGTGAAAAGGACGGAGGTGGTCAACAGCACGATTGCGACGTAATTTTTCTTGTTCATTGCACAGCCCTCATGTGAAATCTTTAAAGGAGAAGGATGCTTTATGTCGTATCCAGCTGCCACGAGAGATGAACGCTGGTTTCAGCATGGGACTCCCCCCTTATAACGTAACGTGATAGTTTAAAATCGGGCGAAGATATTTAAATCTTTCATTAGGAAAAAAATGGTAGGGACGGAAAGTGGTGTCTTGTCGATTATCCCTCGTTGGACGAGAATAGTATGCTCCCGTCGGGAAGCATAATCTGTCCCTCCTGTTGAAAGGTTTGACAAACACCAGTTTTGACAGGATATCGGTTTTTCAACATTACTCTTTCTCTCCCTTTTTTTCTTTTTTTGTTTTTAATATTATCTTTTTAGTTAAGATAATAGTTAATATGCATAGGGTGGTGGTGTAGCATAGAACGGAATGGGGTATCATGCAAATATCAAATATACCGCTATGCTGCTGGAGGATATGCTCAAAGTAAAATCTCACAATTATTACATGTTTCTACCCCCTATGTATGTAAAATTATTAAGCAACTTATAACAGATGGTTATTTGGAAGTGGTATATGAGAAAGTTACAATAAATGGTGTTGTTCAAAATAGAAAGACAAAACCAATCTTGTATAGTGCTACGGATATAATTTATCCTGTAGATGGTAAATTAACCAATTCAACGTCGAGGACGCAAGGTTGCTATAACAACGATACTGAAAACCCCAGATTAAATCTTATTTGCGTCATATACCCTATCATTGAAATACCCGCAGAAGCAGTCCCAGGACATTCCTGGACGAATAATAACACCCAATATCTCGACCATAAAGAGAAATTCGCATGTGGTGAGGTAACATTCAGATTGATTAATAACACCCAATTGGTGATATGGAAACCCGAGAAAGTAGTTGACAAGAGGCATATCAGAAATTGCACGGATAAAATATATTCCGAGATGCAAGAATATGCTAATTGGTTTCAGAAACGTTTTCGCTGCAAATTAGGATTACCAGAAATCTATCAGGATTATCACCTTGCGTTTCAGGAGAATGACCCCGTATTACGTGACTATGTCGAAAAGAATGGCATCATAAAAGTTGTCGATGGTGCAGGTAGAGTGATTGCATGGTGGGACCAATCAAAGGGGCATCCTGAATTTGAAACGAGCGACGAGCGAATTGCCGAGACAAGAGTTTTCGCACCTATGAAAATTATATGGCTTGAAGACAAAATACCCGTTCTTGAAAACAAAATCGATGCTTTAGAATCTACTCTTACGAATAAAGTTTTAAATAATTTAGAGGAAAAAATAGGCTCAATTATAGAGAATAAAATAAGTCAAATTATCGAAAAACAATTATCTCGTTTCTTTGAAAAACCAAAACAACCAGACAGTTTTAAAGACCAGGGCTTAAACATTAATCATGAAAAAGAGGATTTTGAGCGGGGTGTGATTGGTTGATTTTACGTTTACAGAGGGGGGACAGAAGGGGGACCGCCGAGGGGGAACAGGAGGCGGATAAGATGAATGTTCTCCACCCTGTTCTTATATCTGTTGCAGCAGGATTGGTTGATTGTGTGAATGTTCTCTACACTGTATCTATATCTATTGTATTGTTTATTAACAGCCCAAGCATGCAATTTTTTCTATCTGTTCCCTCTCTGTTCCAATTTGTAATTTCTTATTGTCTTATTTGTAAAGTTATAAAATATATGCCTTTATGGGGGGTTTCGTCAGTTAATTTTAGGATTGCAACAGACGGACATGGGTGTGTTAACACATCCTTCAAAGGAGAGAGCAGGTAGATGCGGAAAAAAAACGTAAAAGCGATTGTACTTGAAGCCTTGTATCATTCTGATGGACCGATGACTGTTGGAGGTCTGCAGCAATCGACCCTTCTTTCTCGTTCATCGTTAAAGGATTGTTTGGCACGGTTAACACTTGAGCGGTGTGTAGAAAAAAAGAAATTTTCCATTGAGGGGATAGATTGCTATGATTATCGTGTCAGTGATGTAGGTCGCACACCCAAGTATTACTATGTTATTCGGTTTCCTCTCGGCATGAAAAAATTGCAGTATTTTGCGGATGTCGGCTTGATTAAACTACAATAATTCAATGTTTTTTTCACTGACCAAATAAACCTCGATATCCAATGTTTTCAACGAAGGCAAGACTTTCATTATCAAATCCCTATGAACATCGTCTGATGGGAGTGCGATGGCGATTTCGGAACCTGTTTTTTCGTTCCTTGTTTTCATGGCTTTGTATATCGCTTTTGCCACATGGTCCATTTTTTGGTTAGGGGTGAACTCTTTCCCCCATCGTTTAGTGTGTTCTTTTGAACTGGTTTGTCCTTTTGCTTCTACATACAGGTGTCTGTTGTTTTTCTCTGCGATAATATCGTAGCCATGTTCGGAGGTTCCTGCGTGTCTTATGTTGCTATATCCATTTTTTTCAAGATAAGTAACAAGGAGTTTGACAATATCGTTCTCATCCAACATATTGACCCTTCTTGGAAAACATAATGTGTGTGTTCTATAAATAAAATCATGTGTGTTTGCCTCTCGGTTCAGGACCTTTTTTGGGAATGTTCCCTTTATACCCCCGACAGTGTTATTTACCAGGAGAAAAATGTGTTTTATGGCGTATTTGCCCCATGGTAGAAATCACTCATATCGAAGGGGGAACGGTTTGGCTTCCAATGCCGATTTGACGGATGTTATTTGTGCTACCATGGAACCCCCTTCTTATTTCGTATAAAGGAGGTAAAAAGAGTATGGGAATCGTGATAGATGAAAACGAAGCGAAGAAAACACCGTGCTTATGCTATGAACTCAAGAACGGGAAAGTCCTGTGTCATACCAAGGGTATCGTTGGTTTTCTTTCTGATGAGCAGAAGAAGAACTATTGTTATGGGACGTATGTGCGTCCTGCGACCCCGCAGATGGAAGAGCGTCTTCGGCAGTTCGCAGAGCAGGCTCATCGTTGTTCTGAACAGGTGCATGGCGATTTTAAGCGTGGTGACAGGTTGTTACCGTTTCTTGATTGTATGAGTAAGGATGGTGTTGAATGATGTTGAATCAGACAGAACGAGAGTTTTTAAGGGATGAATTTAAGCGGGGCGGAAAAAATCGGGTGGCTCTTGAAAAAAGGATTCGGAAAAAAACAGAGCAAGGGATTGCTGATATATCACTTGTCTGTAAAAATCTGGATAAAATAAATAAGCAAAGTGATGCGTCTTGGAAAACAATTGATTTGTTCTGTAGCTCAAAATCCCAATAACCTCATTATTTTTTTGGTATCAAAATCCATTGATAGCAACCAGCGCAATTCAATTGAGAAAGGAACTCATTTACATATAAACGAGGATATATTGATTCATTCCTCGGTATCTTCTTGCCATTTGAATAATAATATCCATAGGCTTTACCATATATTCTGCCATCAGGGTATTCCTTTATGTCATCTATTTTTGTCACTAAAAACGCTGTATTGCCCCAAGAATGACGTTTAACCATGATTGGAAGTTCCTTGTTATTATCTCTCCAAATTTGGAACACGTTTTTTAAAGAATGCATTGGTTTGACATTATGATGGAATGTATTAATTTTATTCAAAAGATATAAAAATATAATGTTGGGCTATAAGGTAGAGAGTCTTTTCTCTTCTTTCGTATAAATGATGTGAATTCTTTTTATACAAATAGGATATAACATTCTGTCGAGAAGAGGATATTGGACTACCATGGATTTAAATGAGTTTCTAACAAGAAAAGAAAAAATTGATGTGCTACTCAAAGAACAAGGTTGGGTAGTCGGCGATAGAAGTAAAATAATCGTTGAGGTTGATACAAAGCAATCAGATTTTCGTGCACAGAACTACAAAACCGTTGCAGAGACCCTGAAAAACGACATGGAAAGCAAATACGTCGATTACCTCTTACTTGATAGTCATGGGGCTCCTATCGCTATTATTGAGGCGAAACGCACCTCTAAAGACCCGATACTCACTGCACAGAAGCAGGCAGAGGAATACGCCGATGATATCAAAAAACAAACCAGTGATGATGTATTCATATTTCTCTCAAACGGTTATGAAATTTGGTTTTGGGATAGAAAACGATATGGTCCTCGGCAGGTGAAAGGGTTTTTTTCTCAAAAGGACCTTGAGCGACTACGGTTTCAGGTGGAAGCAAAAACAAAACTTACCGATGTTGAAATTGAGGGGAGAATTGTTGACCGTTCAAAAAGCGTTGAATGTGTCAAGCGTGTGCTTGAGCATATTCAAAAGGGAAATCGTAAAGCACTCATCGTCATGGCAACTGGGACGGGAAAAACACGTGTTTCCATGGCGATTATCGACGTGTTGTTAAAGGCAGGGTGGGCACAAAAAGTGCTATTCCTCACTGATAGAAGAGCGTTGAGAAATCAAGCGTATGATGATGGGTTCAAACGGTTTTTCCCTGAAGAATCAAAATCAAAGATTTTCTCTGGTGTGTTTGATAAAAATGCACGATTATATGTATCTACGATACAGACGTTCATGGAAATCTACAATCAGAAAGACAAATCGGGGAAGTATCTGATTTCTCCTGGTGAGTTTGATGTGATATTTTCTGATGAAGCACATCGCTCTATCTACAACAAGTGGAAAGATGTGTTCACGTATCTTGATGCTATCCAGATTGGATTGACTGCGACCCCTGCTGATTTTATTGAACGTGATACGTTCCGTTTCTTTCATTGTGAAAATAATGTTGCGACCACTTTGTATAGTTATGAAGAAGCAGTAAAGGATGGTGTGTTGTGCGACTTTAGGAAAAATATTTCTGGTGCTCGCACACATTTCCAGATAGCGGGCATTAAACCTGCTGATGTTCCCTCGGGTGAGATGCGACGGTTATCTGATGAAGGTGTCGACCCGTTTGACATGAATTTTGAGGGAACAGACCTTGAGAAGAAAGTAGCGGTCAAAGGCACGAGTGAAGCCTTGGTTCGGGAGTTTATGGATAATTGTTTGATGGATCAATCAGGGACGCTTCCTGCTAAATCCATTATTTTTGCTATTTCTAAAAAGCATGCGAAACGTTTATGGGAGGCATTCGAGAGACTCTTTCCCGAGTATAAAGGGCGACTGGCGAGAATCATTGTCTCTGACGACCCGCGTGCACAGAGTTCTATTGATGAGTTTAAGAAACAGTCGTTTCCACGGGTTGCTATTTCTGTTGACATGCTCGATACAGGAATTGATGTTCCTGAAGTGTGTAACCTGGTGTTTGCGAAACCTGTGTTCTCACGTATCAAATTCTGGCAGATGTTAGGACGTGGAACACGAGCGAATCATGTGTGCACTCATAAGGATTGGTTGCCCGATGGGAAAAAAGAATATTTCAAGGTGTTTGATTTCTGGGATAACTTTGAATATTGGGATATGCACCCTGAAGGTGACAAAACCGAGTCTGGTGAGGCTATCACCAGTCGTATTTTCCTCACCAGGTTGAAACAACTGGAGTTTTTCTTACAATCAGGTGATACTGAAAAAGTTGAGCAGGTTAAAAAGAAAATCATTGATGACGTTGCATCATTGCCAAAGGATTCTGTGAGCGTAAGGGAGAACCTGAAGGATGTCGAAAAGGCATTGTCTCCATCTCTCTGGGATAAGGTCGGGGTCGACCCTGTCGAGTTTTTGAAAAAGAAGATGACACCGCTCATGAAATACAAGCAGGATGTGAACCTGAACGAGGCGTCGTTTACGTTGAAATGTGAACGTCTTGGTGTTGCCCTTCTTGTGAATGACCAGAAGGAACTGGAGCGACTGAAAGAGAAAATCGGGGAAATGATTGAGTGTCTTCCAGATGAATTGAATGTGGTGAAACCGAAGATACCGTTCAAAGAGAAAGTGCTTACTCATCGGTTCTGGGAGCAAGTATCGTTTGAGGAATCGCAGATGCTTCTTACTGAATTTTCGAGGCTGATGAAGTATATGGCATCCGAGCCTCGGAAAACGATTGTTATTGACATGGATGATGTTATTCAACAGCGGAAACTCATTGAGTTTGGACCTGATGCAAAGCAGGAATACGTTAACGTCTATAAGGAGAAGGTTGAAGAGCGAATCAAGATGCTCGCTCGTGAGCATCCTGCCATCTATAAAATCGAGCGAGATGAGGTGCTCACCGAGGAGGATTTACATAAACTGGAGGAGACGTTGAACAGCCCCGAGTTGTATGTAACGGAGGATGTGTTGCAGAAGGTTTTCAATCAGAATAGGGGGACGTTGGTGCAGTTCATTAAGAATATCCTTGGGTTGTATAAGTTCCCTGACCCTGAAGTGAGGATTAAGGATGCGTTTAACACGTATGTCATTGAGCATAACAAGCATTATAGTGCTGACCAGTTGAATTT
>JAFGFQ010000045.1 GCA_016930995.1 Thermoplasmatota archaeon | reverse complement strand
TTTGGTTTCATCATAGCTCTTATATGGAAAGACATCATAATCGGAGCAATGAAACTAGCTGGACTATGGCAAGAGGGTGGATTTGCAGATTCATACTCTCTCATGATTGGTATCGTTGTTGGGCTGGTCATAACAATAGTGGCCGTCCTTGGTATTGTTTATATCTCAAAATGGGGCGGAGTAGCACAAAAATAAAACCCCCCTTTTTTTTTTTTATTCCATCTGAGTACGTCTAGCCTGTGATATAAAACTACGATAGGGGAGTGCCATTTATTTCATGGAAAGTGAAGCAAGGTGTTTAATACGTTTTAAGACATTGGGATGAGTGCTAAGCATCTCAATGAGTTTATCACTTGTTTTTATCGTTACTTTTTTGTTGAAAGCATCATAAACTCATTCTGATCAATTGTACCACTCATATCGATGTTTATGTCCTTTAGCTCACGGATGTCATACATCGCCTAAGAAGGATCATTAATGAAGGAGGCTCTCATTCCCTCTGTTTTTTTTTAATACATGTTTTGGCATCCTTGCCGTATTTACGGTCAGTTTGTAAAGGGCGGTTGCCGAGTGATGAGGTTGATTTCCTAACTCGGAACTGCCCCCGTCTGCGTACTACTCTCGGATCCTTGAGCCGCACATCAAGAGGAGACTAGTGATAAAATCGAAAACAAGTGCGAGAATACCGATCTTTGGTGCAGCGGACAATCCTGCTTTTTCGGACAGTTCTTGAACCATCTAATGAAAGCGCGGGTATTCTTATTCGTTGATATATTTGATGCGTATCGACCATTCAACTATTTTTGGCCCGATTGCATACTGTAAGAGGACAAGGCCTACGGCAACCCTAACAACAAGATAATAAAAATGATATCCAATAAGGTTTAGATGTATCCAATTCCGATGAATATTTCATAGAGAATCGAAAACATTAAGTCGACTAAGAGGTAAAAACGAACTTGTAACCACATAGTTGGTAGTGTCTCTAGCGAGATGTATTCACTGGAGAATTTTAAAATTTTCCTTGACTGGTTTCATACCTGATTTTTAGTGAGAGGAAAATCAGGGCCCTCTAGTTTATACGTAATTTTTTATACCGGGTTAGAATATCATATAATGGCTCTGCAAAAGAGGCCGAAATGGATGGGTAGCAATCTAATGCAAAAACACATAGTCAGTTTAGATAATGTATTCCTTTCATATAAAATGAAGAATGCTACCATTGAAAAAAGTGTTGTTTTTGAAGGTGACTAAATGAAAACCGACCCAGAGATAATTAAAACATTACGGGAAGAGGAACGATTAGGATTACTCCAACATCATATATCATCAAACAATCAAACTACTACAACAATCTCAAATTCCGTTCTTCAAGACAAAGAATTCACGTCAATGAGTAACAAAGAAAAATCACGGTATGAACCGAAAAGAACAGTTATCGATTTGGTAAGCACGCAGGAAAAATTCGAAACTATTTTTGATAACTATTCTGTGGCTATAACTCTTGCAGATAATGACGAACGTATTATCTCATGGAATAAATATACCGAAGAACTACTGAATATGAAGGTAAGCGATTTGTTTATGAAACCTGTGCGATCGCTGTACCCTGCGGAAGAATGGGATAAAATACGTAAAGAAAACGTCCGCCAAAAAGGAATCCGATATCGAATGGAAACCAAGATGCTTCGTAAAAACAAGGAGCCGTTCGATGTTGATCTCTCCCTGTGCATCCTCAAAGGATTCAAAGGAGAAATTGTAGGTTCCATTGCGATTATCACCGATATCACAGAGTTAAAGAAAATAGAAAAAGAATTAAAAGAATCGGAAAAAAAATACAGGACAATCTTTGACAACTCTGCCGTCGCAATTACCATGACAAATGACAAAGAACAAATCATTTCCTGGAATAGATATGCAGAAACGTTACTTGGTATGAGTAAGAATGATTTGTATCTCAGACCAGTTCAGGAATTATATCCAGTCGCAGAATGGAACAAGATGAGATCACAACATATTCGTCAAAAAGGGATGCAACATCATCTGGAAACAAAAATACAAAAAAAGAATAATGATCAAATAGACGTTGATATATCGTTAAGTGTTTTAAAAAATCATGAAGATAAAATCGTTGGATCGATAGGGGTCATCAAAGACATCAGTGAGCAAAAGAAAATTGAAAAAATCTTGAAGGAATCTGAGGAAAAATTTAAACTTCTCTACGAAAAAGCACCTGTCCCGTATCATACGTTAGCTCCAAATGGTCGTATCACGGATGTGAATGAAAAATGGTGTCAGACTTTTGGATATAAAAAAGAAAACGCTATCGGAAAATCAATCTTCGATTTCATTTCTAAAAAGGAAAGAATCAAAGCAAAAGAATCGTTTTCTCAGAAGATTTCTCATGGAAAGACATATACTGATGGTCATAAGCGTGAATACCTGACTAGAACTGGCGAGAAAAGACAGTTTGTCACCCATGATTTCTTCTTATTTGATGAAGAAGGAAACGTCATTTCAGTTTATACGACCATGGAGGATATTACAAAGGAGTGCAAATTGTGCCAGATGGAAAAAAAGATACCAAAGAAAAAAAAGGGTACCTTTAAATCAAAACATATAACTTCGACAAGAAAAAAAGAAAATCATGAATGGGTATTACGAAACCCACGGAAAGCAAAAAAAATGGAATAGTTATAGGGAAAAAATCTCGAAATTCTCTTTAAATTTCTCTTTATTAATCGAAGAGAGTTGTTTAAATAAAATATTAGGTTTTTGGGTGTGTGGAAAAAAATTCCCATATGACCTGATTTGCATTTATATCATGGGAGGTCCTTCCCACTAAGAATTCTGGGAGATATTGATAGCCATCCGGCCAAGTATGCCCACCGTTGTAGATTGTATACAGTATTACTTCTGTATTCTGTAACCCATCGCTATATAAATCCAGTGAAACCCAGGTATGATCGTTGGGATCAGTATCCGGCAGAAGCGTAATATTTGGAGTGGCCGAGCAATGATTATGGGTCACCCAAAAGAGCACTGAGTCTTGAACCGATACGACGATACCCCGAGGATTTCTTGGAGTGCCAACCAATCCTCCTCCCCATGGTACTAGGGGGTCATGTGTTCCACTAATGACGCAGACCGAGAGAGGTACTTCTGATATGTTATATGAAAGTAAATCAAGTGGTAGTGCACCAGCGACAGGGGCAATAGCTGCTATTTTATCAGGAAGTTCAACAGCGAGGCGATAGGACATCATCGCCCCATTCGATATTCCTGTTGAGAATATTCGACTAGGGTCGATACTGAATTCTACAGTGAGATTCTCGATGAGCGCAGTAAAGAACCCGACATCATCGATATTGTCTTGATGCGCAGGATCTGAGACATTTTTTCTGCCATCATTCCAATTCTTTTCGACACCATCGGGGTAGACAACAATGAAGTGGTGTTGATCCGCCAGAGTGTTAAATCCACCAAGTGTCAGCGTCCTTTCCATTCCTTCACCGGTGCCACCTCCGCCATGAAGGACGAAGACAAGTGCCGGCGTTGCATTTTCTAGTAGTGAGGGTATATGGACGCGATAGGAACGTTGGAGACCATCGAAGAGTAATGTCCTTGTTTGTGTGTGAGGATCCTTTGGGATTTTGTATAGACATCCTGTGAAGGATACAAAGATAAAAAGAACAAATACCGTACTCAGAACCACTATGCTTTTTCCATGATTCTTTTTTTTCATAAGTCACCTACTATTAACTATGTATTTAGGGGTGAATGGATATTTATGTTTTTACCCAATTTTCTGTTAATTTTTTATAGTAGGTACCATGTATACGTGTTGCTTTTGTAAAAACAATCAAGGGAAATTGTATTATTTTAGTAACTAATGATAAAGTTTCCTGTTCATCTTGTACACTTTTTTTATGGAAATATCACTGAAATCCTGATTTTTTAAAATAAATAATTATAAATATTTTACAAGAAACATATAAATATGCATATTGGGTTATCTAAGCAAGGGGAAAAAACCATGAAAAATAAACTTGTTTGTATTTTTATATTGATGATCGTCTGCACAAGTGCTATGTCACTTTCTGCAAAAAATAACCAAGTAGAGAACATTAAAAGAACTACTTCAGATCAACAGACCGGAGTATTTGAAATACTCAGCAATGACCTCATTCGTTATATCGAATATAACAGACCATCCATGGGAGATCCATTGGGACCTGGGCCAGGATACTATGATACAAGTGAATATTTCATTGGATCAGTGAGTGTAGGATTGATTTTCCTTGAAAGCAATGGATCTATTGACCCGAACACGGAAAATTGGAATAGCACTGAGATAACAAATGTTCAAAATCAGATTAATCAAGCAATGTCATGGTGGTCGAATCAAAACCAGTGGGCTGGCATCACCTATGTATTTGATGTTCATACAGGGGTACCAACCGGCTATGAACCAATCATTCATCCCTCAGCGATGACCAACCCCACCTATGAGAAACTGTGGGTCAGCGAAGCGATGGCATCGCTTGGGTATGGATCTGGTGACTGGCTGAAAAGAACTCGGGACTATGTCAATGCCATGCGAACTGCGAAGGGTACGGACTGGGCATTTACGGTGTTTCTTGTCGATAGCAGTAATGACATCGGTGGAGATTTCTCTGATGGGTATTTCGCGTACGCCTATCTTGGTGGGCCTTATATTGTAATGACCTATGATAATGATGGCTGGGGTATTTCTGCGATGAATCAGGTGATGGCCCATGAGACAGCTCATATGTTCTGGGCAACCGATGAATATGATGGTATAACGGAATACAGCGGGTATCTGAACGCTCCTGATGTCGAAGGCTCAGGGTGTTTGATGGATACCAATGCCCTTGTTCTCTCCACAGGGACGAAGCTTCAGGTAGGATGGCGTGATACTGATATGGACACAATTCAAGATATCGTTGATACGTACCCAGAGACGACGTTACACCCCTATCCCCAGAATCCCACTCCAAATCCAGTACTGACCTATACCGGTGTAGCTAGAGAAGTACCATTCCCAAACAATAACCCTCAACCGAGTAACGCTGGCAATGACGTCAGTATCAACAAAATCTACGTCGTGTTATACCGGTTCGATGCAGGCTATTGGTCTGCAGCAACCCCAAGCGATGGCGTCTATAATCAACCAATAGAGAATTATACGTTTACCACAATCCCGCTCCCACATGGACCTCATCAAATCCAGGTTCGTGCGATAAATACCGTCGGGAATATTGATACCACACCGGATTCAGAAAACATAACAATTGATAACGCGCCGAATACGCCAACTTTGACCGGCGCGGTGAAAGGAAAAACCGGCCAACTCTATACGTATAATAGCACTACAGCAGATATTGATGGGGATCCTGTTTCGTACTGGTTCGATTGGGGTGATGGATCAAATTCTGGGTGGTTGGGACCATTCCCACCAGGATTTCTGGTTCAGGCGAGTCATTCATGGTCGATAAAAGGAACCTATAAAGTCAAAGTGAAGGCAAAAGACATCTTCACCATGGAAAGTCCATGGGCAACCCTGGATGTGACGATGCCAAAGACAACAGTATTTCAAGAACGGTTTTTCGTAAAATTCCTTCAAACACATCCCGTTCTTTCTTTTCTTTTTGAAAAGATGTTACCCTTAAAATAAATCGATATAAAATATTCAGAAAAAAAGAGTAATTTCCTTTCTTAGAGGGTCCGCATTGCAGGACTACGCAAGGAAATGATATGTGAAGAGCTTTCTAAGGATATCCACCAATTTTCAGACTGGGATCGCCAAAGAGAATGAATTCCTGCAAGCTTTTACAATGTATCTTATTGGTATGAACTGGGAACAGCTCAATGTAATTGGAGAGAGACTGTTGATGAATAAGACCAAGTGTATCTATTCCTTCTTGGCCATATAACCGAAACAGTTCCACAGCGAGAAATCCACCATAGAGTTCCGCATCATCAGGGATACCGTTCTCGTTGGAATCGCCAAAGGCGCCAAAACAGATGTTGGTATTGGTGATGGTAGCGATGCCGCCTGCGTTTTTCTCCCGTATCAATCGCCATGCGATACATTCGTAAATACAATCATATATCGTATATCCAGGTTCCTTCTTTAGGACTTTTAGGATATTGATCATAGAGACATCAAATTTCCCATGGATACATTCGCCAAGAACGCAAATCGGGTAGTTTTCCTTGTTAGTCAGTTTTGACATATGTTTGTTTTGAAACGCTATGAACTCTGATCCTTCGGGCATCACCATTCGAATGCGATCAGTGCCTCCCCGTCCTCGTGTCAAAAGAAATCCGCATCCCTGATTAACTGCGTCTAGGATATCATCTGGCCCAGACATAGTACCCGTGGATGTATAGAGTTTCTTAATCGTAAAGTTAGTCAAATAACTTGTTGCAATATCACAGGTTAATTCACCCTCGTAACCAGCATAATCAGTAAACGTATCACCACCAATGGCAATCATCCTATGGAACCAAGGTTGACCATATGTCGTGTTTTCATATGAGATGATTTTTTCAACTATCGTGTCAACTTCATTTTTTGTTCTGCAGGGGAGCCTGCCGATGGCGACATCTGGGGTCAAATCTAAGAGGTCACCACCTGGGCCCCATTCAGCAAACACACCGTTTCCGTTCGAGTCCCAGTCCTCAAATGAACCGTTTTCTTTGTAGAGGTCCGCAAAATAAAGATCGGTCAGAAATATAGTGTTCCCGAATCCATCGTCGAGATGAGAATAGCGGACAGGAACATACCATTCTAAACCAAGTATCTTCATACCGCCAATCAAGAGGACGTAGCTGATATTCCACTGTTCCTTAGCATCTTTAATTGCATATTTTACTTGCTCTGCCGTATCACGACCATCATACCTTGAATAGATATCCTCAGAGGTCAATAATGTGCTTTGAATTCCAACAGCATTTTTATGATTGATGAGTGGTTGAAGATTTTTTTGAAAGAGTGCTGGTGCTATTATCACCATGTCATAGCCTGTTGTCAGGAGATTTTTCTGTGGTGTTGAGCTGTTGATGGTATGGTTTGAACAAGCGCCGATACTAGTGCACAGTAGCAATCCAAAAATAACGATTCCAACTATTTTTTCCATCGTTTTTCCTCCATATTAAGTTATGATAAGATGGGGCATCATTGTATTAATAATTATTCATTCAAATGTTGGTCAAAATGATGTTTTATATAGTCATTCTAAAGCATTCGTATAAAAATTATTCTCTTTTTTTATTGTAAGAGATGTTCATTGTTGTTTCCGTACAGTTCATTGCATAACCATTTATTTTAGAAATTATGATCAAATCATTCGACATAATGCGACAGCACATCATACGAAGTTTTAAAAAGAATAGTGATATTTCTTGGTAAAATGCGGGCACTTCTTGCTAACATGGGATTTGTTCTTCAAATCTCTGGAATATTTCTGGTACTTCCGATTATTCTTTCCTTCATTAATGATGAATTGGTAGCGACCGTTGGATTGTTTATCACAGCAACAATATTTCTTATCGTAGGTTTTTTGTTTAATTCTTTTTGTGAACGACGCACATTAAGCTATAAAAGTTCCTGTAGCCTTATTGTACTTGTCTTTATCCTCCTTGCCCTGATCGGCTCCATTCCCTATATGTATGTGAACTTTTCAAACGGGGACATCATCCAGAATATCACAGATAGTATCTTTGAAGCAGCCTCAGGATTCACTACAACAGGCTTCTCAGTTATTCCCAATGTGTCTGCCCTGCCCGAATCAATCCTGTTTTACCGGGCATTGACTCAGTTTATCGGCGGGATTGGTATTGTACTGGTCCTTCTAGCGTTCTTCTACCCGGAGGCAAAACTACAAGATTTTGCCAAAGGTATGGGCTTTTCCAAAGATCAAAAAATCAAAAAAACATTTCTGCTCATCATTATCACGTATGTTATCTATACAATCCTTATGGTGATTCTCAGTGTTCTACTCGGTTACAGGGATATTGTGAAAGCGACATCATTTATTTTCTCAGCCATTAGCACCGGAGGATTCGCCCCGATTAACGACATTACCAGTGTTGCCACGACGTTTCCTATGAACGTCATCCTAGTCATTACCATGGTGCTTGGTGCAACGAACTTTTTCATCATCGTAGGATTATTCAAAGTACGACTGAAGGCGTTTTTCACTTCAGAAAGCTCGATATTTCTCATTAATGCCCTAATTGCTATTAGCATCACCGTGATTTTCTTCAGATTGTCTGCAGAAGGAGCTGTCTTTCATATTATTAGTGCGATGACAAACTCGGGATTTAGCTACTTGCCCATTGTTGAATTCACAGATGGACTCAAGTTCTTTATCGTGTTCCTTATGCTTGTTGGTGGAGCAAGTTTTTCGACAGCAGGCGGAATCAAAATCTATCGATTTGTTCTTATGATAAAGTCAGTTCAAAAAGCAGTCTATGAAAGCATCACGGACCGAGAATACCATATCCGGTTGTTTGGGAGAAAGTACACGAATGCGACTATCATCCAGGCAGCAGTCATCGTTCTCCTCTTTGTCGCCTTGGTCTTCTTTTCTGCGTTCATTGTTAGCTCCTATGGATACCAACCAGTGGATGCCCTTTTTGAAACCACGTCAGCTGCCGCGACGACAGGATTGAGTACCGGTATTATTTCTCCTTCACTTGTCGTCGAATTGAAATGGCTATTTATCGTTCTCATGCTCCTTGGGCGCGTCGAAATTCTTCCAGTGCTCATCATGTTTTCAAGAACTAAAAAAACTCCTGACGATGAAATGACGGAAGCAACGGAAAATGCAACAGAACCAAATCAGATGAAAAAACAATTTAAATGCCCAAAATGCGGTACCATTGTCACATACATTGGTGAACCAAAACAGAGTCTGACCATCACCTGTCCATCTTGTGGAACAAAGGGAAAAGTCGCATTAAAAGAAAATGCTAAAAAATAAGTATATTGTTGTTTTGTCTCAATGGTAATATTCAGTGGAAATCAAGCATCGGTCGTTTCTTTTTTCTTCTGTGACCGTGATGAGCCTTCCATCTTTAAATGAAGAGCGCTGACCGTACTAATGACACAATGACAAGCCCAATAAGAGGCAAAAGTACAGCTGCATAAATTAATGTTTCATAGTTGTTGAGCATTTCTTCTTTTTGGATATTTTTTATCATAGCACATCCCAGAATGGTATTCTCATCACAATTTATAATCACAGCAGGGTAGGTACGTATGCAACTACTATAGTAGATGATGAAATATAAGAAAAAGGAAAAAATCAGGCTTAATTTTGGGATTTTGTTTTGAAGTAAAACCTAGTTTTTTGATAAGAACTGTTAAACAAGTTTTATAAATGATTAGGGAGAAAATAGATTATAAATTAGAAGAATATATATAAATATACTAGGTATTGAGTAAATATGATGAAGACAATCATATCTATTCTGATAATGAGTTGTTTACTGGCAACTTCAATAATTAATATGCATGCGTATGAATTAGAAGAAAATAATGCTGGTAAAATGATCGATCCCGTAGTTTCGTATTCAGATTCATTTAGCGGGTATATTCTCTATAACGAATTGTGGGGTGGAACAACATTTTTGATTGATGATACGAAAAAGGTTGTTCATAAATGGGAAAACCTCCGTATTGGTATGGATGCACATTTGCTAGAGAACGGAACTCTTCTTCGTTCTTGCTCAAAACTTAATTTTAATTTTTTTAATTTTATGAAAAGAGCGGTTTTTGTTGGCGGTACTGGCCGTGTCGAGAAACGTGATTGGAACAATTCGCTGCTATGGGAATTTGAATATTCAGACAATGCGCATTATCTGCATCATGATATTGAACCGTTACCTAACGGTAATATTTTGATGATTGCGTACGAAAAAAAGACAAGACGTGAGGCGATTGATGCTGGTCGTAATCCCAATTTGGTGTACTATGCAGGAATATGGCCGGATCATATTATTGAAGTTGAACCGACTCTTCCTAGTGGGGGTACTATCGTCTGGGAGTGGCATGCCTGGGATCATTTGATCCAGGATTTTGATCCAACCAAGGCAAATTACGGTGTCGTGGCAGATCATCCTGAATTAATTGATATAAACCTCCATAGCCCTATTTTGGATTGGATGCATATAAATTCTGTTGATTATAATGAGGAATTTAATCAAATACTATTATGTCCGCCAAACTTTAACGAGATTTGGGTTATTGATCATAATACAACAACCGCTGAAGCCGCAGGTCATACGGGTGGAAGATATGGCAAAGGGGGAGACCTTCTTTATCGTTGGGGTAACCCGAAGAACTATCGTGCAGGAGATGAAGAGGACCAGCAATTTTTCTTCCAACACGATTCCCGATGGATAGACCCTGGCTGCCCTGGCGAAGGTCATATCCTGGTCTTTAATAGCCAGAGAAATCCAAGTTCTGTTGACGAAATTATACCCCCTGTCGATTCCTATGGTACTTATTACCTAGAACCAGGGAAGGCCTATGGCCCAGAGAAACCAATATGGAGTATCAGTGCCGTATATCCATATAATTTTGACTCGATTGCATATTCTGGTGCTCAACGACTTCCAGACGGAAATACACTGATTTCTAGTACAGGAGACTCTTCGTTCTTTGTCCTGACACCTCTGAAGGAATTAATATGGAAATATACATATGCCCCAATAGGGATTCAGGAAACCTTTAAAATGGAGTATTACCCATTAGACTACCCTGGTGTACAAAACCTATCGCTACACAAGTAACCCAGTCTATCTAGTAACCAACCGATTACTCTTCCAAATAGTACTCCTTAAAAAAGGGTTTTTTCCTGTTGAGTATATAAATAAGGTGTCGGGGGCGGACATGATCCCCTGGGGTTCAGATTGTTTCACGAGCCTCGCAATACTCAGGAATGACTTTTAATTCATTAATTATATAAATAGAAAGCGAGTTTCTTTTTCTTATGCGTAGGGGAAGCTTGATTATCTGTGTTGTTATGCTGGTCGTGGTTGGTATTCTGCCTTTTCATTCGGTAGCTTTCAGTAATGACTCGATGAAGGAGCCACTGAAGACGGTTGGCCCGATTCCACTGAATGTGAGGAGTTTAGTTAGCCCGAGTTTTCCTCATCGGCTCCAGATCTGGAATTTTCAGCCGGCGCCGCAGGGGCTGTACATCCACAACAGGACCATCTGTTTCTTTCCGTTCTGCCTTATTGTGGGCGATATTCAGTTGTGGCTCTATTGTGATTGGGAGATTTCCGGAGCGGACATTCTCCTGGATCAAAAGACGTTCGCCTCATTCTCGTATCACCCATCGCATTGGTATAATGCCACTTGGGTCAACGAAGACCCTCATTTTCGGTTCTATCTCCACACCATTAGTTTTGAGATACATGAGTTGGATGGCGCTACGCTGTCGACCGGGTTTCCTTTCCTGAGGTTACTGTGATGGCTATGCATGGAAAAACATGGTGTTTCTTCGTCATTGGCCTCCTCTCTGGCACGCTGTTGATGCCGTGCATCGTTGCTGTTCGCCCAATGCCGCAGGAGGGATACGACGAGACGCTTGTGGTCGGCGGCATCCTGTTCGGGAAATATTCGTATTATGAAAAATATGGGTCGGCGCTTGGCGTCTTGTGCGATAAAGGTGCGCTTAAGCTGCTGGGATCATGTCTGGGGTGTCCATTGATTTCCCTGCAGCGGGATTTCACTTTAGGGTCCTTTGCTTTCTTCCTGGGGTTTGCCCGGAATGGTCATATCTTTGGAGTTGTGATGATCGGCGTGTTGTATGAGTATTAGGATGCTGGGGATGTGGTTTGATTCGTTCGGAGTATTTGCTTGTTCGGCTTCGCACTGGAACGAACTGATTCGTAAGGGAAGAAATGGAGAAATCCGGCTTCCGGCTCCTTTTCGTGACCATGGATGAGGTTGCAAAAAAGCGTTATTTCTCCTGTTGAGTATATAAATAAGGTGTCGGGGGCGGGAGTTGAACCCGCGGCCTCCTGATATCTTAGCGCAACCACGCTTCAAACGAACCTTTGAGCTGAGCTTATGAGTCAGGCGCTCTGACCAAGCTGAGCCACCCCGACGTGACAGCATGCAGAATAAGGATGGTTTATAAAAACTCTTTCTTACTGGTATTTTTTATTCGTCTAGCGATAATTTCTTCTTCCCACGTAAAAAAACAACGGGATAACCAAGCTTCCGCAACCGCTGTCGTAATCTCGTATCGTTGGTAACGACAATACCCTTGGTTTTTTCCGCGATTTTTATTAGCGCTTCATCAGCAGAACCGTTCTCATCATCGTCGATTCGATCATACTTTTCGATGAGTTTTAATGCAGCAGCCGCCTTTTTTTGACCACGCCGATGCGTTACAAGAATCTCAAGTTCGTGAATAACTGCGGTGGGAATGACGAGTCGATAGGCCCCTAAGAGGCGATACAGTTCTGTTTCCCAGTCAAGGGAAAATTCAAAAAACATCAGAAGAGCGCTTGTATCAAGGATCACTGTTTTGCGGATTTTATCTCCCCATACCCTATCAAATGCCATTTCCCCTCGATGCGTCTGCTTACTGCGATACGTTGTCCGTGATCAGCACAGACGGGTAATTTGAGTTTCACCCGAATCCATTCTGGTCGAAGCTCACTGATAATCCCAACCGTGGTCGCAGTTCCAACCGTCAACATCAACGGTTCGTTGGTCTTTAACGGATCAACGTTCTTCTCATCGATCGTCCCAACCGCCCGTTTCAACAGACACATGGACAAATCAAAAGCATCAAGGACAGGGGGTAGCTGCCCGGGTCGTCCGACAAGTTTTCCCGCAAGAGAATCTGATTTCACAATTGTAGGATCAAGTTCCGTACCAATGGCAATCAGTCCACCGGGGAGAGCCATATCTGTTATCGTGCCTCCGGTCATAAGCGTATGTGCTATCGTAAGGATTGGTTCAAGAACAGTTTTCCCTTCCACCTCTCGTTTCCGTCCTGGTGCAATCTCGATTTTTTCTCCTTTTTTGATTGTCCCCTGCAAGAGTGATCCTCCCACCACACCGCCTTTTAATTCACTTAGCTTCGTTCCTGGTTTATTGACATCGAAACTGCGCGCGACATACATCAGTGGTGGTTTTTCCATGTCTCTCTTGGGTGTAGGAATCGCCTCCTGCATTGTCCTAATTAACACATCGATGTTGATATCATGATGAGCGCTCACCGGGATAATCGGAGCGTTTTCCGCACAGGTGCCTTTGACGAACTTGACGATTTGCTGATAGTTCTTCTGTGCGTCTTCCTCAGAGACGAGGTCAATTTTATTCTGCACAATTATAATCCGCTTCGCACCGATGATTTCCAAAGCCATGAGATGCTCTCGTGTTTGCGGTTGTGGGCAGACCTCGTTTGCTGCAATGACGAGGATAGCACCATCCATTATAGCAGCACCAGAAAGCATGGTGGCCATAAGGGTCTCATGCCCAGGTGCATCAACAAATGATACCACACGAAGTAACTCGGTTTTTCCTTTACAATTCGGACAGATTTTCTGGGTTGTATAACAGGAGGGGTCATCACAAGTTGAACATTTATAAAAAGCTGCATCCGCGTATCCTAATCGGATGGATATACCACGTTTCAACTCCTCAGAATGCTCATCGGTCCATTTTCCGGTAAGTCGTTGAGTAAGCGTCGTTTTCCCATGATCGACATGACCGATCATTCCTATGTTGACCTCAGGAGGTTTCGGAAAACTCATTATTGGTCCTCTTTCTTTTCCTTTGGCAAGGATGCTTCCTTAACCTCGGGTTTCCCTTCTCCTTTTATGATTTCTTCAATTGGTTTAGCACCTGGTTTGAGGACCTTCATATTTACCTGGACGATTTCTTGGTTAATGGTGTTCCCACGGATTGATTTCTTTTTTCTTTTTCCGTGTTCTTTGGGTTTAAAACCAAGACCGCGACTGAGAAGTAATCGTCTTCGAGTTGATCCAGGGACATCATATCTCATAGGGAACCCATCTTTATCAGTCCCCCCGGTGATCTTGAGCTTATACCCGGGTAGTGAGACAAAGATGCCATCAACTTCGTCGTTGATTTTTTTACCAATTAAAGAGTTTGCGTGATGTCCGCTCACAGGAATGTTATATGATTTTCCAGTTTGTATATCGTTCACAACGACTTTGAATTCTACCATGATTCCTTCTCCTTACAATTCTTCTTATTTGGAGGCGTATTGCAACGCAGTAGTACAAGAAGGGGAATGGTGGGTGTTTTATAAATCTTCTCCTTAGTAACGTTTTTCCTTCCTACATCTTGGTTTTACGAAGGGATTAAACCTCTTTTTTGTTATCTTATGACACTCAAAAAGAATTTAAGGGATAAGACCATTCCAGTTCGAACTTTAGTCATGGATAAGAACGTGAGAGAATGTACGCCTTAGCAAAAATAAATGATACGGTTCGTGTACCTCCTGAGCGGTTCGGTGAAGATTTAAATGAAGCGGTAAAAGACATTGTTCAGAAGACTTTTGAGGGAACCATCAGGAGGAACCATGGATTGATCGTCGTTGTTGATAACATTACTCCTCTTGGGGACGGCATCGTAATCCACGGTGATGGGGGGATGTACCAGAAAGTTGAATTTGAAGCACTCACCTTTAACCCGATTTTACAGGAACTTATCGATGGTATTGTCTGCGAAATCGTGGAGTTTGGTGCGTTTTGCCATATCGGCCCTCTTGATGCCTTGTTGCATATGAGTCAAATAATGAACGATTATGTCGATGTCGATTCGGAAAGCGGACGGATCCAGGGAAAAGAGACAAAACGCATTCTTAAAGTTGGTGACTCACTGCGTGCTCGTATCGTTGCCGTGAGTTTAAATGAACTTTCTGCACGGGAAAGCAAAATTGGCCTTACCATGCGACAACCTGCCCTGGGGACTCACGAGTGGCTCACAGAACCCAAAGAGGATAAGAAAAGCGAAAAGAAACGGGAAGAAAAAAAGGAAAAACGGGATGAACGAAGGGAGAAGAAATGAAAAGTTTAAATGCTTGCAAATCCTGCCATTTCTTAACCGAGAAAGACCGGTGCCCGAATTGTTCTGATCAAACCGTTGCCCGATGGCGCGGGTATGTGATAGTCCGTGACCCTGAACATTCTCAAATAGCCAAGAAAATGAAAATCACGAAACCTGGAAAATATGCCTTGAAGGTTAGTTAAGAATGTATGTGTTACCTGATGATCTCAAGGAAACACTGAAAGGGCATATCGGATTGTTAGTGGATGAGCCAAGGCTTCTGACGCTTTTAAAAAAAGAGAAATATATTGTCACTATAGGAGATAAAGTGACGTATACCGTTTTAACGCATGGGTTCACCCCAGTGCTATGTGTTGTGGATTTCCTCCTAGAAAGAAAACCGTATCCATCAGAGATGAGAACCTTCATCCAGGGTTTTCAGGCAGTACATCTGAAGATACAGAACCCTCCAGGGACAATTACTGATGAGCTCTGGGATGCGATTCAGACTGCGTTTCAAAACCTGGAAAAGAAACCAATGTGCATTGAGGTGGACGGTGAGGAAGACCTTGCTTCACTTGCTGCTATCTACCTAGCCCCTCGAGGCGTAACAGTAATATATGGATTGCCGAATAAGGGGGTCGTGGTCGTAAAATCAACCACCGCTCATAAACAGAAAGTAAAAGAAGTATTGGATAGAATGTGATGGCCTATGGAAATTGAGATTCAATCGAAGAATGATAACCTTCTGCTTGGAAGAATCGAGGTACGTTTTGTAATCAGTCATGAGGGGGAAGGCACGCCGAAACGTGAATTGATTCGCAGTGAACTTGCTGAGAAGCTTAATGCAAAGAAAGAAACAGTCATGGTTAATTACATGCGATCCTCTTTTGGAACACGAAAAACAATCGGGTACGCCAAGATTTACAAGTCCATCGAAGATGCGAAGGCTGCTGAAGCAGACCCTATATTAAAGCGCAATGGGCTTGGCACGAAGAAGAAGAAAAAGAAGGAAGCTGCAAAAGAAGGAGAAGAAAAGAAAGAAGCACCGAAGGAAAAACCTCAGAAAGCAGAAGCAAAGAAGGAATAAATCATGGAAAAAAGAGAAGTATTCAAGGTGGAAGGCGATAAGGTCGTTCGGCAACGAAAAAGTTGTCCGAAATGCGGTGATGGGGTATTCCTTGCTGACCATAAGGATCGTGTAAGCTGCGGAAAGTGCGGGTACACGGAGTTTAAGGTAAAAAAGCAGGAAAACGAACAACCGAAGGCGTAATTTTTTCTTTTTTTTCCTTATTTATAAACTCAATCTGCATCATCGTTTTTTATTGATACGTGTTGTATTCTGTGGATGATAAACGATATTGTTGGAGGCGAAATCTATTAATTCTTCTGCGGATTAGCCAGGTTGTCTTGGGCCTGTAGTGTAGCTTGGATATCACAGAGGCCTCCGGAGCCTCTGACTCGGGTTCAAATCCCGACAGGTCCGCTACCCTCCTATGATGCTGTATACTAGACTTACTCACAACATCTATAAATGAGAAATACTCCTGGAGTTTGTTCTCTAAGAACCTACTAAGGATTAAACCATGGCTCTTTGCTCGACTTATCAAACTAGCCTCAATTAGAAGATTTAAAGGTTTCTTGCTCATGCGCATGAATACGCATTCAAAAACATAAATAGCTTCGTATATCCATCCTACATAGTTCTATAGATAGCATATCCTATTCTTAATTAAAAAGACACCTAGAAACACAACTTAGTGCCGTATACATCTAGTAACGGTATCCTAAAGGTAAGATATCAACCCATATACCTATACAGTAGTGTCCTTGTATGCTATCTCTTCTTCTTACCTATATACTATACCTACCCTGCCCCCACCTATAACTCCTTCATCTTCCCCCTAAGAGCCCTTCCTGCCTTAGTCCTACCATCAGGGCGAGGAATAAGTCCCTCTTTCCTCATGTCTGCCACAAGTTTATCATAATTCCCTCTATACTCCTCTGGGTCTAAACCAAATCGAGAACAGAAATCTAAGTATGGAACACCTTTTTGAATGAAATACCTTCTTCGAACAAAATCCCTTAAATCTAGTGGGTCAGGTTTTCGACAATGGAAATCTTCTAAATGACCTTGGATTATTTCCATAAATCGTATAAAGAATGCTCTTATTGCTCTGGTAAATTCTTCAACCGTAGGTGGAATAGTCTGAGTTGTTGTAGTGGTTAGTATCACATCAAGAGGTATAATCTCAATATGATGAGCATTACATAAATCCTCTATTTGTTCGATATGTCTATGATTAAGAGTAACCATCCACATTCCTTCGTGGTGCGGGTCATTTTCAGTGAATTTATTTAATATATTTCTACGGAATCTCGCAGGAGTCATATCATGAGTGTCTGAATAGTTCTTTACTTCGATATAGAATATTTGTGTTCTACCTTCAGAATCAAAGATATCAACTCTAAAATCAATTTCATTGGCTCCTAATCTTGGATAGTGCGATGTTATCGTGAAACCACAAGGTCCTTCTCCCCATGTAAAACCATACTCCATTAGAACATATTTCATAGTCCTTCCAATGAATCGTTCACCAACTTCACCACGTCTATTATTGTAGTTATCAATCCCTGGATTAACATCAAAATAAACTTGAATATCACGTCTTAAATGTGGAATAATGTGCTCAATCATCTCTTCGAACATATTAAACCTAGAATCCATTATCATCCTATAAAACTGGTATATTTCACGTATTCGTTACCTTTTTAAAAACACCATCTCCAGATAGGAACTCAGTTTTGTATCCATTTAAGTCCGTTATAAGAATTATACGTCTGGTTATAGTATCTCAACATTCCTCAGACATCATTTCAGATAGTGTCTTTTCAACTTATCCCAGAGATATCATAGGGTTCTTGTGCTGGATGCCAGTCAAACAATATCCAAGGGATAATTAGGTAAACTGGCATTTCAAGAAAATTTGAAATTAATGAAAACCATATAATTACACTACTAATAATTGGTTTTGGAAGCAATCGTGGTCGAAACCAATAATTATGATAAAACCATATCTTTTTAGAAGGAGATAAAACATCAGATAAAGATGCGTCCCAAAGCATGTATGCACCTTTATAAGAAAGAAAATTATTCTCATACACTCGAGCATACGGTGTGAAAGATAACCAAAAAAGGTCACTACATTCTGTAAAATTGTTTCTAAATATCTCAACGTTATCACCATCCCAAATCACGAGGGCAGTATCATATAATGAAGTGAATTCATTACTAAAAATTTTTATATTCGACCCATGCGATTGAATAAGAATCGAATGGTCGTCAATTATTCTATTGTGACTTATAACGATATTATCAACAAAATGAATATAAATACCATATCTATGAAGATTTTGAAGAGTAAATCCAGTTATCGTCACATTGTCATTAAATATTTCTATTAGTATACTTTGATTGTTATTATAGATTATAGTAGAATAACAATTCTCACCTATTAGATTAATTGATTTATTAACAATGATATTCCCAATATAAGGCGATGAATCATCATACACAAACACCGTATCCCCATCACTCGCATTATTAATTGCATCCTGAATCCGAGTATAATTCCCAGGTCCACTCCCACCGACATACAACCAGGCTCCTCGTGATTCCGACTGTTTCTCAGTATTCTGTGCTATCGCTGGTGCATACGCTATCGCAACAAGAAGGAGAATGATTCCAACCGCTAATCCTTTCCGTAGTAACATCTATTCCTCTCAATGAATATAATCAATCCTGAGATATTTAAAACTATGTGGAAGCATCCACACATCAGGTACATCCGTCAAATTGGCAGCAACAATCTAATTATTTAATGTAAAAGTTGGTGTGCTTTAGACCAACATTTTGATAGAGTACACCTCCAATATACATAGAACTCGCTAAAATTTATTGAAGATAGGTTTAAAGGCTGGATGCACCTTATAAGAGATTTACACCCCCGCCTATATAAATGCCTAAAATGTTGGTATCATTCATACCAACTTTTCTACCTAGTTATATGTAAAATATCCAGTACCAACCGATATTCTAGGAGGTAAAGTATCGTATCTGTAGGGTATTTACTCCTATAGGCATTAATAGAGTATTACTCCTTCTAATAAGTAAGATACTACTCCTATAGCCTATACAGTAGCATACACAACATCTTATGTATTATCTGATATGTATACCCTATACTACCTTACTTTGACCCATGACCTTATCGTATATTAACTTCAAATCCTCAGGAGATTGGGCATTATAGTGCATCAAATCAACGTCACCTTTCAGGGAATGACCCATTAGGATTTTCTTGATGCTGGTAGGACCACCTCGCCTATCCCATTCTTGACTGAAGTATTTCCTGAAGTCCTTAATCTTCACTATAGAATCCCTAAATATCCTTGAGAGGTGACTCTGGCAGAAGAGAACCTTGAGTGTATCTTGGTTATTGTAATAGTCCAGGTATTCAGAGAGTGCTTCCTGTGTCTCTACCGAGAAGAAAGATACCCTACTCCTCTTGGTTTTAGTCGATTGACCATTGTTAGGATTGTGGTTGATACGTACAATTCGATTCCGGATATCGATATCATCTAGTGTAAGTTGATAGAGTTCCTCAGCTCTCATTCCAGACGTACAACCAAGGAGAATTATAGCCTTGACCTGTTTAGAGTATTCATGTTTTTCATAGTATGATAATGCATCTTTGATGGAATCTTGAGTCATATGTTTTGGTATACACTCAGGTTCTGGTGGTGGATTCAATTTATTAGACCATGCAATACCAAGATATTCAAGGAATTTACGTATCTGGTACACACATTTTCGATACGATGCTATAGAATATTTGTCTTTGATACATTCAAAGTATTTGAGTGTCTTACTTTTATCAATCTTCCAGTCAATATAATCCAAATACTCAGTGAGGAATGCTTCAATACGGCCTATCCATTTATTGCTTAATCCCTCCACTTTTCTAAACCCAAGGTATTCATCTATTTGACATCTCTCAACAGGAGGGAACTCTGCCTCCGGAGCCTCTGACTCGGGTTCAAATCCCGACAGGTCCGCTGCATTTTTCTTTCAGAAAAATGTTCTACCAGTTTCACCTCGAGGAACGTGCTGATACATAGCCCCGTCTTCTTAGCGTTTTGAATTATCCTACTGTCCAATGAGAGAGTCAGTTTTTGCTTAGTCATAATACGTGCTTCGTACGTGTGAGTAATTGTAGCACGGGACTATAAAGATATTCCTTTTCATAGGGAGAAAATACGGATTACTTTTACGGTTTAATGCAATAGCGTTTCTGAGGGACTTCTGATTACTATTCAATAATACGAATAGCGACATTATGATATATTCTTTTTAAATCCTCATGAACAACCTACCTTTTTTATTCAAACGTTCCTCCCAGACAAAAACTCCCCAAAGTTTTTATTTTTTAAATCCGCTAAAAATAGAAAAAATTCTATGTTTTTTTACTTTTGTAGGAAAATGGGAAGATATGGTTTTAAATTTTGATCAGTACATACAAAACTAGTGTCAATGATTGTCATCTTGACATAAAAGAGGGATTGGAAATGGAGGAAATAGAATCGTATGGTATTTTGGATATGAGGGAAGTTGATCCCGTGCTTGAAAAGCATAGAAAAGACGTGGTGGAGAAATATCTTGAGTATGAGATCGTATTACTGCAAAAGGAGAGGGTGGAAGGGAAAACCCTTGATGATGTAATCGAGCAGATGAAGACGATTCTCTGGTATGTGAAAAACGAGAGGATGCAGCAGATCAGCAATGAATTTGGTGAATAATCTTACTTCTTTTTAGTTCCGAGGATTTCATCGATAAATTCGTATTTTATCAGAGCTTTCCCTATCGTTATTTTCCCGTTGTCAAGCCTGAAAAATAGTTCATCGTTTGGTTTGAGTTTGAGGAGATCAAGAACCTCTGGGGGGAGGGTGACTCTATTTCTGCTGTCGAGTGGTCGTGGTTTTCCAAGTAATTTTCCCATTTAGCGTCTGGTAATGCAATAACTGATATTTATGAATATTGGGTATGTGGGTAAATGGGAAAAGTTTATATGCCCATTTGATATCGGATAATTTAGAAGAAAATGTATCAGGTACATTTTCTTTTAATTGGAGGAGGCAAAAAAATGAAAGAAAAATATGTATTGGGTAGTATCCTTGTGATATTACTGATGCTGGTGAGTACACAGACCATTCTTCTGAATGTTGTCAAATCCGATCCTACCATTCATACAGGGGATGCAGATGTTGGAGATTTGTGGATTAGTGAGTTGAATGTCGCAGCAGCAGAGCTTGATTTTGAATATATTGGCATTGGTCATGCGAATGCATCAGACGATTGGGTTTTATGGACAAATGGAACGGGTAATATAAATGCGAGCTGGTCGGTTGACATCGGCGATAAGCATCCTGAATTTATCATTCATTTTGCCCTTTCTGTATATCTGGCAAATGAATCTATTGATTACTTAGGGAACGATACATATGGTAACATATATAGCGAAGATACTGCTTATGATGAACAGGGTATTCTCACGGTTTCCCTTGAATTTACTCAGCAACAAATACAGGAATATTCTCAAACTTTGGTTTGTATCCTTGGTGTTTCCGTTAACCTTAACAACACACAAGATGCAGTAAATTTCTCAAGTCTAGCTAATGACAGATGTGTTGTTGCTGTAGATTTCGATCCACCTCAAGAAGAACCATCGTTTTCGTTGTATAAGGATGAAGCAAATGCTAACTGCCCTGGGATGTGGTCTTGGCTTGATGGATGGAATGAATCTGGAAGATTTGATGATGAAGATGATATGCTGAATAGTCAAACCTATTTCTCAGTTGGTCAACAATCATTTACACAAGGTGACCCCAAAGGTTGGGACCTTGGACATGTCAATATTAGGGTGACCTGTAATAACCCAGGTCAATGTACCATTCGCCGACCTGTGTTTATTTACAGTCAAGTAAAAACTTATCCTATGAAACCTGTAGACCATAAATTGATTGACAATGTATATATTGATTATGAATCACATCAGGAATACGAGGGGGATTGGCCAACATGCTTTTATAGATATGTGCTCTTTTGTGAAGGACCCCATTTTGGTTTAAGGTCTGACATAATACCTGTTCCAAAGGATTCATTTGGAGATAATTCTGCATCGTTAGTGGCATGGGATAGTTATGATACTAAACCACCTTTTGGTTATATCTCTGTATGGGGTTGGATCTGGATTGTGGTAGACGCACATTTCGTTCCGAGACCTTTTTTAAATTATTCTATTGAAATTAGTGAAGAGGGAGGATCATCTTCTGAGTTGGAACAACAAGGTAACATATACTGGGAACAATCTTGTGCATATCAAAACGAATCTTATGATGTCGAGGTGGAATCAAGTTCACAATTTGGCATCACGACAATAGAGGCGAATATCATTGAGGCGTTAACCTCTGAATCAACTGATGAATTTGTGTTTACTTATAACGGTGATCGAGGAGATACGAGAATAGAACTAATCTGTGAAGAATAAAAATGATAAAAAAAACTTGGGAGGTTTTCAATGCATCAAAACCTCTTCCTCTTTATTTCTTTGTATATACATATAACTTTATAGCATCGGAACGAAATTATCGTAATTCTTTGATTTGAAAATAAAGAAAGTGTTTCACAACTGAAACACACATGAAAATTAATTGAACATATCATAAAATTCGATATTTAGGAATGGATGGGAAGGATAAATAGGTTAAATTACATAAAAATTTAAATATTAAATAATCAATTAAATTGTACAATGTAGGCAGGTAGGAAAAAAATGAAAATCAAGAAAGGCATCGCCTTCACTATCGGTTTAGTGTTTATTATGATTATCTTCACCCCGTCGATTTATGCAAATTTCTGTAAAATCAAACCGCAGGAACCCACCTCACAACGAAATTATCGTAAAAATATATACTATCCGAATCATCCGCCTATTTCTATAAATGGCGACAATGATTTTACTCCTGAGAATGGTGTCACAGGCGGGAATGGAACTAAGAATGATCCATATCTTATCGAGAATTGGGTGATCGTTGGTGATGGCTCAGCAAGCAATGGCATATTCATCAACAATACGAATGTTTACTTTATCATTAGGAATTGTTCTGTGAGTAATTTTTCTGAAACGTATGATAGCGGTATACTGTTCAATGACGTTGAAAACGGTGGGATTGAAGATACCGTTGTTTTTGCAAATGATGATGGTATAAAAGTACGTGAATCTGCAACTATTACTTTCACTAATTGCATTTGTTATGGGAATAGAGGGGATGAGCAGTCCTGGTGGGGTTCTGGTATTGATTGTTATACTTCATCGTTTATCACGGTAACATCGTGCGTATGTTTTGATAATAAATACGCTGGTGTCTCTTTAACTAATGTACGGTATGCTACTATAGAAGAATCAGTATTCTATAACAATGATTTTGGTGTTGAATTATTTGGGGGATTATCAGTGTACAATATCATCAGAAAGTGCTCTGTATTTAATAACACATATGGTATTTATGGGTTCGATAATGATAGGCATTCCTCCTATCTTAAGATACTTGATTGTGAGATTTACGATAATGGGATTCCACGTCCAGGGGAATTAGGTGGACATCCTGGAATAGATGTCGCTATGTTGGATTATATTACGATTGATAACTGTACTTTATATCATAACGGTAGAGGGATAAACATCGATTTTTCATCGAATAATGTGATTAGAAACTGCACCGTATACAATCATCGTTTTGAGAATGATGGCGAATATAACTTTGGGATAGTTATTGGTGGAGGGATTATTCGGATATTTCATGCTTTTAATAATACAATTACCGATTGCGATGTGCACGACAATGAGGGAGGGGTATTGGTATTTAGGGCAGTCAATACTAAGATTTTGGAGAATAATATATGGAACAATAGTCATGATGGAATACTAGTTAGTTGGTTTAGTACTGCACGTATCAATTGGAATAATATCTATGGAAATGGTTTTGGTTGGGACTGGGGTTCAGGTTTCTGGATAGAGAAATCCTTGGTTGATGCTCGACATAACTGGTGGGGTGCATCTGATGGCCCGAAAATCTATCGTCTCGATAAATTTGCTAATGTATATCCTATTCATCCTGGGGGTCATGGTGACAAAATATATCGGTTTCGGAGTATTCCTTTTATTTTTCCATGGGAGCAAGAGCGGGTTCCTGATGCTGGAAGACAGATTTATTGACAATTACTAGATTAATTTTATTTAAATCTATATCATCTGCACCAAAATTCAGTATCTGGCACTAAATTACCTATTTTTATCTAATTTCAGTGCAAAGCCGTAAAATATTGTGTACAAAAACCATCTTTAACTCTCTAATCGTTGACAAAATCATTTATTTCTTGTTTCGGTTAATAAATACAGTAAAATGAATGGAATACTTTTTCATGTTTTTCTTCTGTTGACAGTTGTTTCTTTCTCGTTTTTTTACCTTCAGAACTACTAATATATGAGTAGGAAATCCCTTTCATATAGCCTTCAGAAACCCTTTAGAAAGCCCTCAGAATTCCTTCAAAGGTCAGGGTAATATAAGCTTACTTAAAGGAAAAGTAACTAATCAGAGGGCTTTAGATAGCTACCCGTTAATATGAATACCAACATTATCATATATCTTTTTTAAATCCTCATTACTTTGTGCATTATAGTGATTAAGGTCGACATCACCACTATGCCCCATTAATAATTTCTTTGCACCAGTAGGACCACAGTTGCGTTCCCACTCTTGACTAAAGAACTTGCGGAGGTCTTTAACCTTTAATTTTGATGAGGCAAATATCCGATGAATATGACTAGGAGAAAACAATTCTTTCAAATCACTCCCGTTGTTGAAGTAATTGAAGTATTCTTTTAATGCGGTTTGTGTTTCCTTTGTAAAGAAAGATACTCTGCTACGTCCTGTTTTCGTAGTTTGTCCATTACTAGGATTATGATTAACATAAACCGTTCTATTATCTAGGTCGATGTTTTCTGGTATTAACTGATATAACTCTTCTGCTCTCAAACCTGACGTTGCACCGAGCAATACGATAGCCTTAATTTGTTTATTATAGGGGTGGTTATTGAAGAAAGATAATGTATCAATTATGTCTTGTTTTGTTACCCTTTTAGGACTGTAAAAAGGTTCAGAGGGTAATTTGATTGTAGAAGCCCATTCCACTTTCATATACTCAAGAAATTTCCTGATTTGTAAAGCCTTCTTTCGATAGTATGTTACTGGCGATGCTTTTATCTTTTGGAAGTATGCAAGAGTTTTGTCTTTATCTACTCTCCAATCAACAAAATCTAGGTATTGTTCAATCCATCTCTCACAATCCCTTTGCCATTCCTTTGTTATCCCCTCTACATCCCTTAGTTTCAAATACGTTTCAAAATCACCTGGTTTAATTGTAGGGTTTTCTCCGAGAAAACCCCGCCTCCGGAGCCTCTGACTCGGGTTCAAATCCCGACAGGCCCGTACCTTTTATTACTGATTCCACACCTTTTGTAGTTTATATCGCTGGACGTTCCATCGGAACAATTGATCCATCTCAAAACGATATCGTTGTTTATAAAAAAAGAGGAATTTGAGGCAGTCGACAATGAACAGTGGACCTCGTAATGTTATACCATCCTTGATATATTGCTTCATTTGCCAATTTCTCACTTTTCTTAAAAACTTTTGAATTTGAGCCGACGAGGCATGCTTTGTCTTTGTTATTGGCTGTACCTCAAAAGATGATGAGGCTTGGCTCTGATCAAGGACATGCTCGTTTTCACAGAGTTTCAGAATATCGGTCCCCGGTAAGGGATACAGCAATGCAAAGAACACTTCATCAGCATGAAGGGCATCTGCCATATCTAAGCTTTCCTGCATCATCTCAACAGTTTCCAGAGGGGCTCCGATCATGAAATATAACCGTAGTTGCAGGTTATTTTTCTTGATAATCTCAACTGCATTCATGATTTCCTGATTATCCATATCTCTATTGTATATGGTATTCCGAATGAACTGATTAGCGGTTTCAATACCCATTCGTACCTGGTAACACCCTGCATCCTTCATGACTCTCATAAGGTCATCGGTGACAAGATTGGCTCGGATATTGACGTTCCATTTAATCAACCTATGAAATCCCTTTTCTTTGAATTGCCTGCAAAATTCCAAGACAAAATCAGTGTTTAGAATAAACGTATCATCAAAGAAATAAAAATACCGTAAGCCCTTGTTGTAATATTGTTTTATCCGAAGGTCGATTTCTTCAATAACATGTTCCACACTACGAAACCGCACATAGGTTCCTTTCAAAGTCTTGCGTAATGCATGATTGTTGCAATAGGAACAGGAATAAGGACACCCTCGAGAGGTCATAATCGGGAGGTGAGCATTATAAATAAACAGACAGCGCTCAATATCAAAATCATCAAAATCGGGATATCCTACCAAGTCTAAATTGGTCAGTAACTCTCGGGGAGCATTTTTGATAATTGTTCCATTTTTTTTATACCAGATACCAGTGATGGTAGAACATTCGAGATGATTATCAAGGAGCTCTTTGAGTACATATTCACCTTCTCCAAGACACACGATGTCGATTTCCTGCTGAGAAAGCACCTCCGCAGGTGTAAGAATAGCATGCACGCCTCCTGCGATTATGGGGATCTGATATTGTTGCTTAATGAAGCGGGCAATCGATAGAATCAATTTGTAGTTAAAACTTAACAGGGAAAAACCGATGATATCTGGACGTTCTTTGTTAATTTCCTCGAGAACCTGGTCTTGCCAGTCTTCGCCGTGGAAAATCAGATCAAGGATTTTTGCCTCATGACTCGTATGGTTGTTAATGAACCCCTTTAACGTTGGTAAAGTAATTGGAGGAAGCATGGATATGGATGTTGAGCTTGGCGGCTCAATGAGCAGTACCTTCATGGGTTTCTCCCCTTCTTGTTTGATAACGAAGAGTGTTTTATAAATTGGTTGTCATGAATCATGACTCTAAGAAGAAGTGTGTTCTGTTAGAAATATACACGCGTAGCTTTATAAGTACCCGGCGGATGTAGTCTCACATCTCGAGTGTCTCACAATATGGGGTGAGTGAAGTATGGGAGAAGCAGAAAAGATTCAAAAGAATGCTTTCTACGTCTCACTCTCAAAAGACGGTGTCACGACAAAAAAAGAAAGCGATAACATCTCTGAAATCGTCAGCCATTTACAGGAAAATGCTCTGGAATGGATGGATTTTACAGTTGATAATATCAATGAGGAAAGTTTTGTTATTGCGACTTCCTTGAAATTTAGTTTGCAGCTGGTAGCAAGTGTTCTATCTGATCGATATTCAGCGTATGAGGATTTAGAAACAGAACTAGGGCTAATGTTACCTGCAGTACGAGTCGATAAGTTTGATGTAAAGGTCTATCCGTTACTCATTTTTGTCCGTAAGAATTTGGTGCTCACGATTCATCCGAAGGATGTCATTCGTTTACAAAAAATTTACCGATATGCGGATATATTCATGAAGAAAATCCGTCAAGATCTCCCCTGGAATGATAAAATAACGATTCTGTTGACACGTATCATCGATGAAAACAATGAGAAGAATTTTAACGGTCTACGAATGATCGAAGAGGAAGGCGATGAACTGGGAAAATATATGGTTGAACCCAAGGCACCGCGTTCTGCTATCGGGAATGAGATCTATCAGATGAAACATGCGTTGATTACCTACCTTAATACGCTATGGGCCTCGTGGGATGTGATTAACTCACTGCGATACGGGGATGCAGAAGGCATATCAGATAATCAGAAGCTGTTACAGCGCATCGGCATCTTGGGGGATGATATCAACAGACAAATCGCATTAAGTGAACATATGAGCGAGGTGCTCGCATCAGGATTGGAAGTATTGCAGACAATCTATAATAACCAATTGCAGATGCTCAATAACAAATTAGCTTTTATTGCAACGTGGCTTGCGGTCTTGGCAACTGCAGGATTGGTACCAAATACCTTGGCAACGATTTTTGGTATCGGAAAAATCAATGATCTCATCGACTGGCCATGGATCGTCTTGATACTGATAATATCGACCATCGTTTGTACGTATCTCATCTATTTATTCTTCAAGAAAAGGGAATGGCTGCCCCCAAAATCAGAATGTGAGTAAATCCCTTTTTGATGAATAGGAGCAGAATCAAAAAATCCTTGGAATTATTCTCCAAGGAACCTTTTTCATATATTCTTTATACGGTTCCCCGTACTGTTGTATCAATATTTTTTCCTCATCAAAAATGCTCCAGATCATTATTGGAATGGCGATTATTGCGATGGCAAGCGCAAGAATTGAATAGAAAAATAGCGCAAGGCCAAATCCAACGATAAGCACCGATGTGTAATGAGGATGCCGGATATATTGAAAGATACCACCAGTGACAAGTTGTCCTTTATAGGTTCTCTGCCAGAAAATCTCCCATTTGAAATAGACAAAGGTCCCAAGAAGGAAGACCGCACAACCAAGAATGATGGTAAACAGTCGTGGCAACGGCATTTCCCAGACCCCATAGTATGCGGTCAATGGCCCCAGAAGGATGATTAGGAGTAAGGGTGCATAATGGATGATGAAAAGCGCTCGGAGCTCTTTTGGGGGGGTATAATGAAACATGTTTCTTAGACTATTTGCATACCGCCTTTGGTAATTTCAATATTCTGTGGTTTGAGCGTGTGTTTGGTGCTTCTCATTTTCATGACTGCAAGTTTGCGTCGGTCCATTGTCGGGTCGAGACTAAGGATGATGACACCATCAGCAAGGAATTCTGAGAGCCCATCACGGGAGTAATTCGTTGATCCTGATGGTAATTCAGAGGTGACCACAGAGGTGCATTTTGCTGTTTCCAATGCGTTCATGATGTAGTGGAGATGTAACCGCCGAACAGGAAAATTTCCCGAGGTCATTTCATCATGATCGATGTTGTCGACCTCGCTGGTAAAATCAGGATTGTTGATGTAGATGGGCATTTCAGATAATGGTGTGATGGAGTCAAGGACAACCCGGTTGTAATTCCCAGAGAGTATCTCGTTAATCATGCTTTCGTAAATGAGTTTTTTGTTGATGTTGAGGAATAAAAATTTGACTTGTCCGCTCTGGATTGCTGAATCAAAATTAAGTCCGAGTTCCGTTGCTTGGAGTAGTAATCCTTCGATTTTTTTATCAAGAGTGAGGTAGAGGCATTTCTCTCCCTCTTCGATACCTTTTGCGATGAATTGATAACAGAAGATTGATTTTCCGCTTCCAGGCGGACCGGAAACAAGGGTGATGCTTTCCTTTGGAAGACCCCCTTGGAGTAATTCATCAAGTCCCTTGATACCTGTTTTTACTCGTGCTATTTTTCCCACTGTCATTTTATTATCTGTTTGGATGAGTGCCATTATCCACCCTCGAGGAGGTATAAGTATGCGTATATAATTAATTTATCGTTTCCCTTTCAATATGCATGATTATTATTGACATGGTTTCTTTTTAGTATATTAACATTTATGAAAATATTTATATATTTATAAGAATAAATATATTATAGAGATCACAGAGATTGAATACCATGACAGCCAAGGACATTAAAATCTGGATTTGGGTGCAAAACAACAGGATTCTGAAAGCAATATCAAACAAAGAATCAGGCACCATCTCAATTTATGACGAATGTGACAACATCATTCTACGACGCACCGGATTGACAAAACAACAAGTCAAAACCATTGAAATGATCTTTGCCGCATACGCACTAAACAAGGTAGGAGACCGCAAGGAACCATTCACTTATTTATAGAGAGGTAGTAAGACCTGCCGCTCAGGATACACCTTTATCCCTTGGTTTGAAATATCCATGGAAAAAACTCTCTTCTGATGATTCGAATATCGCATTTTAAGCACTTCAATAGCATTCTCCCGACGATCACCACGCTGAATATTATACACAACCAATATCCCATCAGCCAAAAATTCCTCAATCCCGGTATCACTAAATCGAGTTGGGATAGGTTCTGTCTCTGTAATCAGAAACGAAGTCGCTCCAGTTTCCTCAAAGAAATTAAACAACTGCTGCAAATATACCCGATAATTCTTCTCTTTGCTTATAGACGCAGAGATAATAGCAGTTAACGAATCGACGACGATGATCTCTGGATTAAAATCCTTCGGGATAATCAATGGCTTGATTTTATAGGATAATTCTGTCGCAGAACCGGACCCACTTACAGAACCGAACTTCATCCGTAGAATATCAAGCGGGTTAATCTTCTGAATGAGGAGATGACCAGAATCGACATATTTCTTCGCGTTCCAACCAAATGAAGCCATGCTCCGCTCAATCTTTTCAAGACTTTCCTCAAAACTCACATACATGCAGTGTCGCCCTTGAGACACCAAATTATAACAGATCTGCCGACAAAACGTGCTTTTCCCAGTCCCTGTCCCACCTGCAACTAACACAGAATTTCGTTTTGGGATGCCACCTTCAGCAAATAAATCATCAAACCCAGGGATGGAAGTTTTCAGTATTTGCTCTTCTTCTTTTTTCGTTTCAGGCTTTATATCAGCCATGGGAAAATCGCTCTCGTTTTTATACTCCTCAATAAGAGATTCCTAAAATTCCATACAATCTAAAGAATCCAGCCTTGACCGATTTGAACATAAATATCGATAACATTCAGTTGAAGTATTATATCCTTTGTTCCCGGAGTAATTTCAACATAATTTTGCCCAGAATTTACATTAATAGCTATGTACCCGTTTACTGCATAAATACCAAGGAGATCATGTAATGACTCATTCCAGGCGGGTAGATACTCAGAGTAAATACGAATATATCCACCAGGTTGAATGGTATTTACATGAGTTCGGTTATTCGAATAATTGGTTCGAATAAAACAATTACCCTCTCCGCTCGTCAAATTTTTTCCAGGCATCGCCATGATATGAGTAAGGTCAAAATGAATATCGATTGAATTTGTGTTATTCACCGAAGAAATAGAAGGATCTGATCTCATCACTGGTATTCCATCAGGTTGTTTCACGATCAAAGCTCCTCCTTCTAAGATATATGTTTGATCAACGAAATAGGAATTATCCGCATCATATTGAATAGAAGTTAATGGAACGACTCCAGATGGAAGAGACCCCGGGGGCGGGAGAAGAGAAATTTTAAACGAAGGGGACTCTTCGACACTGACAAGACCAAAAGCTTTTGCAGTGATAAAATAAGGTAAATCTCTACTCCCCAAGGTAAGCATAGAGGAGATAGGCGCAGATGACTGCGTCATACCCTGAAGGTCAATCATTGATTTTAATGCGGAGAACTGGTTGGACGCTTGATCCATATGTTCTGCTTCCCTCTGCTCCATTACCTCTGGAATGTAGACTAATTGGATAACTGAAAGGACAATCGATACGAGGGCGACCATAAGGAGTGCTTCGATAACTCCTGCAACAGCTTGATTCTGCATCCCAAATATTCTTTTTTTCATCTCTCCGACCGGGCCCATATATCGTCTCTAACACTTATATTTTTTTGTCTCTCGTTTCTCTTCAGTTCCATCGAACTTAGACAAATTATAATCCTACCGTCTTTGTATTTTGTAAATAAAACCAATAACAAGTCCGACTGCTAGTAAAGCAACCATAATCATGAGAACAGGGAACGGAATTTCAAAATCTAAGATAGAAATCCCCTCAAAAGCAATCCCCTCTGAAGACGAATACGCAATAACAGCAGATGTTGAAGATGTTGAACTTACACCATCCTCGTCGACTACGGTAAGTGTTACCACGTAGGTACCCGGTGAGGTGTACGTATGAGTTGATGTAAGACCCTCCCCTGTTATATTGTCACCAAAAGTCCAGTACGCGACAATGGTTCCTTCCGCATCATAACTCCCAGACCCATCAAAAGTGATGATGTCATTGACTTTCCCAGTATACGGGCCACCAATTACTGCAATTGGTGCCTGATTTCCAGGGTTTCCGGAGGACCCATTTTGTTCAATTGTAAGGGAAATCGTTACTTGTGCGGACCATTCGGTGTTATCTTTTACTTGAAAGTAAATAGTATGCGTCCCACAGGAGAGATTCGCTCGAAGAAATGATGAGGATGTACTAATGACTCCATCTTTACTTGACAACCATTTATAAGCGGTAATCACACCATCATTATCTACTCCATGTCCACGGAAAATTACTACGTCCCCTTGTTTTGCCGGGTTTGGTGCAATTTCATCGATATACGCGATAGGTGCTTGGTTCGTTGAAGCAGCAATGGTAAGAGTTGTTGTTTTTTCTGTTGACCATGCAGCATCATCATCCATGACTTTGAAATAAATCGTATGCGTGCCGAGTGAGAGGGTAGAGATACTAAATGACTGTTGCATGCCTAATGTTCCATCAAGATTTGACCGCCAATGGTATCCATCAATATATCCATCTGTATCGATTCCCTCTCCAGAGAATGCTATCGTTTCATTGAAAACTGCTGACGTTTTTGAAACGGATAAGGAAACGGCAATGGGTGGTTGGTTTCCCCCACCAGGTTGTCCAGGTTGTTTAAAATACCCTAGTGGATAATCATCCACATTGGTACCTCCAGGGATAATATAAGGCGTATCTCCGATACCGTCACTGTTATTATCGTATTTGTTATAATCATCCCAATAATTTCCTTTATTGTTTGCACTCCAACTATTCGTTGACAAATCCTGTGTGTTCTGATTGTTGCCAACAAAATCATTTTGGGTAAAGGTATTACTTGATGATTGAGTGACATATACTCCATAGACACTGTTTGAGTAAATGGTGTTGCTTCGTATTTGATTGTTTGTACTAAAACCAAGCTGAATTCCCTTTTGATTATTTTGAATCATGTTATGTTCGATGATATTCTGCTCTGATTCAGCCAAGGTAATTCCTACGATTTTATTGTTGTCAATGGTGTTGTTACAAATCAGCAGACCCTGACAATGATCAAGGGAAATTCCTTCTCCTTCTAGGCTGTTTATTACTTTATTACGCGAAATCGTACTGATCGTAATGTAGGAAAAGTGAATACAGTCATTACCACCGCCACCAGCGTTACGAATCGTAAAATCCATGAGGGAAACCTGAATTTTATTATCGACTGTTCCAAGCGCCCTAATGACATGACTTGCCCCGCCTCCGTCGATGAATGTTGTTTCTTTGTTTTCTCCAGTAATCGTTAAATCTTTTGTAATCACAAGGTTCTCATTGTAAGTGCCAGTCGAAACAAAAATAATGTCACCAGCATTGGCAATAGTCACTGCTTCCTGAATGGTTCTGTAAGGGTAGTTTTGTGTTCCGTTCCATGGTCCAACAGTATTACTATCATCTACATAGATGGTTGTTCCTATGGCTTCGGACGTGTCGATGAGGAAGTACTGTCCTATCACGCCTATGAGAAGTAAATGTAGAATGATTACTCTACTTATCTTTCCACAGATCATCTTTTATCCCTTTCCATCTCTCAACTATTACCGTGTCATTTTTTCTTTTTCATGCTATATAAAAGTACGGTGTTAATGTGTCAGAGTGAAATTATCACGCAGAACATTGTTCCGAACGGTATCTCCTTTGATTTTGTCGGAATGTTTATATACTGACAAAATAACTTAAAATTATTTAATACAAGGAATAGTTATGACAAGTGAACATATCTGGGTTTGGCTTCAGACAAAAGGAAAAATCTTTAAAGTTATATCGGACCCAGAGAAGGGAATCATTGAAGTCATCAACGAGAAAGGAGAAATATTAATACGGAAGACAAATCTTAGCAAACGACAAGTTGAAACAGTAGAAAAGAACTTTTTATTTCAAATCGCGAAACGGTTAAACGGACGGGAACAAGCACAAACCAGTGAAAAACGAGATGCTTTTGACCCGATGATTTCTTAAAAAGACCACGGTTTTGTTGTTTTTCCTTATAATAAACGAAGTAAAAAGAGTAGTTTTGTTACAGAAAAACAAAAAGTTAATATCAATAGAATATGTTTCGCTTTTGGATACGGATGCAAAAAAAGATTATGATTGTGGATGATGATCCTGACATTCTTATTACGATCCGAGAGCTCTTTGAACCTGAAGGATTTGAAGTCTATACGGTTCCCTGTGGGAAGGATTGTATCGAGGAACTTGAAAACGGATTTAAAGGTGTCATCCTCGTGGATATCATGATGCCGCATATGGATGGTTGGAGTACAATTCGTGAAATAGTGACGAAGGGCTTGAATAAAGGAAATATCATCTCGATGATATCGGCTAAGGATGAATGTGATTGGAAATTTGATGATTTGAAACAATACATAAAAAATTATATCACGAAACCATTTGACACTCGACAGTTGTTACATATTGTTAAAGGATATTTCATTACAGCTTCCTAATTGGGATTATACAATCTCTCGTGGAACCTGTTCTGTTGAGCGAGTTTTAAGGAAATCGTCAACCTGTTGATGTATATCATAAATGATATCAAACTTGATAGGCAACGGTAGTTGATGAGAACGAGGGTCGTTGACGGAGAGAAGATACAATCGTCTCTGAAGTGTTGCAACTGTATTTTGAACGCTTCTTTGTGTCTCTTTCATCTGTTCTCGTAATTGTTGCAATTCTTGTTTTAACTCAAAAAAAGACACAGAAAAATCTGAGCGTGCAGGATCATTTCTTATGAAAATATTTTTTGACTGATCATCTTGAGTAAGTGTGTGAAGATGAGTAAAATAAAAACGAAGAGCATTTCTTAAAAGCTCGCTATTTGTTATCCCTTGTTTATTGAATTGTGCAATAATGTATTCCTCCTCTCTCTTCAATTTGAGTGCAATTGTTTTTGCCATACGAGCCCATCCCAACTGAGATTTGGAAATACGTTCATACCATATAAATATTGATGATTTTTTTTATCGATGCAACGAAATATGAAAAACCCTCGAAAAAAATTTTTGTTTATAAATACGATATTGCCTTTTTTAAAAAAAAATTGGATTTCTTCTGTTCAAATCCTTTGATTTCATAAATCATTTTTAAAAAAAAGAGCAAAAGAAAGAACAAAGCCTTATAACACCTTGATAATTCCCACAAATGATGATGTATCCCCTTGAAGAGTGTAAGAAAGAAATTCTAACAGAATTACACACAACAATAGCACACTACACGAGCGCCTATGAAATTCAACTCGAAATACCTCCTGAACACATGGGGGATTTTGCATTTCCGTGTTTTCAACTAGCACCAATTCTAAAAAAATCACCTAATGACATTGCAAAACAGATAGAAAAGAAGCTGAAAAAGACAAAATGGGTTTCGAAAATCGAGTCACAGGGCGGATACGTCAATTTCCATATCAACACTACCTATCTTACATCAGCTACGCTCCAGTCAATTTTAGAAAAAAATGAGACCTATGGACATTTGGAAAAGAAGGAAAAAAAAGTCATCATTGAACATACCTCAGCAAATCCAAATGGTCCCTTGCATGTAGGACGAGCACGAAATCCCATCATCGGAGATACCCTCGTACGCATCTATAAAGCAGCTGGATATACTGTTGAATCACAGTTCTATCTTGACGATATGGGAAAGCAAGTAGCAATTCTTGCATGGGGTATAAATAATATCGAACAAAAAAAAATACCTCCCTCAGATTACAACAAGGCTGATCATCAAATGGTTGGATTTTATCAGTTAGCAAATGAGCAATTAGAGTCCAATGGAGCCATCGCTGAACAGATAGGTAAAATCGTTAAACAATTAGAGAAAGGTACTCATAATACCATTAAAATGATTCAAGCTGCCTACGAGCCAGTACTTGAAGGAATAAAACAAAGTCTCAAACGAATTAACGTTCACATTGATACGTATATACCCGAGTCGACATTTATGTATGATAAAAGTGTTGACCGTGTGGTAAACGAGCTAAAACAGACATCCTACTGTCGTGAGCAGGATTCTGCATTGTATATAGATATGGAACCCTTTGGGATTCATGGAAGAAACACAAAATTTTTCTTCTTACGAAGTGATAGCACAACCTTATACGCAACAAGAGATATCGCGTATCATCAATGGAAGGCAAATCAAGCAGATATCTTGATAAATGTCCTTGGGGAAGATCATAAACTGGAAGCAAAACAAGTTAGGGTCGCTTTAGAACTTCTCCATACCAAGATTCTCCCAAAAATCGTGTTCTACGCGTTTGTGTCACTCCCAGGAGGTAAAATGTCAACACGTCGAGGTCGTGTTGTGTATCTCGATGAATTGATTGATGAATGCATTGAACATGCCTATGAGGAAGTAAAAAAAAGAAGATCTGAGGAACTCACAGAACAACAGATGAGGACGATAGCAGAACTTATCGGCATTGGTTCTTTACGTTACAATATTATAAAGGTTCAACCAGAAAAAGACATTGTTTTTACCTGGGAAGATGCATTGAATTTTGAAGGAAACGCAGTCCCCTTCGTTCAGTACGCCCACGCAAGAGCGTCCAGCATTCTTTCAAAGGCTACAAACAAGGATCTTAACTTTGAGTCTACGCTTTTAACACATGTTTCAGAGATTGCTCTTGTTAAAAAACTCGCACGTTTTCCACTTGTCATCGAAGATGCATGTCAGAATTGTAAACCACATGTTATTGCGAACTATTTATTTGAGGTGGCTTCGGTTTTTAATCAATTCTACAGGGATTGTCCTGTACTCTCTGAGGAAAAAGCGCAACTTCGCTCCTCGCGACTTGCACTTGTAAACGCAACAACAATTGTGCTTCGTAACGCTCTGGAACTGTTAGGTATCTCTGCCCCAGAGGAGATGTGAATGGATTACAGGCTCTTCAACTGCGACTCCCTGATAAAAAAAATTACAAAAAAAGATAATCTTTTTCATGGAACATTCTGTGTTGATCCATATGAAAATTGTGAGTTTGGATGTCAATATTGCGATTCTTCCTTTGAAAAAACTGTGTATGTGAAAAAAAATAGTATTGAGGTTTTAAAAAAAGAATTACAGTTAATGAAAAAAGGAAGGGTTATTATCGGATCTGTGTACGATCCTTATCAGAATGCTGAAAAGAAATTTAATCTCACAAGGTCCATCCTTGAAACCTTGAAAAAAAATAATTACTCATGCCACATTTTAACAAAATCTCCCTTAGTTCTCCGGGATGTTGATTTGATTGCTGATCTCGACTGTCTGGTGACAATAAGCATTTCTTCCCTTGATAATCACGTTGTTCAAATCTTCGAACCTGCTGTTCCATCTCCGGTAGACCGGCTGAGAACTATCAAGGAGTTGCGAAAGCAGGATATCAATGCAGGGATTGCGGTGATTCCGATCTTACCATATATTACTGAAATCGAATTAGAGAATCTCGTTTCAGCAGCGCAGAAGGTGGAGGCACGATATGTGCTACATAAATACTTAGAATTGAAAGGAGATCAAAAACAGTATGTAAGAAATCTAATAAAAATACACTATCCGCACCTCCTGTCAAAATATGATACCTTGTATGAGAATAATTTCAGCCCAGGTTCCAAATACATTCAACAATTGAATGATACTCTCTCAAAATATTGTAAGGAATATAATATATCTGATAAAATTATTATTTAAATAAGAAAAAATCTAGTAGGTATTTATTTTTTCTTTTTTTGTTTCAACATCCTTTCAACGAGTGCTTTATCTTCCGAATCATCATTATTTTTTTGTCGTACGGCATGTTTTTTTCGTTTTAATATTTCGTCAATTTTTTTCTCATCTGCTTGGATAAAAATTTTTTCTTCATCATCCCTATTTCTTACACGAGATGATTCAGCTTCTTCATCTACCTCGAGTGTTAAATCGTTAGGCAATGGAGCTATGCGGATTTCGGAGGAACGATGAGAATAATCAGTTGATTCAATTCCGGATGAGTTGTCGGCCTCAGGTGTTTCTTCAATCGTCTTCATTTGAAGGGTAGTAGTACCAATAAGATCAAAGGCCTCGTTGAGAAAATGAAGCTCATCATTGGTAGGAAGCCATGTAATAGTCTCGTTTTCTTGGAAAAAATTAGGGGCGTTTCTATCAAATTGAACACTTAAAAACAATCCCTTCGTTTCCATATCCTTTTGTATTTCAAGAGAAACAAAGATATTTTCGTTTTTCTTCATAGTGCACCCAGCAAGATATTTTAAATATCATATCAATAATGAGAATTTATACTTTTCTTTTTCTGACACTAAGCGGAAATATCAGGATGAAAAAAAGAATAATTATAATAAACATTTTACGATATCTTCTTATAGTAATAGTATTCTTACAAAACTGGATGAGGAGACTGTGACATGAAAAAAATCATGGTTGTCGACAACGAACCAGATATTGTTGATTTAACAAGAACCGTCTTAGAATTAGGTGGCTACACGGTTGTACCATCGTATAGTGGCGAGGAAGCATTACGACGACTTGAAAAAGAAAAAGTCGATCTGGTCCTTCTAGATATCATGATGCCTGGGATGAGCGGTTGGGACGTTTTCAATCGTATTAAAAAGAAAAACAAAGACATCAAAGTTGCGTTTATGAGTGTCTTAGATATATCTGATAAACGAAAGCAGGTATTAATTGACGAAGGATTAGCAGATTATATCATGAAACCGTTTGACAAAGAAACACTCTTGCAAAGAGTAGATAAAATATTAAAAACGTAAACGTGATTGAGGATTCTCTATTACATCTGGGATGCAAAAATGGGATGCAATAGAAACAAAAAAATACTCCTAGGAAGAGGATCATGACAAGCGAACCCGAAATCGTACGTATATTACGGGAAGAAGAACGATTGAGAAATTCAGAGACAAAATCATGCTCTGATGATAGAGAGCAGGAAAAAAAATCAACCAGGAGCACCACTATTGCATCAAATGATACTCTGATGCTTTTCGAATCCCAGCAAACACAACCAACCAGCTTAAATCAAGAATATCTTGACAGCATCTATCGAACAGTCTTTAAGACAAGTCCGCTTGCCATTCTTGTTCTTGACCCAGAAAAAAGGATTATCTCATGGAATGCGTATACCGAGCATCTATTGAAAAAATCAAAGGTGGATCTTTATTTACAATCTTTAGCATCGCTGCATTCCACAGACGAATGGTTACGTATCGAACGAAAATTGGACGAGCAATCAACATGTGATAATCAATTAGTAACAAAGATTCTTGCCAAGGACAATCGGGAATTAGACGTTGAAGCAACCCTTCATTATGTAAAAAATAATGATAGAAAACACCTTGGGTTCGTCTACATTATCAAAGACATCTCTGAACAAAAACAAGCAGAGCAATACCTCGATTCAATAATTCAGTATACAGATGATTCAATGTTCTTATTAGACTCGAATGATCAATACCTTATGGTGAACAATACTTACCTGTCAAAACTGGGTTGTTCTCGCGAAGAAATCCTAGGGAAAAAATATCAGGGATTTCATTCTACCCAAGAAACAGAGGAATTTAGAAAGAAGCTTTCCTGGGTATTTGAACATGGTCTGCCTATCAGAGACGTGCAATGTGAAAATGATCAATGGCATATACGGACAATAAGCCCCGTGCAGGAGGCATCGTCATCTCGTACTCATGCAGTGTTGGTGATTTTAAAAGATATAACTGAAATGAAAAAAACAGAAGAGTTATTGTTGGAAAAAGAGAACAGCTATCGTCGTATGTTTAACATGTTTCCCCAATGTATCCTTCTCGTTGATACAAATGGTATGATTGTTGATACAAACGCACGAGTCGCTGAACGCACCGGCTATTCACTAAACGAAATACATGAGATGAATTTATTGAATGCATCGTTTCTTACTAAAGAGTCACAAAAAAATATAAAAAAGGCATTTTCAAGAAAAAAATTGAATAAAAAAATCACTTCTCTTGAGATAAATGTTCTGACGAAACAAGGAGAAAAGCGTCTTGTGCGTGCTGAAGTATCTCCCGTAGTAAATGACACGGGAGACACACTCGCTCATCTGGTCATACTCTCTGATAGTTTTAAACGTAAATACACTGAGGGAGCCCTAAGAAGGAAAGATAACGCAATTGCATCTAGTGTAAATGCAATCGCTTTCATGAACCTTGAAGGAAATTTAACCTATGCCAATGAGTCTTTTCTTCGCATGTGGGGGTATGCAACCCCTGATGAGATAATTGGCAAACCGATGGTTCAGTTCTGGAAAATGAAAGACCAATTTAATGAAGTAATGGATGCACTCAATACAAATGGTAACTGGATTGGTAATCTCACTGGCATCCGCAAAGATAAATCAGTATTTCAGGTGCAACTTTCTGCGAATTTGATAAAAGGCGATGGTAACAATCCTATCGGAATTATTTTCTCCTATGGTATGAAAACACAAAATCAAAAAGTCATAAACGCATTAAACGAAAACGAAAAACGATTCGAGGTGGTTTTGCAGAATTCACTTGATATGATGTATCAGTTCAATATTATAAAGGAAACCTACGACTATATCAGTCCATCTTCAGTCAAAATCGTTGGATACTCTCCTGAAGAATTGATTTCATTTCCCTTGAAAAAAATTGATAGTTTCATTCATCCTGAGGACTACCCACGTTGGACCCAGCATCGGAAAACGATGTCAGAACAGCAACAGAAGGAAAATGCTATTCAATCAATTGAGTATCGCTTTAAACATAAAAAAAGAGGGTACCGATGGATTCGTGATACATGCTCTACGATTTTCGATGAGAAAAATGAACCGGTGTATATTGTTGGTACACTTGAAGACATTACAGATCGAAAAAAGATATGGGAACAGCTCGTAAAATCAGAGGAGAATTATCGTATCCTTGCTGAAACGTCAGCAGATGGAGTGTTTACAACAGATTCACTTGGGCGTTTAACGTATGTCAATCCGTCCTTTGAAAAATTATGTGGACGGCGAAAGAGTCAAATTCTTGCGACACCGTTTCGAAAATATCTCCTTGAGGATTCCGTCTATTTCTTCCAGCAAATTTTTATAGATGTTCGAAAGAAGAATGATAAAATAGAGAATGTTGAGTTAGAGCTAGTCTCTGGTAATTGTGATATTATCCCCATCGAAGTAAACATTGCACCTCTGACCAAACAGACGGAATTTGGTGGTGTTGTCTGCACGGTCCGTGATATCACACAACGAAGAGAGATAGAAGACGTATTGAAGAAAAATGAACGTCTGAAGACAGAGTTTATGAATATCGCGGCTCATGAGCTACGTTCGCCAGTTACTCCAATCAAAGGATATTTGGATCTTATCATCCATGATAATGAGAGTAACGAAAAAATAAAGAATTGGGCAAAAATTAGTCTACGGAACGCGGAACGACTCCTGAAACTCGTCAATGATATCCTTGATGTTGCTCGACTCGATAGTGACACGATGCGATTTGATATGGAGAAAATTGACCCAGCCGAGTTCCTTAATGAAATTGTTGAGGATATGCGACCAGCGATTATGAATAAAAAACTTGAATTTCATGTCAATATCCAAACACAACTCCCACATATTATTGGTGATAAAAATCGTTTATCACAAGTAATGAAAAATCTCATCGGTAATGCATTGAAATTCACCGATTGTGGTTATATTGGGGTAGAGGCAGAAAAGAACAACAACTATATTCAAATCGCTGTCGTTGATACAGGAATTGGGATTTCAAAGGATGAACTGAAGAAAATTTTTACAAAATTCTATCAAGCATACACCGGTGAGGATCGTAACAATGAGGGCACAGGGTTGGGCTTGTTCATTTCCAAAGAAATAATAAAAAAACATAACGGGTCAATCTGGGTGGAAAGTGAGGTTGGAAAAGGAAGTAGATTTATCATACAACTTCCATATGTCTATAAAATGATAGTTGATTTCGAAACGTGAGTCTCTATGGCGAATTTGAAGAATTCGGAAGTAATTGGAGGCATACTGCGTACATTATATTATGTCGCAAGTAGACGGACGTCCCAAACTTTTGCTGCAACAGTCATAGGTGCCATCATTAAAACACTGGAACAAAACTACGATTTTCTTAAATACGTTAACATCGAAAATCCTGAGTTTACCAACTCAGAAATAATCATAAACATCTCAAACGACATAGATACTGTTGATTCACCAAGAATTGGGACTGCAATTGAGGCGATAATCCGAATCGTTTACATGGATTTAGTCGGAAAAACCGGGTTATTCTTCATAAAAGAATTAAAAGAACAAGCTGGAGAAGAAATCATAGCAGAGTTGCGGAACTATGGAGTTGACCTTGCACTCCTGCAAACAGAGCAACGGTATATGCATAGGCAACATCGGAAGAAAAAACAACAGGCTCAAATTAAGAGAGCTACCTCAGCGATGGAACACCATGATGATGTCAGCCTTCTTGGGTACAGCTGGAAAAACGTAGGATCCTGGAAATATGACCCCTTACAGAAAACCTGTGTTTTATACAGCAAAGAAGGAAAAGAGCTTGATCGGTTGAATCTGGATACCATTATTGAGAGTTATGTGACAAACCTCACCCAGGAATACGAAGACCCATCGAGTGAATATGGACAGCAGCTTTCTCTAACCGAGAAAGAAATACAGCTTTTGAAAATGCTGCAATCACGGGATATGGACGCAGAGACAGCTTCAGTGGTTTTACATGTTTCAAAAATTGAATTTGAGCAAATCGTCCGGAAACTACTTCAGAGTGAACTCCTTCATTATGTATCATTCAATGAAATCGAACTAACTGAGGAGGGGTTGACACTGCTTTCTGAAAAAGACCATACAAAAAAAGAGGAGCAAATTCTATAGAATTATTTTCCTTTTGAAAGATTAAAAATATAGAATTCCATTTCCCCGCTTGAAATGCTATTTCCGTCATTGTCGTACACCCGTGTTTCAAGTGTGTGCTTCAAAAACGCTTTTTCATTCCATTGCCAGAATACGGGAAACGATGTTATTTCATCTTTTAATGTGCCATCAACATAGAATTCGGCTTTGCTGAGATGCTCATGAGGGATTTGTATGCTTACCGGTCCAAAGATAATCGATTTGAAGAAAGGGACAATCTTCCTATTTCGTAGATAGATAAATCCATCGATAGTAATGTTTTTTACTTTGAATAGTAGCAATAATCCTCCGAGAGTTCCGATTAATACGCCAATCATGATCCAAAGACCGTTCTGCTCTAAAAAGCTTTTTTGAGGAGGGGTTTCGTAGGAAAAATAAAAATACACAACCGACGAGGAAAGAAATCCTTTCCCCAGCACAGCTTGCGCATGTATATCAAATGAATAAGTACCATTTTCAAGATATCCCGGTGGTGTATACAAATAATTTTTCTCATCCAAGCGGACCAACTGGGATTGAACATTGAACGCATCAAAGGTCGCAGTGATAATAGTCACAGGGACATTATAGGTAATTTTAATTGTCGGATGTTCGCTGTTGATTAGTCCTCCATCGGTTGGTGAAAATACAGCAGAAACAGCAGGATAGATATTATAAAACATAAACTCATAGTAAGTTTCTGGATCATCAAAGACATAAATCTTCTGGTTTTTCCTCCATATTTTATCAGCCGAAATTGTTCGACCAGCCGTCGTAATGATGACCGATGCATCAGGGTATTGGTCGTCGATTTCGATATAAATCCACTGCTCTTTCTGAACAGTCACATATAATTTTGCCTGTTCAGTTTCATCATCAACTACCTTGTTTTGAACAACACCGATGGTATGGACAATCGGTAAAATTAGATCATTTGTAGTATCCCAGAAGAACTCTGGGACAAAATCTGCACCGATTGATACTAAAAAAAGGATGTTCCCGTTGAAGTTTACGGATTTCTCATGAACTGCACTGAGTTCATTTGCAGGGTCAACAAATATATCAAAAACCCCATCACCATCAGAGTCGTAGCAGAAGAATTGCTCGGTAAGATCGAGATTATATCTGGTGTTAATAAGATCGAGTTGGTCAAGTGGTATCGTGTGTTGTGTGAAAGGCAGGATAGTCACGCTCGTCTGGTTTGTCCCGTTTCTACCTTGGTCATCTGTAACGGTTAACGTTACAGTGTATGTACCACTTGAAAAGTACGTATGGTACACAATGTCACCAACCCCAGTCGTACCATCACCGAAATCCCATGTATAATTGGTAATTGTCCCATCAAGATCAACGCTTCTAGAGCCATTAAGTTTAATAGTCTGTAATACAAACCCATTATAGGGCCCACCATGATGTGCTGTTGGATTTTTTGTATCTTTTGAATTTCCTGCGACATCAGTCGCATTAATGATACAAAACAGTTTGGAAGGAGACTCATCAAGGATGATAACTTTTTTATAATAATTACTCCCCATTGATTCCATTCTGGCGGTCATTATATTACTGCTGTTGTACCAATATTCAAGGGTGACTGTTGATACGAGAGAGTCATCGGTAATCGTCGCACCGATTGTGTAACTATTCAGGAGATTCTCATAGGAACGCCCATACCGGTTGATAGAAATCACCGGCGGTTCTGTATCGAGGATTTTTATTTTTTTTGTTTCCGAGACAGCATTATTACCCCATTTGTCAGTTGCATAATAATGATAGGTGAGGTTTTCAATGCTATGTCCAAGTGTCACCGTTGCAACAAAATAATTTCCACGGGAAATCAGCATAGTTGAATTATTACCAATGCTCCCATGGTTCCATACGACAGAGACCTCAAGATCCGATGATAACGCATCTTTGGATGTCACGGTTGCGTTGAAGGTGAATTTTTTTGATGGTTTTCCTGTCGTAGGTGAATTGTCTTTTATCGTTGGTTTTTCCCCTGGTTGAATGGAAAATGTTTGATTTATCGACGAATTCCAATTTCGTGGGTCCTTTGCATCTATATGGTAGGTGTAGTTACCGGTCGTTGAAAATTTTCTATAATATGAGTAGATGTTTCCTGTCATATTCTCTGTGATACTGACATTGTAGTATTGCCCATCAGGTCCTGTGATGTTGACGAAGGCTGCTGTAATTTTTGTATTGTCCGTGATAAGAACAGAAAGATTTGTGTATTTCCCTAATGTCTGCGAAACAGGTGAGCTACTGGGGATGCCTATTTGGGGTTTTATTGTGTCTAGCAATGGTCCTTTATCTGAATTTATTGCATAGATTGTGTATGGATTGTCTGCAACTCCATCGACGTCAACGTCGATGACCCCTTCAGCTGATTCATCATAGTCATCCCAATAGTTACCGCAAAGAGAGGTTCCTTTGATGACGTTAATTCCATTTGTTTTTGTGATATTCCATTTGTTGCGGTTGATACTTTTATCCATAGCGTTTCGTGTATTATCATGGAAGTAGTTATTGTATATCACGTTGTTAATAGTGAAAAAATCTAGGTACGCCCCACAATCAGCGTTATAGCAGATTTCATTGTTACGAATGTAGTCATAGGTGGAATTATACAATCGAATACCCGCCATGGTGTTATAACTCATGATGTTCCTATATACCATATTGTTGTCATCAGCCGAGAGGTAGAGTCCGTCTTTTTTATTGGAGGATATAATGTTATTGCTGATGTTGTTCATGGAACCAACAATCATCATTCCGTAGTTGACATTGCCTATGACTGTATTGCCGTTGATATCAAAGTTCATGCTGCAGTTTTCTAAAACCAATCCTGAGTTTTTATTATAAAAAATCTGATTATAGGAAATTGCTTGATAATCGCTGTAATCGTTCAAATAGATACCATGTTTCATATTCTTAGACGCATTGTTGTTTCTGACGATATTATATTGGCAGCTACTATTCAGGAAAATCCCGCTTTGATTATTGTTCTGCATTTCGTTGTTATAAATGTTATTTCCATCAGATGCATACAGGTAGAGACCGTTCCTGTTGTTTATGATGGTATTGTAACTGATGTTCACATTATTATAAGAGCGATACAGTCTGATTCCATCACCAGAATTATTATGGATGATGTTATCATACACAAGATGATTATCCGAGGTATCTAGATGAATCCCATGATACCCGTTTGAAATGATATTATCCGTGATTATTGAATTATCGCCATTGACTTCGATAACGCTTGCACCCTCTGTAGCGCTCCCGTTTGTTATCGTGAAATGACTGATGTTTACATTGTTCGCATTTACCGTAATTACCGTGCTTGTTTTGTTTCCGTTTATGATAGTGATGCTCTGATCTTCTCCAAATAAGTCGATCCGATGATTAATGACCAGGTTTTCGTAGTAGGTTCCATTATACACAAAAATTCTATAGCCGTCTGCCGCATCATCAAGTGCATCTTGGATGCTGAAGTAGTTTTCTCCTCGTCCGACATAGAGGGTTGGCGGAGTATCTGCCCTACATATAGGAGAGGGAGAAAAAAAATGCAAAGAGTTTGTAATAAGCAGCATGCCACCTATCACTAGCAGTAATTTTCTGAGGTTCATCCCATCCTTATGCATATGTACTTGCATATGCATATCTGCTTTTATCATATAAGCATTACGAAAATACAGATAGTATCACGTAACGGACTGGTGAATATTTTTACTATCAAATCATTAAAAATGAACGATACTGACTGAGTGGATGCTTATCTACAAAGCGCTCAAGAATGCTATGAAGTTTTTTTGGGAAAAGACGCAACGCAGAATCATCGGTACTTCGATAGTGCTGCAACGGAGAAATCCAGTCCTGGTGAGGATTTGTTGTGGTATTGATCGGTATCTCAGGGAGTATTAGACAAGAGGGATGAAGGCTGTCAACATAGAGAACATTCTGGGAAATAACAGAGGTGTTGTTCTGATAAATGCCATCCGCTGTGTTCGGATTGTTAAGAAAACGGGGATAGTTTGAAGAAGAGATATCCACGCGAATCTGATGACCCGTGTTCCAGACATACGACGTGCTCCAGAGGTCAACATCCACCTGATAGATTGTTCCCGGCACCATCAGTTCCCAATGATCCGTTCCGTTCCTATTTCTCATCCGGAGAATACCATCTATGATTAACATCGAACGTCCATCTGGGTAGACATCAGTAAGTTTCACGGTAAAATCCGTGTCAGGGCAGTCAGAAGAAACAAACAATCGTGCAGTAATCGCCCCTGTTGCCTCATAGGGTTGTTGTAATACAGGGCTTGTGAAAATGAGCACATCAGAGCGATTTTCCACAGGTCGCTGATCAAACGGTCCTGCAGGAAGCAGAAGATTTCCCCCACCAAGGGTTGGAACCGGGTCATCTGGATCGTAGGTGTAGGTGAACTGCATGGTTCCTGTTGGCATCGTAGTCTGAAGACTTCCATCTGGTTGAAGATACCACATACGTTCAACCGAAGCAAGAGGCCAGCCATTAGCAAACCGCCATTCATTTCCTGGGGCAGATGCATTATCGACATCACCCATCACATAATAGCTGACCGCGGGTGTTGCGTCAAAATCAGTTGGTATGCCCATCGTGTATTGATCCACCATTTTCCAAAAGAGGGTTTGAGAGAAGGTATCAATCGAATTTGCAGGATACGTTAGCTCGCCCTGCTTAGTACCTCCTGCCCCTCCATGAGTCCAGGGTCCCATGATTAACTTGGATTTCCCTTGAGCGTCTGGACCACCATGATATTGATATCCGCAAAACCCATCGATGGTTCCTTGCGTGAAGATATCATACCATCCACCGATATGGATTGCAGGGATGTTGACATCCTGCCAGTTATCATCCAATGACACATTGGTCCAATACTCCATCGTATAGTTTTCATGAGCCCAGAGTTCCGGAAGTATCTCTTCGCTCCCTTGTCCTTTTAACCATCCTTCGACCATGTTTTTTCTGAATTCTCCACCAGGATACATCGCATGTTTGTAGAGGTTCGGGGTTGCTACCTGGATGTATTGGCAAGCAAGCTGCGACGGGTTGGCACCAGCAGTGAGGTACTGGGTTATTCCCAACGCTGAGCCGCCAAAGGTTGCGACCTTGCCATTCGACCATGTTTGGTCTGCTATCCACATAAGTGTATCTGGACCATCGGTCTGCTCGTTTCTAAAAACCGTGTCATTCCCCTCTGAACCGAATCTTCCTCGCATATCTTGAATGACCGTCGGCCAACCATTCTTCGCCCAGTTCATCCCAATGAGTAAAAGCAAATTTTTATTATACGGTGTTCGGATAAGTATCGCACCATGTGGCTGAGTTTGTGTTTTGACATAGACATCCGTCGCAAGTCGTACATTATCCCGCATGGGAATCATCAACTGTTGTGGTGTGACACAACCCGCAAACAGGAGTGAAAAAAGCAGAATACCAATAATTACGACGCCAATACATTTGTTGTTTTTCATAGTATCGATCCTCAAACCATTATATAAAAGAAAATCTATTTATATATTTTTACACGATTTTTGACCCTTTGTTTTTTGCGTTTTGACATTTTCACAGAGTAAATATATAAACCATTAGTCAGAGAATCCAACATGCGTTCTACCAAGAGGAGAACGGAAAGCGAGGTGAAGAGATGAAACAATACCGACAGAAAGAATATGGAGGGAAATGGGATAATAAACAGCAGTATCGTTATCACAAGAAAAAAAAGAAAGACTATTATGACGAAAAAACAACATATCCGTGGAAAAATCAACAAAAAACAATTCGGTCAACATAAGAGTTCTCTGTGACTTACATCCTATCTCTACCTACTTGCAATCCCAACTACCACCCCTTCCTTTTTAGAGAATCATAGGAGAGTATAAGTAAGAAAAATACATACCTACTTTCGTCGTGGATGCATAAGAACAAAACAGAACTTATCGAACTCATCGCTGATATAAAATCAAAAAAAGAGATTGAAAAAGAAATACAAACACGATACAAGAAATACGAGGAGCTCATTGACAAGGATACTTTAGCTTTTTTATTGGTTGATGAACTTGGGCAGAATAAACAAAGTGTCACAAAAATTTGCGACCTTGCAACAAATGGCGATTATACAGTCATCGGACGGGTTTTAAATATCTCCGATTCGAGGACTTTTAAAAGAAAAAATGGGTCTGCAGGGAAGGTCATCAACCTTGAGATAACAGATGAGAGCGCCACCTGCCGCCTCGTGCTTTGGAACGGGGATATCGAATATATAAAAAACAAAGAAATACAACAAGGGACATGGTTAAAAATCATCAACGGGTACACCAAACAGGGGTACACGGGTGGAATAGAAATCAATCTGGGGCGATGGGGGCTTTTAGAGGTCGAACCCGTGGACCTTTCAATGCAAAAGGAACAAAACCATGGGGAGGAGATTACCGGGGTTTTACTTCATAAAGAGTCAACAAAGGCATTTTTTAAGGACAATGGGGACATCGGTTTTGTCACAACGATTACGATTAAGAATCAGAACATCAAAAGAGAAGTAATCCTATGGGACGACCACGTCAAAGAAATCCAATCGTATAAAACCGGGGACAGGATCATATTAAAAAATGTGGTAAAAAAATGGCAGAACGGAAAAACAGAATTCCTCCTCGATACCGAGGGTTTTCTAGAGAAATGTAAATAAACCACCTATTTTTTATTCATAGTGTTCCTATCATTTTACAAAAAAGGATGTCTGGATCATGCGATCCGCCTACCAACCACCCCGGGATAAAAAATATTTTCATACAAAACAAAAAATGGATAAAAGGGACATGGAATCCCTAAAGAAAAAAGTCCAGTTGATTCAACGGAAAAAGAAAATAATACGACATGAGGAAAAAATAATCAGAGGTTAACAGCCGCCCTGCACATATTTCTTCTTTTGTTCCAAGGCTATTTGTGCTTTCTGTAACTCACGACCAAGATACAGATAATGCTCTGGTCGTAAAAAAGGAACATGCTGAGCGATGGTATCAGAAAGGGCATCGGCTGTGGTTCCGATAAAAACCTTCTCCAGACGACCAGAGACGATCCGGTTTTCTTTGTAGACATTCGAATAGTATTCAACTCGGATCTCCCGGGGATGGACTTCGATGACAATGAACCCTTGTGGATCCAATTTGACGTCTTTTTCCATGGTTTTTTTTGCTTTAACCAAAGGGACTTCCCTATCGGCCATTGATAAGTCCTCCTGCAACTGCAAGATGCTGTAATTTTTTGAATGCAATTTCTCGAGGGAGGAGACGCTGACCACAATCAGGGGCGATCTGCACAACATTCTCCCCAAAGATATCCAATGCTTTATGAACATGTTGAACAATTTCATCAACAGATTCAATGGTAGTATCATCAGATCGAACAGCCCCGATACACATTTTTTTTGAACAAGAGTATTGGTAGAACACATCAAAGAGATGTGATGATGCTTTAAACTCATGGGAAAGGATGTCCACAGGCAGGTCAGCCAGTTGAGGGACGATTCTAGACACATCACCACAGACATGCAGACGAGTCGGACATGACAATCCGGTTGTCATTATACCAATCAGTTCTTGTGCATACTCGGGCAGTTCATTGGAAAAGAATGGTTCGTCGATACTGATGAAGTCAACATGGTCCTGCAGGAGTTCTGCTTCTTTATGAAGGGCAGCAGCAAAATCAAAGCATAATTGTTTTTCATCATGATAAAATGTGTCGATAGAGGATTTCATCAGGGTAAATGGTCCGGTGAGAATCCCGATAAGTCCAACCTCCCTTGGGAGGTATTGTGTCGCGATTATTTGATCAGGGACAATGATAGGATGACCATACTGCACAGGTCCTACAACTTCTGTTCGCTGTCGAACCCTACATCCCCTAAGGTGCCGAGTGAAGAGTTGGATAAAGGGATCCCGGGTTTGTCCATCTGAGACATAAGAGATTCCAGCGGTAACCATGTCATGGATTGCCTGCTGTATATGGTGTTCCCAGGATGTCTCTTTTCCAGAGAAATAGTCATTCATGAACTCCATGGTATTGAGCTGGACCGGGTATGATCCGATAACGCTGGTCTTCACCATGTGCCTCATTTCACAAGTATCCTCCGAGGATGCGATACGACCGGGTTTACGCCAAAATAATTCTCAGTATATTCGGAAATAAGGATATCATGCCAACTCATCAGTGGCACCACCAGATCAGCGTTTTCAATCGGACCAAAAATCGCAAAGTCTCCCCCGAAGAGCGATATGGATGAATTCGAGGAGACGTCAACGGTTTTTTTTGCGTGGGGATAATCGGTCAACCACCGTGATTTCTCCACCACGTTATGAATAGCGCATCCGGTTGGAAGACCGTATTCTTCTTTGATGACCGGGATAGCAGCGATTGCCGCACCGCTATTTTCACCGGGAGCAAGAGCAGCGGTATCAACCAGGATTTTCTCAACCGGTATTGAACGAACAATTTCCAGAAGCCCTTTGTCGGTGAGATGCGCCCCGTTTTCTAAAACCTCTATTTTTCCGTCAGGTGATTTATCTTTTGGATTGAATGCGACAACAATGACCATCTCAGGGGTGTGATTTCGCAATGCTTCCAGTTCCTGTTGGGTGCTCCCAATATGAATGGAATTATAAATGGTCCTCTTGAGTAACTTTTTATCTGCGAGTTGTGCCAAAACCTCAATTTTTATTGATGGATCAATGATATCAACAGAGAACGGTAGTGTCTTAGGAATTGTTTTTTCTATAAAGGAGAGAATGGGTGCGACATATTCGATTTTTCGAATGAAGATATCAGGGATCACAGGGGTACCCGTGTGTGTGCTGAGTTCAGAAATAGTGAGAAGATGTCTTTTCGCATCATTAAAATCAGGTTCTCCTTTGAAGAATAGACCTCCAAATAGAACCGTAGGATACATCCCTGGTTGTCCGCCGAATGATATACCTTGGATGTCGAATACTTTTTGTTCCTTTGTAAAAGAAAACATTTACTCGCCTCTTTTCCGTACTTTTCCTAAATAATCAATCACAATCCGTGAATGTAACGCACGGTTGTCTGTGAGATTTATGGTAGCCTGTGGCTTCAGTCGTATTGCAATATACGGTTCTCCGAAGGATGATGGTGTTTTCGCTGTGTATTGGTTGATAATTGCTTCGATTTTTTTTGTATCTGTTAGACCGATTAAATCAACAACCTGAAGTTGTTGCTGGAATCTTATGATTGCCTCTTGCTTTAAATTTTCAATGTACGGGATAGCTCCTGGTGCATCAATGATTCGATGGTTATGGTCAATACCGTTTTTATGTAGCGAGATAAGAGAACACCCGGAACGATGCCCTCTGATATCCTCTCCACAGAGAATGAGAAAACGAAGAGCAGGGTTTGATATGGTGTTGGCGATTATTTTTTCTATCCCGATATTTTCAGTTTTCAACCGACCGTAGATGGCGACGGACTCTGGTGGAGTGTACTGGATGTTTAGTAATACAACAGCGACACATCCGTTTGATGCGCCCACAGTAAATTCACCGCCCCAGGGGTAGTACTCGCTGGTCATATGGTCACAGTCTTTTAATGAGATAACGTAACGATACCATCTGATTTTAATTTGTCGGAGTAACACAATAGACATCAAGTTCCTCATCATCTGAGAGATGACGAGCAACAATTCGAGCGGACAATCGTTGCTTTTTCAGATAGTGTTCTAGTGTGCGGCGTTTCGAAAGAGAACTAAATACGAAATACGCAGACCCCTTCGGTAAAAGATAGAAAGAGACGTTGTCAAGAAATCGGCGTATCACTCTCAGACCATCGGGACCCCCATCTATTGCGATATCAAACCAGCCTCCGATTTTCTCTTGTGTTGTTGTTGGGAGGTAGGGTGGGTTAAACAGGATAGTATTGAATAGTTCATGGTTGTCTAGAACAGAAAACAAATCACCGTGTCGTATTTCGACAGGACCTTGGAGAAGATGTGTGTTCCGCGAAATATTTCGACGGGTCAACTGAACAGCAAATGGGTTGATATCGGTACAGACGACGTGTGCTCCTACTCGAGCACATTCTAAGGCAATCAGTCCACATCCGGTCCCAAGTTCCAGGATGACATCCTGTGGCTGGATCTGTATTGACTTTAAAAGAAGAAAGGAATCCTCAGCAGGCTCATAGACCTGTGGATGACTCTCGAAGATTAAATCATTATATAGAAATGTTGTTGAACGGGTAGGTTGCTTGTTATATAAACGACTCATAGTCATTCGATACGATAAACAGGGGTCGTATTAACATTTCCATAAAAAAAATAAAAAAAAGGAGGAAGAGGAGGTTTAGGAATATCCTCCAATCATGAGACTAGGGTCTCCAAGAAGGATCCACTGTTCTACCATCTGACGATCCGCATCATCAACGTTGATGTCAAATTCATTGACATAATCGGTGATGGCAGCGCTGTGGGCTTCCCCGACATGATGTCTGCCGAGCTGTCCATAGTTGTAGAAAAACCGTGGGAGAAGCCATCCGTCAAGACCAGTGGGGTATTCAAACCCTGGCACACCCATTCCAAGACCTGTGTTTCCCATTGTAGCAATCGCACCGCCATTCTCCTTTACTGTAAGCCACCAGCTCCAACATTTGGGAGCGTGAATCCCCCATCCATAGGCATAAGCAAATCCATATTCACGGATATTCAAGGGAGTGACGTTGAACTGACTGTTATGACAGCCTCCGACGACCACAATTGGTTGTTTTTCACCATTCGACAACTGCGGCATCCATTGTTCTCGAAGTGATTGGATAAAACCAGAAAGACCTTTTCCCTGGTAAAAGAGTGCGTAGAATGCATTCATCGGTGGAATATTATACATTCGAAGGATGGTGATCTTTTCTGTTTTATTCAAAGGAGGATGAGTCACAAGTGTCGAAGGGTTCGCATGACCTGCACAATGGATAAAACCAGCACCAGTATTAATTGCTTGTTCAACGCTTTTTTGGCCAGTCAATGTACCAGTTGATGCCCATAATCGTTCGAATTCAAACCCGGTCATGTAATTTGCGGAGACGTTTGTATCAAGTTCTGCCTCATATGCTCCTACCCCACCAGATTCTGGGTAGGTATCACCACCAATGAGAATCATACGTTTGAACCATTCATCAGCAGCTGGGCTCGACTCGTAATTAATTATTTTTTCAACGATGAGTTGTACTTCTTTAACAGTTCTACAGGGGAGTCGACCGACATAGACATCGGGTGATCCATCAATGATATCTTTCTGCGTTAACGTGAACTCAGCGAAGATATCATTGCCATTGCTATCCCAATCTTCGAACGCAGTACCATTATCCTTATAGAGGTCAGCAAAGTACAAATCACTCAGAACCCCTAATTCAAAACCAACACCAACATGATTATTTGTATATCTCACCGGGAAAAGCCATTGTTCCTTTTGATAGGTCATACCACCAACGAGGAGCACATACGTTATTCCAAGCTCTTCTGTCGCATTCTTGATGTAGAATTTTACCTTTTCTGCATCGTCTCTACCCGTGGTTATTTCAGTATAGACTGTCTCAAGGGTGACAAATGTTGTGTTCATCCCAAAGGCGTTCTTATGTTCTACTAAAGGCTGTAATGCCTCTTCAAACTGAGCTGGAGCCATAATGAGTAAATTAAAATCATTTGGGAATAGCTTTGGCTGGGTGGGTTGTTCGTAAGTTACTGAAATCGTACTCTCCTTGCTGACCTGGAGGGTGTTTTCTAGAGGTGAATAACGAACCGGGTAAATGGTAATGGAGAGGAACACTACGTGTTGTTCTCCATCAAGCCCTGTACGAGTTTTATAGGTAAACGACTCCGCTGGATAGAGTTGATTACTTTGATATATCTCTTCTAAAGGGGTTACTAGAGTGTTTTTCTGAATACCATCTATCTGTGGCTCTGGAGCGGGACGCAGTAATTTTCCAAGATGGTAGGTGATAGGTTGTGAAAAATCTATAGAGACTCGTATGTCCTCTGACTGGAAAGGAAGAACATAGACTCGGTTGATCCGAGGTATCACTGGCTCACCGGGATTCATCAGCTGGGAAGTGGATTCAAGAAATGCAATGGAAGCATACGTGCCAGCTTCGTCCATGGTAAGTTCAGATAAAGTGATTGTTTCAGTTTTTTTCTCTGTGTTGTATTCTGGCTTTGAGGCGTTACTTGCTGTTAATCCACTCACAAGTAAGACACCTAATAGGATTATTGTCATTACTTTCTTCATATATACCCCTATATTCATTAACAAGATATACGCTATATAAGGTTTTCTGAAGTGATTTCATCTTGTCTTATCCCGAAATTACTTCCTCCTAGAAAAAAACAAAGTGTTTCTCGAAGTGAATGCATTTTTCAAACAAATCATGGGAAAAGGAATGATTCCTTCATTTGTAAGAAATATCAATTTACTTATTACTATCCTAAAAAAAAACAACCACCCTTGAACGCAAAATGTTCCTCTGCTAGTACTGACCGTGATATGAATAAAAATATCTAGCCAAATAGTTTTATACCAAAAAATGTTTACTTTTTTATAACAACACGGATGGGACACTATATGAGCATTATGTATTCATTTTATGCTACTGACCAGTGTAGGTCAAATGTGACCATATCGTTTTTTAAACCTGGAGGATGCATATGAAAAACGATTGCGAGGATGACATCATACGAATATTACGGGAAGAAGAACGACGAGGAAAGCTTCAAAGCTACTCTGCAGTTGAACGAAAAACAATAATAGCAGAAGGATCTGGAAACGATCCTCTTGAATCTATTTTCACTATTTTACGGACTCACAAACAACAGGATATACCCACAATAGATATTGGAGATCCCATCGAAAAATACAGGATTATCTTTGATAATTCCGCGGTTGCTATCATGCTTACGAATGAGAATGAACGGATTGTCCATTGGAATACGTACACAGAAAAACTTCTTGGGATGAACCGGGAAGATCTTATGATGAAACCAGTGAAGTATCTCTACCCTCCAGAGGAATGGAAGAAGATACGATCAGAAAATATCAGACAGAAAGGCATCCAGTACCATCTGGAAACAAAAATGTTACGGAAAGATAACAAATGTATCGATGTGAGCCTTTCTCTGAGTGTGCTTAAGGATCATATCGGAAATGCGATTGGATCTATTGGGATAATCAAGGACAACTCTCAAAACAAACAGATGGAGCATTCTTTACGGACATCAGAGGAGAAATTCAAACAACTCTATGAGAAAGCTCCAGTTCCCTATCATACGTTATCGCCAGATGGAACGATTACGAATGTGAACGAAAAATGGTGCCAAGTGCTAGGATATACGAAAGAAGAGGTGACTGGAACATCGATTTTTAACTACATCCAGCATGATGAACAAGAAATCGCAAAATCATCTTTCAAGGAGAAAATCAAAAGTAAAAATCCATATACGGGTGGACATGAACGAACCTATAAAACAAAAAACGGACAAACACGTGTGTTTGTCATAAATGATTTCTTAAATTTTAATGAATCAGGTGATGTCACTACGATCAATACGACTATGGAGGATGTCACTGAACGGAAAAAAATCGAGGGGGAACTGCACAAGGCACATTATTGGTTGGAGAAGGAGGTCCAAGAGCGAACCATTGAAATATCAAAACAAAACACACTACTAAAAAAGAGACTTAATGAGTGTAAACGAAGTATTGGAGAGTTACACATCGAACTGGAGAAACTTCAAAAAACTCAGAAGAAAACAGAGCAGCAAAATGTGAAGTTAAAGAAACTTAATCGTGCGAAATCTGATTTCTTTGACATCACAACCCATACACTTCGAGGATTATTAACCACTATCAAGGGATATAGTGAGGTATTACTCATGAACAGCCTTGGTCCTATAAACGAAGATCAGAGAAAAGGCCTTGATATTATTGTATCAAACGCAACTCAGATGGATCGATTCATGCAAGATGCTCTTGATGTCACCCATCTTGAATCTGGAATGATGAAATTTACTCTTGAGAAAACAAACATCAAAACGTTGGTTCTTGACGTGGTAGAGAGGATGCAACAAGAGGCAGATAAAAAACAAATTGCAATACAAAATGAAATCCTCGAAGGGATCACTGACATTTCAATCGACAAGAATCGGATGAACCAGGTGATAACAAACCTCCTCTATAATGCAATCGTCTCATCTCCAGAAAAATCAATGATAGCAATACGGGCTCATTCAGAAGCAGATGACCTATTATTTGAAATACAAGACGCTGGGCGAAGGGTACCCCAAGAGAAACAGAAGAAAATTTTTGATATGTTCTACCAAGGACAGACTAAAGAAGATCAAATGATAAGCGACCTGGGCTTAAAGCTAGCCATTGCCCGGGGTATTGTTCTCTCCCATGGGGGAAAAATCTGGATAGACCGCGAAGATACAACAGGGAATATATTCCGGTTCACCCTTCCATACAAATCGGTCCAAACAATCAAAAGTAACTCAAAGGATACAAATATCATTCATAAAGAAAAAAGAAAACAGTAAAGAAGAGAAGATAGTTCCTATGACAAATAACTCAATACAAAAAGCCTTTTCTGAGCATCTTTTTGAATATCGTCATGTTGAACAAAAAAAGCTGGTTCTTTCACTTTCTATTACTCTCATTGTGATGGTCGTTGAACTTATCGGAGGATACCTTACCAATAGTGTGGCGTTGTTAAGCGATGCTGGACATATGTTCACGCATGTCTTTGCTTTGATTATTGGCCTGGTTGCAATCATTATCGCACGTAAGCCACCGTGTCATCATCGGACATTTGGATTGTACCGGGCTGAAGTCTTAGCTGCGTTCGTCAATGGGTTATTCCTGCTTGTTATCGTTGGCATCATCGTGTATGAAGCGATCCTGCGTCTTCTTTATCCTATAGAAATCTTTGGTCTGGAGATGCTATCTATCGCATTTGTCGGCTTGGCAGTAAATATCGTAAGCATTCTCATTTTAAGAGGAGCGCATAAAGAAAATCTGAATATTAAAAGTATTTTTTATCATATGTTTGCTGATGCGATATCATCAATTGGGATCGTGATTGCTGCTCTTGTTATCATATCTACAGGTTGGACGTTTATCGACCCATTAGTCAGTATTGGTATCTCTGGTATTATCCTATTCTGGGCATGGGGAGTTCTAAAAGACTCAACCCGAATACTCCTAGAGACATCCCCAAAAGGTCTTGATATTGATATGATATCTAATGACCTCAAAGAGAATTTCTCAGAAATACAGAAACTTCACAACGTTCATCTCTGGTCGATTACTCCAGATATGCTCGTATTCTCAGCACATGTGCAACTCAATCAGGTTAAACTTCAGGATAAACAAGAAGAGGTCATCTCGAAAATAAACGATTATCTATTGAAGAAATACAATATCATTGAATGCACCATACAGATTTGTTCGGAAAATGGTTCTGAAGTCTGTAACTTATAAAACCAAAAGATGATTTTTTTAAAAAATGAAAGAAAGGAGATGAGAATTTTTACATTGGTCGAAGCGTCCCAGCAAAGACCTGCCAGGCAAGTGCTGATTTTGCGACAAGACTCAGAACAATATACATTCGTTCCCCATAAAGATATTCTTTCCATTTTCCGATTTTTTTATACTGGAGGAACATGTTCACAGCAAACAGATTGAAAAACACCGCGATTGTAATGAATATCGCTATGACAAAATCTGGTACGGAGCCTGCAGTAACCAGGGGGATGAAGATGACGACCCAGGGGATAAAGCCTGCGATACATCCGATATTGTAGGATGTCCAGTTTGTTTTCGTCGTGGTTTGGTTATGCAGTTCCATCATCAAACCCATAAGGTTCATAACCGCTGTTAAAGTAAATAGCGCAAGCAATGTTCCGATATCATAGATGGTAACAAGCATTGCGATAAGGAAAATCATCAATGACGCGCTAAAAGAATATTCGTACCACCGGGCAGGATTTATATGGTTTTTTAAGTTTTTTACATACCATGGGTAAAGGACAGTTGAGAGCAGGATATGAGCGGTTGCTGACAAAAATAGGAATAAGGCGACCAGGGGACCAATCTGCACATCAAAAAAGGTTTCAGACACAGGGCTTATCGTGTTTGTTACAGCGTTATACTCTGGATGAGTATAGGTCAAAGGAAGGGTAAATGCATTGCTCAATATGAGCATGAGGAAACCTTGGATCAGATGGATAACGCCCATAACGGCATTAAAGATTCGTAATTTCTTAAAACGCGCATCACCGGTATCGGTAAAACATTCTATTTTATTTGGATCGCAAATGCCTGCAGGGATAGTGAACGTGCCATAGGTTTTACAGGATGGGCAGGTCACATATATTTTTTCATTTGGGGCACCCTTGGTGGTGAATTGATGGCGGCATTTTGGGCACATAATTTTAATTTCAGACATAGGTCAAATCTCCCTCAATTACTCCAATCTGATATTTCAGAACGGCTTTATCTGCTTTCCGGAAGATTTTTCATTAAATGCAAGATAAAAAATATTTAAATAGGATGTCTTTCTTCATTTATCATATGAAAAAAATTATGTTAGCCTTGTGGGCTTTCCTATTGGTTTTTCTTTTCCTTCTTCCTTCAGCCCTTGCCCACGTACCATATTTAGAACGCCGTGACTCAACTATTAAGAAACCGTTTCAAGTTCGAAAATCAATTACCCAATCAATCGCTGTGTATTCCTGGCTTCAAACCGACTGGGTGACCCCATCAACCGACATTGATGTTTATAGTTTTACAATAACAAATAAACCATTGCGGGTGTTTCTTGAGGTAATTGTGCCGGTCTGTGGTGGTTTTTATGCGAATTTTACTCCATGGTTTGCGTTAGTAGGACCAGGACTTCCACCCCCAAACCAAACCCTGCCTTTTGAGATACCACATGGTTATGGTGTCATCGTCAAACAGGACGCACCACCAGGGAGCCCCCGCGAGGAGTTCTATGAGCCGTTCGGGGGCAAATCATACTATCGGGGCCCTGGATTTGATGAGACGCTCTATCTCTGGGGAACGTACTATGTTTTTTATTGGGATCCGTACCAGAAAGGTGGGGATTACGTTGCGGTGTTAGGATACAAAGAACAATTCCCTCCACTAGACTTCATTCGTGCGTTGATAAATACTCCCTTGATTCGTCGGGGCTATGAACTCCACGTTCCCTAATACAAGGGAAAATTTCAATGAAAGATAATAAAAAAAGTAGAGGATGACATTATTTAAAAAGGACAGGTTGATAGAAGAATTCTAGTTTTTTTACTGTTTTCTCCTCTTTGAAACAAATTAGTTTTCCCTATCGGTCATTTTAACAACATTGACGTTCTCGAATTGTTCAACAACCTGATAGCTACGTACACGAATTTCGATAAGCACACACGAAGGATCGTCAAGAAAGGCAGCAAGATCAGGATGTTTCCGTAGTAATAATTGTTGATATTCTTTCTTCTGATTTTTGGTCTCATAGGCAGTTCCATATGCGGTGACTGCGACTGCATTAGAAAGATCAGCGGGAGTATTTTGACGGTTATCTATCAGTACAGCGATGTTGTTATTTTCAGTGATATTCAGGTATTTTTGTGTATCTTGTTTCGTTGAAAATATAAAAACCCTTAAATCATCTGTTGAAGCAAACGCAACAAGATTCATGTAGGGTTTTCTATTATTTTCGGTTGCAATCACAGCGAACCGTTGAGATTCAATTAATTGTTGTATTCGTTTTTTCCTATCCTTTTTATTCATGGGTCATCCCTCTTTAACTCTAGCGGATTATACAAGGGTCATTTTCAATCATTTGGAGAGCCTGTATCGCGCTTTTTTCTTTATCTTTAATTTCCAACATGATATCGAAATCATACGGTCGTGAGCAATGGAGAAAATCTTTAAAATCAGTAGGATTGAGATGCTCTGCATGGGAACCTCGTACTATATGAGGTTTCTGTGAACTATAATCAACCATCGGAATCCCGTCTCTCCGCCCCCAGGTTTTTTTACAGGCTTCTAACACGTAGGTAAGTGACTCCTGACCATTCAGTAAAGTATGATGAAAATAATCAAAGAGAATCGGGATTCTGATTTTTTTATGAATCCGGAGGCAATCCTGGATACTGTAGCTTTTTTCATCATTCTCAACCACAAGTCTACGTTTGAGCGGGGTGTTTAACGTTTGAAAACGTTTAACAAAACGTTCTATACTTTTTACTTTATCACCGTACACGCCGCCTACATGAAGCTGAATTTTTGCAGTTGCATCCAGTTTCATTAAATCGAGAATCTCGGTATGATATGCTAACTCTGCGACGCTGCGTTTAAAGACAATGTCTTGGAGAGTATTAAGTACGACAAACTGATCAGGATGCATCGAGATGCGCATATCATTTTTCATGATGAACCGGCCAAGTTCCTCAAATCGATTCTGAAATTTCTTCTGCCAGGGATAGGTACAAATGGGATGAGACGCGAACGGAATCAAATCAGAGGAGATCCTAAAAAAGAGCAACTTATGATCAAGGTTAAAATGTAATATGCGAGATAAGCAATCAAGATTATTTTGTATCGTCTGCTGCAGTCTTTCCTCTGAATACGATTTTAAACGGAATGTCCGATTGCCTTTACAGCTAAGAGACCGGTTGATGCAGGGATAGCCTATTTTCATTTCCAGAAATCTCTCACATTACTTGCTTTTATCGATTCAGTATCGAACAATTCATCAGGATATGGTTCAAAAAAGGTCTGCGGGAGAAGATATGGTTGATTAAATCGTATCGCCCAGGACCTCACAAGATTTATTATGACACTAAGAGGAATCTGACCACCACGAAATTTTTGTAAAAGCCCTGCATAGAACTGTTTTTCAGTTTCTTTGAGATCCTGGGAGACATACCCAAACACGTGATTGAGGACGTTGATTTGGGATGTATACCGCGGTGCTTTGAAAAATGCATTATGAAGATGTTGCTCGTATTCTGAAAAGACCCCTGGCAGTGGTTGTTTATCTTGATTTGCAAGGATGTTGCCAAGGTTCCGTAGCTCCTTTTGACTGTATGCCATAAGTAAAAATTTATTTTCAGTATGAAATCGAAGTAGCGGGCGTAATAATCCTACTTGTTTTATCTTGCGGAATCTAGCGAACATAAAAATTTTCGTAAAATAATGCTCTCGTATAACTGGATTGTGTAAACGCATGTCATCTTCGATTGCTAAAAAAGTAAAATTCTTAAGTACATGTTCTCCAAAAAAACCCGCCTCTCGTCGTATCGCTGCTGAGTGCATCACTGCAGGGTAAATCTTCACGTCACGTGTTCCACAGGAGGGTGATTGGGATTTTAAGAGAAAACCATCAATATCTTTTTGGTTGGAAAGAAATCGCTCCGCAAATCTTTTCATATCTTCAGAGACGTCACGGCCAGTATTTGGTTGAACTAGATATTTTTTCGATTGTTTTTCAACGATACGGATTGGGTCACGAGGTATGCCTAATCCTATTTCGACCTCAGGACATACAGGAAGGAACTCGACATGTGGTTTCATTCTACTGACAATGTCACTGCGGATTATCTGAGCATTATACCGACAAAATTCAAATTCGATACATTTACTAATTACGATTCGAGGCTTGACAAATCCATTCATAGGAACTACTCTGAAGAATTTTGTTTGTCTTTGGCGGCTTCATGACAAAAGGATGTTTCGTATTTTGTTCCTATCGTGTTGACGAGATTGGAAACCACGGTAAGGAGGATTTTTGATATCATCGGTTTTACTTTCATGTCGTAGACGATGAAGGGATGTTGCGCTATTTGTTCTGCGGTCCAATGATACATCTCCGATGCGGTTTTGATAGATATCAGGTATCGTTTTGGGATGAAGTGGTATCCTTCCTCTGCCTGTTCCTGCCAGTGGCAGTATCGATCAAGCTGGGTCTGAAGAAAATGCGTGAATCGATCCGGATGCTCTTTGACATGTTCATAGGTGAGGTTCTCCAAGCCGTGTTTCTGTAAATCGGTTTGGGGGAAATAGACCCGGCCAAGATCAAGGTCCTCAGCGATATCCCTGATAAAGTTAATATATTGCATTGCTCGTCCGAGGTACTTGGCATGTTCAAAGGATTCGTTTGGCAGTCCGATAATTTTTGCCATCATCAGACCAATGACTTCCGCGGACCCGTAGATATACTCCAGCACCTCATCGATGGTCTCATAGCGTTGCTTTGTTAAATCCATCTCCATGGAATGAAGGAACGCCTCGATCCATTCATCCTGAAATTTCTTTTTTTCTGCTAAACGGACGAACGAATCAATGACGATATCCCCAGTTTCTTTGCCTTGTTTTGCCTGATAGTATTTTTCTTTGAACTTATAAAAGCCGTCACGGTCCTGTGGGATGACATCAACGTAATTATCGGTTTTCCTGACAAACCCATACAGGATGAATACTTCCCTTCGTATATGCATTGGAAAAAAAATGCTACTGTAAAAGTAGGTACGACTTCCTTTGCGAAAGATAGAAAAGAATGTTTTATCGATGATCATATGTGTTCCTAATCTCCGAAGCGACGATTTGAGACGAGATGATAACCATGGGTACACCAATCCCAGGGTGTGTGTAGTGTCCAGTGTAATACAGCCCTTTTACCTTTTTACTTTTATGGGAGGAGCGGAAGACCGCGGTCTGCCCCAAGGTATGTGCCAGACCAAGAGCAGTGCCTTTATACGCATGATATTGTTGTGTGAAATCCTGATGGGCGAACAGTCGTTTAACCACCAGTTTGTCCTTGATGTTCTCTCCAGTGAGTGTTTCGAGATGATCCATGACCTTCGCAAAATACTTCTCCCGGGTTTCTTGCGTGTCTGGTAGACCTGCTGCGACTGGTACGAGAACGAAAAGGTTTTCGTCCTGTGGTGGTGCTACGGACGCATCGGTTTTCGATGGGCAGCTGACATAATAGGAAGGGTCA
>JAFGFQ010000165.1 GCA_016930995.1 Thermoplasmatota archaeon | reverse complement strand
TTAATTAATAAATAATTATAATCATAATATTTATAAGTAATACCCTATCCTATATGGTATTGATGATAGATTTACAGATAAAACACACAATTAAAAAAATAAAAAAAGGAGGTGAAAGAAAACATGCCTGGTGGCGATAGAACAGGACCCTGGGGACTTGGACCAAGAACAGGACGAGCAGCAGGATACTGCGCAGGATACAACGTACCTGGTTATACAAACCCTGGTTTCGGACGCGGCTTAGGCTTTGGCAGAGGTCGAGGACGCGGTTTCGGAAGAGGATACTGGGGACGCGGCAGAGGCTTCTGGGGGCCAGCACGATATCCCTATCCTGGACCATACTACCCTGAACCATATCCCGAACCGAGTCAAGAGGAAGAAAAAGCCTATCTTGAAGACATAGTAAAAAGTCTGGAAGAAGAACTAAAACAGATACGGGAACGGCTCCAAGAGCTCTCAAAAGAAAAAAAGGAAGCATCACCATAAAGCCATTTACGCTTCCTTCTCTTTCTTTTTTAAGGCAAAAGAGAGTATAAAAAAATAGGTTAAAAACATTGAGGTGAACGAACAAATGGAAAAAAATAACCAAGACGATCTGAAAATGGCACAGAATCTCGGGAGAATAAAACATAAGATCATTGTACTGAGCGGAAAAGGAGGAGTTGGAAAAAGCACAGTCTCTGTGAATCTCGCGTTAGCTCTTTCAGAAAAAAAATATATGGTTGGGCTAATGGATTGTGATATGCATGGACCAAGCATACCAAAAATCCTTGGTGTGGAAAAAAAGAAGCCCACTGCATCCCCTGCAGGTTTTAACCCAATCATGGTAACACCAAATTTAAAAGTAATGTCCATCGGTTTTCTCCTTTCTGATACGGATTCTCCGGTTATCTGGCGTGGACCAATGAAGATGGGTGCGATAAAACAGTTTATCGGTGATGTGGAGTGGGGTGATCTTGACTACTTAATCGTTGACCTTCCGCCAGGGACGGGTGATGAACCGCTCACTATTGCACAACTTATCCCAAAAAGTGATGGAGCAGTCATTGTTACAACACCACAGGATTTAGCGTTAGTCAGTGTCCGCAAATCAATCAATTTTGTCAAAAAGATGAACATGCCGGTCATCGGCATCATTGAGAACATGAGTGGCTTTACCTGCCCTCATTGTCATAAGGAAATCGATATCTTCAAGACGGGTGGAGGATTGAAAGCATCTCGCGATCTTCAGGTGCCTTTTCTTGGAAAGATTCCTCTAGATCCTGACATCGTTGTCACTGGTGATAGTGGTGAACCATTCCTGACGAAACATGCTTCATCAGATGCGAGTAAAGCGTTTGTACACATTGTTGAGCAAATTGAAAAGATAGTCAATCAAAGGAGATAAAAAAGGATATGCCAAGAGGACGGGGTGGTGGCGGCTTCGGACGATGCGGCGGCCGCGGTCTTGGTGGTGGATACGGGATAGGTCCCGGTGGAGAATGCCTTTGCCCAAACTGTGGTCATCGGGAACCTCATTCACGAGGTCTTCCTTGTTCAACGATAAGATGTCCACGATGCGGTTCATTGATGATAAGAGGATAAAAATGCTAGTGAATATTACGATGAACATCATCAAAGGAAATTGGTGAAAATATTAGTCAAAAATGAAAAAAGGAGGTGAAAAAAAATGCCAGGTGGAGATGGAACTGGACCAACCGGTCAAGGCCCAATAGCTGGAAGAGGCCGAGGTCGAGGTCTTGGTGGTGGATATAGCATGGGCCCAGGTGGAGAATGTCGATGTCCAAATTGTGGACATCGGGAACCACATCACGTTGGAGTTGCATGTTATGAGAAAAAATGCCCAAAATGCGGATCACCAATGACCCGAGGATAAAAAAAAAATTAGTACTGGACAATGAGGTGGAAAAGAAAAATGAGTAGATTTCAGAATCAGACAGCAGTATCCGAAATAGATAGAATCAAGGAATTCATTACGTCTTGTGGATTCGAGGGAGTAAGTGATTTATCATCGAATAATAAAATATATTCAAAAAATGGCACTGTTATCGTGATACGAGAAGCTACTTGTACGCTGAGAGATGATGTAGGAGAGAAATGAAAGAATCTGTCGATCAGGTCATGCACAAGACGGAAAGGTATCAAAGCCTCAATCAGAGGCCATGCGACATTTTAATCATGGCTTCGATATTGAAAGAAATCGTGCCGGATACAAAGACAAAAGAATTTAAAGCCATGAGAACTGCGATCACCACATAGTACAAATAGCTGATAATACTATAGATTGAAAAAATACGAAAAGCAGTAGTAAAAATAAAGAAAATATTTGAAATAGTTGTCGTCGCTAACCGTATGAATGGCAGTCCAGCGATGACGTATAGAATAATGGACGTACAAAAATAATTAGATGAATTTGCCACAAATGGAGTGAAATAATGAAAATATGTATATCATCGACAGGGAAAGATTTGAATGCAGATGTTGACCAACGGTTCGGGAGATGTCAGTATTTTTTGATCATCGACAGCGACAGCATGCAACTAAAAACACTTTCAAATGAGGCGACGCTCTCAACTGGAGGTGCCGGGATTCAAGCAGCCCAAATCGTCACAAAGGAAAAAGTAGACGTCGTCCTAACAGGAAATATCGGACCAAACGCGTTTCAGATCCTTCAAGCAGCAGGTATTACGGTGTTCACAGGTGCAGAGGGAACGATTCGTGAGGTGCTTGAAAATTACAAGAAAGGGAACCTCAAAGAAACAGGATCTGCAAATGTAGAAAGTCACGCAGGAATGGGGGGAAGAAAATAATGAAAGTATGCATCCCAACAATGGGAGACAGCGGGCTGGATGATGTTGTAGGGGAACATTTTGGCAGAGTCCCCACATACACGATTGTGGATCTAGACACCAATGACGTAAAAGTCGTACAAAACACAAGTGAACATATGGGTGGAATGGGATATCCCCCAGAGATCATGGCCCGTGAAGGAGTCCACGTCCTGGTATGCCGAGGACTCGGACGACGTGCCATCAGCATGTTTGCAGAAACCGGAATCGACGTGTACATTGGTGCCACCGGGACCGTCAAAGATGCAATAGCCGCTTTCAAACAAGGACTTCTCCAAAAAGCAGGTGCTGACGATGCATGCGGGCAACACGCTTTTCGGGATCAGCACCATCATGAACACCATGGTGAACACTAACGATAACAATCAGACCATACACTTAAAACCCCATTTGAGACGGGAGGATCCATGAC
>JAFGFQ010000164.1 GCA_016930995.1 Thermoplasmatota archaeon | reverse complement strand
GAAGTTAAAGGTGTCGTTGTAGTTCCCCTGGTTTTCGACTAACACCGGGATTGAGGTGATGTCGTTTGGAGCAAGTTTCGATGGTGGTAACGGTTGTATTTTTGCTGCATGAAACGGTTTGATGATCGCAACGACATCGACATAATATTCTGTTATTTGTTCTGATCCACTCCACCATCCGAATGTTCTTACTGCCGCAAGAGGCCAGGTCACTCGTGCAAAAATATTCAAATAACTGGTTCCTCTCCATATAAATGCAGTCCACATATTCCCAACGACCCATACGTCAGTGATTTTGATTCGTATGAGTTGGGTTTGGATATAATCACTTGATTGTGGTGGCGAGGTCAGGGAAACCGTGACATTAGACACTAAGAGATGATTCCAATCCTCCTTTGTTTGTAATAATATAGGTGGATCAAAAACAACGAACCAGACATCCCCTGGATTGCCATTGGGGAATTGTGCTTCGAACTTTGCATACCGCTGTGTTAAATAGAAAGGAAATCTTACAGGCATCTCGAATTCTCCTGTTTTAAGGTCGTATATACCCAGTTGAAACGTTGCTTTTTCATTGATTCCTAGAGTGATATTCGATGGTATTGCTTTAAAACCTTCTAAAGCAAGATTCATAATTGGAGAAAACAGAGCAGCTAATATCTCTATAGGATAAAATATTATTTTTAATATTGGAAATGTATTCTCTTTGATCAACTTCGCATTTGCAGCATCGATCTGTTCTATAATAATCGGACCTATGATAAGTGTAATAACGAATAGCGTTAGACATTTACTCCGCATTATCGAAGATCCTCCCCGGGTTTAGATTATAAGATTTTCAAGGAGGAATGACTCCCTCTTTTCAAATCTTTCCAATTTGTATTTATTCATTCGTAGTAACTAATTGTTAATTCTAACAACCAATAAATTCCTAATTTTGAAATCCTCTCCGATTAACACTAATTATTATTGTTATCACTTTATTTCATTTAAATGTTTGGAAAAAATAAAAATTTTCTTTTCAGTATAAACACTTCACTTGGTACATAAAAATTGATTGTTGAGCTGGGTTAAAACAGCTTTCAAGTAAAGGGCAGGAAAGTTGAAGAGAAACCCAGCTCAATGTACTTCTGAAACACAGGATGGTTTAAAAGATTACCTGAAGAATTATTGCGAGTAACTAAGCAGAAAAGCACTCATATAACTAAAAGAATATCTTGATTATTTGTAGGAATTAGATGATAAAAAAAAGAAGAGGAGAGACAACGAAGGATTTCTCTTTTTTTGATGATTTCCTTAGAGTAACTTGCGTACTTTGATTTCTTCATGCGCATTGTTCCCTGCTTCATCATAAGCCACGATTCGTATCGTGTGCGGAAGGAACGGTAGACTGAACCGGGTCCATACAAAGGTAAACGGTTCGGTCGTGATTTCAGCTTGTTGCTTTCCATCAATGAGGAACAAGACTCTGTCGATACCAGATTGCATGTCTGTGGCATTTGCCTCAATGGTAATCTTGCCTATAATTAGAGCATTTTTCGAGAACAGACGCTGCAATCCATCATTATCCTGAATGTAGAGATACCCGTTTTTTGGTTTTTCTAGAATGACTGTTGGTGGTATGCTATCAGGTACAGACCCGGTAGTAAAACTCCAAATCGGCCCTTCGGTGATCATTCCATGGTTATCATGGGCGATAATCTTCCAGTAATACTTCGTATTAAACTGCATGATACCAACATCATATTTCGTCTCGAAGATATTCTGCTTAAAAAGCGGTGGAGGGTTCGTGGTTCCAAAATAGAGGTCAGAGTACACATCCTCACCGATATCCTCATCACTATTCACCCAGGAGAGGTCTTTTGAGATATCAACGTTGGTGGCACCATCGACGGGTTTAGGATTTGAGGGAACCGCAGGAGGATGTGGTGTGCCAAGCCAGACACCAGTAGCATCATCGACGTAATACGCATCGAATGGATTCCCACTCGGGGGGTCAGAGTATCCTTGGTGGACTTCGGAATTAAAAACGACAGCGATGACTTGGAGGTTTCCGTATTGTATATGACTGAAATCATGACCCTGACCATCGTCATACTCATGACCATCCCAGACCATTGATCTGCTCCACGTGCCACTTTGAGTAATGGTAAGGTCCTGGTTAAAGGCATAATCAAGGAAGGCAAACGTATAGGGATGCCCAGTTGTATCATTCCAACCCATGGTCGATTCGACTTCTGTCACATACACGCGGATGTGACCATTATAAGAGGAACCTTCATAGTTGAAAACAATGACAGTGATGTCTATTTGGGCGTTGCCTAACCAAGTTACAGTAAGATTAACATCGATATCAGGCACGACACGGGCACCAGAACTAGTGAGATGCTGGCGATAGTACTGCTCACATTGCGGGGAGCCGCCAACCTCGACTCGGTAACCACCATCAAACCAGACCGTTGGATATCCAGCGATGTTGTACTCGTCTATTCGTTCAGCGGCAGCATCATTTTCGAAATCCACAAGACTGACATAATAAAACGGGTAGTCATTGCTCGTGTATACTTTATGAAGAGCTTCTCGTGCAATATGGCAGTTAGGGCATGGCAGCTCCGTACCGAGTTCAGCAAACATTGTATGAGTAACTGCTTCGGTTCGTTCAGTCGATGACGATGGCAAGGCAACAAGGGAGACAGGGAAAGCAGACGTTACGAGAATTGCACTTATGATAAAGATTCCGGTAGTCTTTTTCATGATAATATTCCTCCAGATCTATTGATGATAAGAAAAAAAAGAAAGAGAGAGGAGAGTAAGACGCTCATGGTTCAAGATTAAATCTTCGTAAGAATGATGAGCTGTTTACCCTCGTAATCACTAGAGACTCCGTCGACCGTCACGATAATGTCAATAGAGCCAAGTCCAAGAAACGGCTTGCAGGAGACGATACCTTCTTCACCAGCAGGAATACTAATTATTTCCGTGTGGGAAACGTTAATGAGATGGAAGATACCACCAGTTATCTGAATAGACACGCTTACATCTGTTGCTTCAGTAGTTCCAAGGTTTTTTATGTGGGCTTGCACACCGAACCCTCCGGTGATTGAGTCAAGAACAACTCCTGTCTCAGCTTCAAGCTTCAAAATATAGGTACTCCCCGTCCAATTGTTGAGATCACCAGTGCTTCCAACCGCGACATAGCCGCCGTCCTGTGTTTGCAATCCCCAGTTTGCCTCATCACACAATCCCTCAGATATGTCAATGATCTTAATCCATTGTGTGATACCCTGGCTGTTGAGTTTTATGAAGTACGCGTCGGAGACGTAGCTTATCATGTCATAGAGCGTGCCTGTGATGAAGTATCCTTCATCCCTAGTTTTGGTGATGCTTGTCCCATGTAACGTACCATTCCCGTAAATACGTTGATCTGAGGTGAGTGTTCCTTGGTCATCAAGATGGAGTATCCAAAGGCTTTCCGTCCAGTTCTCATCAGACTGACTCCCAAGAATCGTATAACCATCGGATTCTGTTATAACATCAATACCAGCCTCGGCTGAAGTATCGTCCCCAAAGGTTTTTTGCCATAGTACATCTCCGGCCTCATTGGTTTTTACGACCCAGACATCGCCCATACCGTCGATTGCATCTGTTTGACCGACAATGATGTACCCATCATCGGTTTCCGCGAAGTGAGCGGGAAAATCAAAAGTAGTCCCCCCAATGGTCGTATTCCATTGTTCGGTTCCATCCGCTGCAAGTTTAATCAACCAGAGGTCCGCACTGCCTTGGCCATAGGAGGATGTATCCCCCAAGACAAGATATCCGCCATCCGAGGTCTGAAGGACGTCGCATCCATGATCTGGCCCCTCGCTTTTTCCAAAGCTTTTCTGCCAGACGAGATCCCCATTTGCATCTGTTTTTATGACTAGAACGTCCCAGAGCCAGGAGCCACCAACATTACCGGTAATAATGTAACCACCATCTGTTGTTTGATGAACGGTCATCCCATACAGGTTTGTTAAATTCAGCGGATAATTATTATGCCAGGATTCTTCACCGTTGGCATCCGTTTTTGCCAACAGGACTTCTGTATAACCTGGAGGAGTAACTATTGTAGAACCAGTAAAAATAAAGCCTTCATCCATGGTTTGGTCGACACAGTACGCTCTATCGTTTAAGATACTGTCGAAAATATGTATCCATTCGATCTCAGGACCAGAAGGTTGCTGCGTCATGTTTTTTGCTATTGCTGTCCCTGCAACCGTTAGTATGGTTGCGCATACCAGCATATAAATTAAGATACCATTTATTTTTTTATTTTTCATATATACACCCTTTTCAGGTCCTGTAAATCTCATTCTTGCTTATAAATAGTTGTAAAATGTTCGGAAAAAACCAAACAATATAGTAAAAAAATTTAGATATGTTCAAATAATCTTTTACTTCTCATTACTTTCTGATTATTCCAGGTCCGAGTTTCATTTTATACATAACAATATTCGTAAGTAAAAAAAGGTTGGAGCACCGTGCGCCGAATGCAAACTTGAAGTTTAGCCTATCTCTATAAAAATCGGTAAAAACCTTGTTATTTGCGAGAAATAATTATCTTGATTTAAGGATAGCGGATAAGAAATGACACGGTTTTTAATACAGGTGGGCTGCTATAGTATATCAATGATAATTCTCAGCATTCGATAGTTATTTAAAGTTAAGTGTGTTGTGAGGTTTAGAAAGAAAGAGTAATAAAAGTTACATATTTTCGGTTGTACGAATTTTTGCGATTTTTTATTTTCGTTCTTTTACAAGCCCAGATGTAAAAATCGGAGGCGGTGATAAACAATATGAAAGGAACAGTAAAATT
>JAFGFQ010000004.1 GCA_016930995.1 Thermoplasmatota archaeon | reverse complement strand
TGTCAGCAAAATAATGGTACACATCCTCCGCACTCTGCATCTTACGGCTGAACCCGGCTGCCTTGAGCCTGTTGGTGCGTCGGAACAGCTCAAACATCGCAGAAACCTTCATTGCTTTTACTTCGTCATCACCGAACGTCTTGGCAAGCTCAGGTACCGATTGCTCCGCAAGAAAGTTCAGATTCGCCTCACGAAGAACCCGACGAGAACAGTCGATGACGTTTTCTTCCTTGCTTCCGCGACCAAGCACGATCGCAAGCAGCTCAGCATCAGAGAGCACCTCAGGACCACTGCGGATCAACCGAGCCCCCGGCCTCTCAAACCACGGCATCTCACGAATATTCATGACTTCATTTCTCCCAGACTTTTCCAATAGACTTAGGAAAATGAATTATCTGTCCATTCATATATTTTACGATTTTTTTAAAAGAATCATGTGTGAGTATTCTGAAGAAATACGTCACGTAATTTCACGTAATTTATATTCACAGATGGAGCATCCACTCAAAATAATCGATCCCATTCTCCGGTCTCTCTGATGTTATTCACTTGTAGATGTTGTCATGATGGTCAAGATCATAGAACAGAATGGAATCGGCCGATTCATCATAGCGGAAAACCAAGACGAAGTGTGAGTCGATATGTACTCGCTTCAGATGTCGGAGCGGCGCCCGCAGATTCTTATAATGCGTCACGTCGTCACAACTGAGGATTTCTTCCATCTTTTTCAGAAGAATCATATATCGTTTTTTATCTTTCTTAAAAAGAATACACATCTTCTTTTTGAACTGCTCCTCAGAGGAGTATTTACGCATGTTCGATTTCATCTCTCAACTGTTTCAACGTGGCATATTTCGAAAATTTCCCTTTGGATTCTATGTTTCGTATCTTTTCGACATACGTTGGTTTTAACGCTGGTTCCAACAGGTTCTCCTCGTATTCTTCTGCCATACGTTCGATCGCCTGGCTTTTGTCCTTCAACCCATACTTTGCCTTAAGGATGTTTAAGATCCGGTTGGTTCGTTCATTGATATCGATGATCGCCTGGACCATTTATTTCACCTTAATATCATATTAATATGGGATTAATATTTATACTTTTCTTCACCGCTCATGAAAATCGCTTAAATCAGTATCAAATGAGAGATCTCTCAAACTATGGCATCTCACGAATATTCATAGTGTTCTTTCTCCCAGACTTTATTACTAGACCTAAGAAAATGAATTATTTATTGCTTCTTATATTTTGTGATTTTTTCAGGGGAAATCCTGAGAAGATATTCACGGTTTTTTTTAATCTATAAAATACAAAGGATAATAGTTTCAACGACCCCAAAGGATTTGATATAAATGATAATGCCTATGTTGCTTTTGAAAAGGAATATAAAGTTAAACCACTATAGGATTTAAGGAGAAGAAGGTATGAAAAAGAAAGAAATGAAAAAACAGAATGGCAACTGGGTGTTACTCAATAAAAAGAGAAAAGTATTGTACAGAAGCGATAATGTTGCCGACGTTTTTCGCAAAGGACAAGAGTATCCAGCAGGATCTGTGATAATCGAACAGAGATTTGATCCGGGGACCTGTTTCTTCTGAGAGTATGACTCATTCTCCACTGTTAAAATTCAACTTTACTTACGATGATCGTTTTGGTGTCCCATTGATTCCAATTACCTTCTTTCATACGGATGGCACGCGGGCACAACTTCTCAACAATGCAATCCTAGACTCAGGTGCATATGAAATTACCATCCCAAGAGAATTAGCTGATGTGTTAGGATTAGTGTTGCGACCACGATCAACTCCGGTTCACACCGCAGGTGGCCTTATAAATGCATGTTCTTCAACGATAGACTTTGATCTTGGCCGAGGTGGAAGATTTGTACACTACTCAAATGTAACTATCTGTGTAATGGAGCAATGCCCTGCAGTGCTTATTGGCATCCGTCCTCTCTTTGAGGATTATACCATTACTCTCATGGCTCATCAACATAGATGCATCCTTGAACCGAAAGAATAATCCTCTTTCTGAATTATAATAATAAGATAGTATTTTCAACATCCTCAAACGATTCCTTATAAGGATGAAACACCCTTTCTTTTTATATGAAGTATAGGAGGCACATCAGAACGCTTAAATATGTGAATTCACATAATTAAGTGTAGTGAGACCTATGGCAAACATCACCCTTTCAATCCCAAATGAGATCCATAAGCAGATGAAGCATTTCTCCGAGGTAAAATGGAGTGAAATTGCACGGAAAGCAATCATTGAGAAACTTGAGCTCCTTCAACTCGCAGAGAAGCTCGCATCGAAAAGCAAACTGACAGAAGAAGACGTCGCAGCATTCAATAAAAAAATCAAAACATCGGCAACCAAGAGGTTCCTGGGTTGAATATCGTTATTGATTCTAATGTGCTTTTTTCCGCGCTCATAAAAAACTCGTTTACAAGAAAAATGATCCTCCTCTATACCGGAACATTCCTATTTCCTTCTTTCATCTTTGATGAAATGCAAAACCACAAACAGGAATTGGTAGAAAAATCAGGGATGGAGCAAAAGCATTTCGAATTGTTGCTCGCCATCCTCCTTAAAAAAGTACATATCGTTCCAATCGATGTTCTTTACCCGTATACCAAACAAGCATATGAAACAGTAAAAGATATTGATCCTGATGACACACTCTTTATCGCCTGTGCACTTGCATATCCTGAGAGTATTCTTTGGTCTGACGATAAAAGACTCAAACAACAAACAGTTGTTCCAATCATCAATACCACAGAAATGTACCACTTGTTCTCTGGAGAAGTATGAAAAACGTACAAGATGAATATGATTGGATTCAAAAACAAAACCTCGAATCATTCAAAGGGAAATGGATCGCGGTCATCAACAAAAAGATCGTTGGGGGCGGCCTATACGCCGATGACGTTGTAAAAAAAGTCAAAAAGAAAACCAACGAAACCCCGTTCTTAATCAAAGTCCCCACGGAAAATTATCTTTTTCTCTAAAAATCCAAGAGATCGTTTTATTTCCTTTTACACCCGTGCATCTATTCTCTTACCAGCACAGTACAATGATTTTTATAGACTCCAAACATTTAAATTAGTCGCCCTGATATTAATACCGTGAACAGGAGTTCACAGGAGTTTGAACCCATGACTGGAGAAGTTGTTAACAAAAGCATGGTCCTTGGAATCCTTGCCTTGAGTCTATGTCTGTGTCTCACCTCAGGTATCAGTGGGAGTTCCAATCAGCATCTGATCAGTTCCGATGTTCAACCAGGAACACTCGGAGGCATACCTCCACAAGAGGAATGGAACAAAACATTTGGTGCCCCCTACAAAGATGACGCCGCATACGACGTGCAACAGACCAAGGACGGAGGATACATCGTTGCAGGCTACGCCAAATCCTACGGAGTCGCCCTCTGGAACCCTTGGTTGATCAAGACTGATGCAACAGGAACCATGCAATGGAACAAGACATATGACTATTACTCCCTCCCAACGGTCTCAGGACGAGCATGGTCCGTACAGCAGACCACAGATGCGGGGTACATCCTCGGGTGCACGTTCTTTAACGCAACACTGTTCAACTCCGAGGAATCACGACCGTTTCACACGATGAACCAAGCAGGGTTCGTCACCACCACCGTGCTCATCAAAACAGATGCACAGGGAAACGAGGAATGGAACAGCACCTACCCTGGTCTGAACTACTCCTGGTGTTTCTCCGTACGACAGACCAGCGACGGCGGCTTTATTGCGACCGGCGGTGGCAACATCAGTACCGAAGGATCTCCAGAGCTGTACCTCCTCAAGACGCATGCGGATGGATCCCTGCAGTGGCTGCAGACCTATGGGACAAGTGACATGGAAGAAGAAGGCCACATGGTCCAAGAGACCAGCGATGCGGGGTACATCATCACCGGGATGTCGGATTGCAACTACATGACCGAGTGGGGAAAACTCTGGCTTCTGAAGACCGACGCCAGCGGAACCCTGGTCTGGGAGAAAAAATTCGAGGGAACCACGAATCAGCAACGCATCGGCTTTCAGAACTACGGCAACTCCGTGGAACAAACATCTGACAGCGGTTATATCATCGCAGGATTGATAGATTATCAAGGGTGTTTGCTCAAGATAGACACAAATGGTAACGAAACATGGAGGAAAACCCCGTTCCTGAATGATTATTCGTTCTTCTGCTACTCAGGCAAACAAACCTCTGACGGCAGTTACACTGTAATCGGCTACGGACTGATCAAGACCGATGCATCCGGTAACGAAACATGGAACATCACGATTCCTATGCCGTTCACCGCTGGGCAACAAACCAGTGACGGTGGCTATATTATCGCTGGGTCAACCACTGGATATTACAACGGTGACGTATGGCTGATTAAATTCGCACCAGACCCAGGCACGCCTGCACTGTCATATACGGTCACCGGTGGGCTTGGCGTTCATGTGAAAATCACCAACGACGGCACTGCGGACGCAACCGATGTATCCTGCACGGTGCATGTCAAGGGTGGCATCCTTCACCGGATAAACAAGACGACACAGGAGACGATCGATGTCCCGGTCAATGGGACAAACACCGTCGATACCGGGATGATCCTCGGTCTCGGCAACATCCAGTTGACCGTGATGGTCGGCGATCAAACCAAGACTATGACTGGTACACAACTCCTCATCCTTACCCTCTTAAGCAAGACGTAAATCTCCACAAAGGAATACCACCAGAGGATTTATCAGAAAGACCTTAAGAGAGCAACTTCGTTCCGAATCAGTCATCGATATCATGATTTATCCGGAAAAACACACATATCATTATATAGCCAAGAGAACCTTACTAAAACAAGGGGGATTCCTGTAAAGAAACCAGCGCTTCACCAACATAAGCGACTGGAGAAGCACCCAAGGCATCCTTTTCCTTGAAAGAATTTAAATGGGGGGCAGAGACATGAAACAAAAGAAGTATACCAAAATAGTGGTGGTCACCACAGTTTTTTTTATGCTAACGGTCCTTAATACCGGGGTTGTTTCCCAGAATCAAGAATACTTTCAGCAAGGACTGTTGAATAGCACGGAAGGTCACTTCCTTTACACCCCCTGGCATTCAAAAATAACCTATCTCATCAACGAAACCGGCGCCGTCAACCACACCTGGCAGAGTAACTATTACCCTTTATATGACTCCTACATGGGGGATAACGGCTCCATATACCTTGCCATTGACTCAGGTCAAGGTGGATTCCAAAAAATCGGTTACGATAACACGGTCCTGTGGGAATACCATTACACACGCGACAGCAGCTATGCCACCCATGATATCGTCCCCCTCCCTAATGGCGACATTATCATCATCATGCAGGAGATCAAATCACGGGCGCAAGCCATTCAGGCGGGACGTGACCCTAATACGGTCAGCAGCCAATTCTACCCTAATTTTCTCATCCAGGTCCACCAGACCGGGCTGAACACCGGCGACATCGTCTGGGAATGGCACATCTGGGATCATCTCATCCAGGATTTCGACCCTAGCAAAGACAATTACGGCACCGTCAGTCAGCATCCGGAACTCGCTGACATAAACTTCGACCAATACTGGAGCCGGGGCTGGCCGTATGTGAACTCTGTGGATTACAACCCCCAGTTCGATCAGGTCCTCATCAGCGCCCATAACTTCGATGAGGCCTGGATCATCGATCACAGTACCACTACCCAACAAGCGGCTGGTCATAGCGGTGGCAACAGCGGGAAAGGCGGAGATTTGCTCTACCGCTGGGGCAACCCCCAGACCTACGATCGAGGAACCCCCAGTGATAAAAAACTCTACTTCCAGCATCAATGCTGCTGGGTCAAACCAGGTCTTCCCGGTGCAGGTAACATCCTGGTCTTCTCCAACGGCAACACGCGACCAGGAGGCCATATCTCCAGCGTCGATGAGATAACCCCTGATGTCGATAACGACACCGGTGAATACTATCTCCCACCCGGGGGAACCTATGGCCCGGATGATTTCACCTGGCAATATATGCTGCCTAGCAATCTTTTCTCCGAAGGCTTTGGTGGTGCTCAGCGAATGCTGAACAACAATACCCTCATCTGCGCTGGATGGAAAGGGGTGTTCATCGAGGTCACACCAGACAAACAAATCGTCTGGACGTACATCAATCCGTACCCCTATACTTACGATGAAGTGTATCGCACCCAATACATACCACCGTCTATGTTGCCACCCCCGCCGCCGCATGTTCCCAATCTCGAATGCAGCGGGAGTCTTTCCTGGTCCAAGATAACACCAGGGGAAACGGTCCATGGGAGTTTCCAGGTGAGGAATATCGGAGATGACGACTCGCTACTGAACTGGTCAGTCGACACCGTCCCGACATGGGGAACATGGACGTTCACACCGACATCTGGTCAGAACCTCACCCCCGAACAAGGGCCTATCACCATCCAGGTATCCCTGGTCGTACCTACGGAGAAGAACGAGAAGTTCCAAGGAAACATCAAGGTCGTTAACGCTCAAAACAGTAGTGATTCCGGTAATATCCCTGTTAGTCTTACCACACCATTCCACCAAAACATCGAATATCATGGGTTTTTTGCACGACTAATCCTGCGATTTTCCCATGTATTCCCCATCTTACGGTATCTCATGGGATGCTAAACCGTCCTCTTTTTTTTTATGATGCTTAGAAAAACTTCTTCACACCAAGCGTATCAACCGCAAAGGACCCGGTGTTGTTATACGCACGGACCGACAGCGTGTGCTTCCCGAAGCTTCGCTGCGTCCACCGCCAGCTATACGGTGCCGAAGAATCATTGCCTAGCACCTCCCCGTCAACGAGGAACTGCACATACGCAATCCCGGATTCCAAATCCGAGGCGCTCACCTCTACATCAACCGCACCGATGAGAAGCGGCTTTGCCCATGCTAGGATCATCCGGTTGAACAGAAACACCCCGTTCCCTGGTTTTGTGATCTGAACATACGGGATGTTGCCTTCTTTTCCCTCAAGGACCAGTGAGGGGTCACCAAAGAGGTTGAACGTATATAGGTCAATGTACTCCTCATAGGACGTCCAGCCGTAATGCGTCGTGCAGAAGAATTTTGAGGCAAACAAGGCATCCCCCATGCTCATCGACCGGTTGATCAGGTTGTTGTTGAACTCATAGATGATAGAATCTGAGCCTCCAAGAGTAGCAGGCCAATCCAGGTTCCCATACGGAGACCGCGCTGAGCTAATCACCCCGACCGCGGCTCCAAACCCCGGGCGGGTCAGCAGATCGATCCCCAGGTTCCCATGAGAGTTCGCCTCCGGGTAGCCCACATAACAGGAGATTGCAGTCACAATCGAGGGATAATCATCATCAAGAGTTGAGGTGGTCCGCAGCATTCGCGGCCAGGTTATCTCATTTGCCTCCGGTATTAAATCCCCATCATCAGAGGACCAAACCTTCCGAGCGATGAGATCAGACCACCCATGAGCCGCCCAGTTCACAAGCGCATATTGATTCGTCCTCCAATCCAGGGTCCATGCCTCCTCAGTCAACACCGCACCAGGATACAACGAGGTCTCCAGACCCTCCTGCTCGGTGTACCGGCTGACCGTCCAGTTCCCCATAAGATCATCAGCGATGACCGCACCGACTCGAGCACCATCCATCGGCCCGGTGTTGGTCCCGGTCTCATTACTGAAATAAAAGAACGCCCCGGGTGCAAGTGCATGATGCTTCCATGCCCCGGTGTCCTGTTCGAAAGTAACAATCTTATTCAACGCATACGTGATTCTCGAAGGATCACTCGTTGGGATCCTCCCGACGAAGACCTCTGCAGCGAAATCAGGGTGATCCTGACCGTATTCCCCGTAGAACCCATCCAGATCAGCATCCCAGGAGAGTTCATCAGCACTGGAGAGATCCGCATAATAGGTATCTGTTGGGATTTCACCACCAGGCCCACCAACGCTCCCTGCGGTGTTCTGATGATTCGCAGGGTTCGGATAACAATACCGCATCGGGACATCCTCAGAGTCCCCGACGAACAACACATACTTCAGGCCAAGCTCACTATAGGATTCCCGGAGATAAGAACGGATTTTCTCAGCAAGGTCATCCCCCGATTGTCCGGTGATGGACGGGTCGGTGACCGAAAGGATCTGGAGGGAGTAGCCAACCGCATGCTTCCAGGCAAGGAAGTTTGAGGCGGTAATCGCATCCATCAGCTCATCGGTGGTGATGATCAGATAATCCACCAGCTCCTTAGAGAATATTGGAGACGGGGTGCTGACCGGGTAATATGCTTTGATCTGCTCATAGTTCACAAACAAAGAAGCTGCAGTCTGTGACACCGATGGGCGGACCGGAACCCGCGTACCCGATGGGACATTCGACTGATAGTGCACAGTCATGACCACCTCTGTGGAATACCATAGCTCCCCGGTGACCGGAGAATATTGGAAGGGACAGACCGCAACAGACACATACGGATACTGCTGAAACGAGCCACTGCTTTGCAGGTACACCTGTTCAGCAGGATACAGTAAAGGCTCCGACGTAGCAGGGGGTGTCTGCAGTGCATCATAGGAACAGCCTGTACCATCAAGCGGGATAGGTGAAGGCGCGGAACGAATATCATACGTCCCAGGGATTTTCACGACATCCCCACCCGTGCCCTCCAAAGAAAGAACGGACGCCTGCGGTGGCAATGCGATCAACAGGTGTTGAACTGGCAACGCAGGATCCCCTGGGGTGGTGAGATGATCATACCCAGGCATCATAATGGAAAGCCCTTGAGATGTTGATCTCATCCACTCAGGATCAAACGCAGGAAACGACACCGAGAGAACAACCGTAGTGTCAACTGTTTGTGTGTGCATGGTGAGGGCAGAAACAGCAAGGATGCTCCCCGGTCCGCTTAGTATCATATTTATGAATATTACAACGAGTAGAATCTTCTTCATAGGATATCCCTGGAAGTTTAAGGAGAAAATACGATATAAAGCTTCTCCGGAGAAAATTGGACGAATGAAGAAAAGATTCCGTATTATCCTTCATTATTGATGAGATATACTCTGTATACTACATTCAAAAAATATGATTGTATTTTCACTTCAAAAACAACACGGAGCTTTTACAATGCTGTAGTACCTTTTTCTTACTCTCCCGCATCGGCAGCCCTAATCGGCCTCGTTGTTTCTGCTCCCGGCCGATGATTATCACCCCAGGCTCAATCCTGCCTGCCACGCGCAACGCCTCCCGCTCAAACCCCCCTCGGGCTACCTCCACGCTGACCCCCTGCGTCTTCAATAGACGGACAAACTCCTCTGCTCGGGCTTGAAGCTCAGCTAATGAGCGGCGTTCCTTGCGTACCGCTTTCTCATCGACCGTAACCGTATCCTCCGTGTCGATGATATAGACCATCTGTAGTGGCCATTCAAGCAATGATGCCAGCCGCAGACTCACCAACGGCACCTGCACGTTGGGAGCAAGGTTCGAACAGATCCCAAGGATCGACTGCTTCAGGTTACCTTTCTCCACCCAGAGCGGTGCAGACACCTCAGACAGCAGCCGGTATTCAAACAGATGTTCTTTCTCAAAGCCGACGACCACTAGGTCATACGGTCCGCTGGTCACCTGCGTTTTGATCACCTCGAGAAAGCCTCCCTCCTGACACTTGGTGGTAAACCCGATGTCTCGTTTCTGGAAAAACGCAGTTGCATCCTCAAAGACCACTTGTTCCGCCTGACACTGATGCTCCCGGCGCAGCTCCCGCTCCGTCTCCCGGCGGTCATAATCCGACAAATATGTATCTGAGAACCGTTCCACCTCCGCGGTGATCCCCTCCTCGACCACATACACAGACGAAACCGTCCCCTTCGTCGCCTGCGCAAGCATCGCCGCCGTCTGAAACACCGAGGGGGGGAAAAACTCTGAGGAGATCGGCACAAGGATCTTCTGGAACATCACCAGTCCCCCTGCAAGGAAGTATGGTGTCTCATAACCCTAACACCCCTTTCCAGTACAGCACTGCCACAAGGAAGATGATCCCAATGCAGCAGAGATTCGCAAGGACCCCAGCACGAAACAGGTCCCGGGTGGAGAAATACCCAGAGGAGTACGCAATCGCATTCCCCGGGGTAGAGATCACCAGCATGAACGCAAGACCCCCGGACAGCGCGATGATCATCGCCGCCAGCAATGGGCTTACTCCTGGGATCTCCGCGGAGATACTCAGACCAATCGGTAAGAGGATTGCCACCGCGGCGATGTTGGACATGAACTCTGTTAACAGAATCGTCAAGACAATCAACACCAGGATTACCAGGTAGGTGTGGTTCCCCGCAGCCTCAAAGATCTGATACGCGATCCACGCACCCGCTCCGGTCTTCTGGATCCCGATGCCTAGCGTGATCGCCCCACCGTACAACAGGATGATGCCCCAGGGGACCCGTACCTGCACATCCGCCCAGGTGATCCGCTTGGTGAAGAACAACAACAAACTCCCGGTCAATGCGATGACCGCCAGACCAAAATACGGAGGATAGCTGAAGAACATCCACAGGATGATCGTCAGCAGCACAATCCCGATGACCAGCAGCTCCGAACCGGAGAACCTGCCGATCTGCGCCCGTTGTTTCTGCAGATCTGCTCTGACGTTCTCTACACTGGTCACCTCAATGGGAAACGACAGGTTCAACACCAGCCAGACCAGGGGAAACGCGATGAAGACGACCGGCATGGCATACACCATCCAGTCCAGAAACGTCACTGTTATTGGTGGATTCTGCGCCGCTAGCAACGTAATCGTTAGCGGGTTCCGGGCTCCTCCCACTAGGGTCCCTAGGCTTCCAATGGAGCAGCCGTACGCCACCGACAGCATACAGATCTTTCCAAAGTTACTCTGCCCAGGTGGTAGTTTCATCACCAGGAGGATTGAAGTCACGATTGGCAGGAACAAGGCAGCGACCCCATGCTCTGGCATGATGAACGACGACAGCGTGCAGGAAGCCATGATCCCCAGGCTTAGTAACCGTGGTTTTTTGACAAAAAACCCTAGCAGCCGTAGCGCAAGACGCCGATGCAGCCCGTATTTCTCAACCGCAGCCGCAAGGATGAACGCCCCGATGAGGAAGAAGATCGCTTGGTTCCCAAACGAGCTGAACACCTCCTCCGCAGGAAGCGTTCCCAGGATCGGTTGGATGATGATGATCAGAATCCCGGTCGCGGCCAACGGGATAAGCTCGGTGATCCACAGGACCGCCCCGATGAGCATGATGCCGATCATCACCTGCCCGTTCCGTGATAACCCGTCAGGGGTCGGGAGAAAATACGCGGCCACCATGATGCAGAGGAGAATCATAAGAATCAAGGCACTGCGTCTATGGGACATCCGGTCCTTTCGTATCTTTAATCGATTCGTCAATCCCACAAGGCAACCTCACAACACACAATTGATAGAGTTTTTATCTAAATAGTTTTCGACACCCCCATCTTTTTTTCATGACCGGTCATGATACGAGTACACCATAAATCTTTTAAGCAATGCATCTGATTAATGCTACTTGGTGCACGCGTGACTTGTCCATTCTTTGTCGATCTAACTCGGGAGTGTATTAAAAAATATAAAGAATTTGCACGGTATCAATCGTATGATTTATGTGACACAGATAATTTTTCTCAATGTCTCCTGTACACGGTATGTACTGCTGATTTTAACTGTAAATATCTGGATAGATGTTCTAAGATATTTCATGATAATGCACCACAGCTCATTCAGAAAATTTTTAGTGAAGACAAGGTGTACAAGTTCCTTGTCTCTACCACAACTACGTATTGTTTATCACAATCAAATGCTAAACACTGTGCGAGATACAAACGATTTGAACTAGGGGAAACACCATCATACAAATTATTCCCGGATGGTCAGCGGCATATCCTCGATTTTATTGTAAGTGCAAAATCACATTGACATACTTCATATAAAGCAAATAAGAATATTTTATATGGGAAGCTGACACCCGCCTCTCTTGAAATATCTTTTTTTTACAAAGAAGGAAAAAACAAACGCTTTTATGATAGGCAAAGATTCCACATGAAGAGGATCTCTTAGATGAGGACCAATGTGTTCCCAATCGGAATCATCGTACTCTTCGGAATTCTATTCCTGAGTGGATGCATGCAGCAACAAGACCAGTCCCCGGACACGTCCAGCCCGCTGCAATTCACGGTCGCAACCCCACTTCCAGACGCCCGGGTCGGGGAATTCTACCGTTATTCGTTCTGCAAACCAGACTGCCTGGATGAGAACGACCTCTGCGGCTCTGATGCCAACCCCTCGACGAACCCGGCTGGTGGAAGCAACCCGTATCATTTCCAGCTAGAATCAGGCAGCGGGTTTCCCCCGATCGGCTTGGTCCTGCATCCAAACGGCCTCTTAGAAGGCACTCCTGGTATCGCCGGGGAAAAAACCTTCACGGTCTGCGCCGTGGACCTTGGTGGCAATCAATGCTGTGTTCCGGTTTCTCTGAATGTCCTTGAGGCACGTATCAACGTCAGTCCCAATGACGTCCTGGTCAAAGGAAGCATCTGCTTCGACGCGCCCTGCGAAGTGTCAACAACAGTTCGTGTGACCTCTGCAGTACCCTGGCATGTTCAGTACGTGACCGGTTCTGGGACCACCCGGTGTTTTGATCCGGTCGAAGAGTTCTCCCGCTCCTGGTCATTGTGCCCTAACCAGGGAGATCCCGGCGAGACGATTGTCACGCTCTCCACCATGATGTACGGGGAGGCGACCCCTAGTTATTATGATTATTTCATCATCGACCGCGGCTCCACCATCCGCTTTGAGGCCGTCGATGACCCAAGCAACTACGCTGAACTTTCCATCGCCCTTGCATTACCGTATTACGAGGAATAAAAAAACTACTTTTGATGTTCGTGTTGGTAATAATGATACAGACAATAAGTGAAAACAAGGAAGGATGATTCTTTAAATATCATTATATTTGAACTATGTTTAAATCACCGACGTAGCCATCAGACATGTTTGGATCATTTTCTGCCCCCATCATTTTGAAATAAAGGAGAGAAAATACAATTAACTGCTTTTTCATCAGATGATAAAAAACAAAGGCAAAGCCAGCATAAAGAGTTGAAAGCACCAACCTTGCTCCAAGCTTCAGCCCCATCATTTTTAAAAAAATATTCGAATATATAAAAACAAATACTGTTGATAGAGGAATCGCAAATTTATTCATCATTGTTAACCAAAACTCATATTCAAAAACAGGATAGGCGGTCTGAACATACGTAAATGCTTCTTCAGCGGAAATCCAACCATTCTTATCAGTATCACAAGAAGCATTGGAAAAAGCAATGCCATACAGCAGGAGCATCGGCCATCCAATTTTGTGCATCGCCAAGCCTTTTTTATCTGGTGGTGTTGACATGACCACCACTCGTCTCTCCTCATCTACGTCGACAAAGGAATACTTATGGTGGGTGTTCGTATCAACAAGGCCTCCACTCATGCAGCATTCAAACATAAGAAACAAGCCCTCTGCAGGAATCATTGAAAAATACGAATCAAGTTCATCATCGGTGATGACATTTAGGATTTCCCCTCCTTCTTTTTGTGTATCATAAGGGCAAATAGCTTCGTCTTTGCCATCGCCATCATCACCATCAAGATCCTCGATTTGGGTGCCATGGCCGTTCCATGAAAACAAAAAGACATCATCACCATCAACAAGTGAGCTTATATCGATAAGAGAATCCAGAATATTTTGTTTGGTTGCATCTTCATTCAACAATAAGACAATATGGTCTTTCTCCCAATTCGATGTGTTTACTAAAACATCATAGACGTATTTGAACGTCGATTCTGGAAATGGTTTCCCAAACGGTGGGAGATTGTGGCTCCTATCCTGGTAACGGGAACAACCGGCAATGATCGCATAATAGATTTTCTCTCCATCACCAGGGACGACAACATGGGTTGGTGGTTTCTCACGCGATATGGAATTATTGAAATTACATGACTGTCTTGGTTTTAATGTATGTGATACTTGCACTTCTACAGCAGATGAAAAAGAAATGAAAATCATACATACACATATGAGCAGAGATACAAAAATGATTAACTTTTTCATTTCTATCCAATCCTCCATGACAATATTACACTAATATATCACTTCTCCATATAAAAGCTCTTTTGTCCTCTTGAATCTGTTTTACTGGTTTTTTCCCTTATTCTTGTTTCTTCGTATGGATTCCATATCTTTAAATAACGCGGAAATCATTTATATACAATAACAAAAATATATGAGTCTCAAATACGGAAGTTGGTGTATCCTATGAAAAAACAACTGATCAGCATCATGATCGTAAGCGTGTTTCTGGGAGTGGCGCTCCAGGGGATGATCACAACGAAGGTCTCTGCAGAAACCACCCATGAGAAAGAAGATACTCAACAGAAACTGTCTGATATCTTCTTAAACATGCATATACGAATCCTTCTTCGTCGCGCGCATAAACCCTCCCTTGCAGCCTGCATCATCCATGATGATGAAATGATCTGGTCCCATGCATACGGTTACTACGATAGAGAAAATAAAAAAAAGGCGACGACACAGACGTTATATCTCCAAGCGTCTGTTTCAAAGACGGTCACTGCGACTGCGCTGATGCAGTTGTATGAACAAGGGTTATTTGATTTAGATGATGATGTAAACGACTATCTCCCCTTTAGCCTCCGGAACCCGAATCACCCGGATATCCCCATCACGATTAAGATGATCTTATCACACCGCTCCAGCCTTGCTGATGATAACCTCTACTGGATTTGTCTTTCCTATCTGCCTGGTGACCCTGATGTCGAAGGATTCCCCTCTCCCTGGCTTGAGGAATATCTCACCCCTGGTGGGAGTGCGTACAGCTCCACGACATGGTCCAAGGAAAAACCTGGGGAGGCATACTATTATGCGAACATCGGCTTCTCCCTTGTGGCCTACCTTGTCGAGATATTCTCGCATCAGGATTTCAACGTCTACTGCCAAGAGCATATCTTCCAGCCGTTGCAGATGAACGCTACCGGGTTTCGCCTCAGGGATGTGGAGATCGAGAATGTCGCAGTCCCCTATGAATTCAAAAATGATAAGTATTTCAGACACCCGCAGTATGGGATTCACATCCTGTATCCTGCGATCACCCTGCGGACCTCCATTGAGGATTACTCACATTTCATCATCGCTCATATGAATGGGGGCGTCTGGAACGGGATACGGATCCTGAATCAGTCCACCGTTGAGATGATGCACACAGCGCATTTCTCGCCATCGGACAAATATAACTATGGATTGGGCTGGCAGGTCACCAACAAGGTTTTTCAGAAGACCTATGGCCACAGCGGCGGGTATGTGGGAGCATTGGATCTTGTCACGATTTACCCAAGAGATAATACCGCGGTGCTGTTGTTTTCCAACGCACTTGACTCCGAGTTGCATTCAACACGGACGGAATGGAAGGCATTTAGTGCCATCAACCAGGCTCTTTTTCAGAAAGCAAAACGGATTGCATCCTAAGAGACATGGCGTAGGAGTCGGTTTTTGAACTCTTATGACTGATTTTCCCTTTTTCAAAGTTACACTAAGGATACTTTATTATAGGAGAGTAACACTATTAAATATGATAGAATGGGGTAGGAAAGAAATGAGAGGAAAAAATTGTTTTCGAAAAACTTGGGTTGTTTGTATCTTTGTTCTCCTAGTTGGAACAGCTATCACGCCTGTGATGAGTGGTTTTTTGTCAGAAAGAGATTTCAAAGATGTGCAGCCTTTTGATACTGGATCAAGAGGTAAGAATGATACCATACCGCCGATGACGACGATTTCGTTTGATCCTCCGTCTCCTAATGGGAATGGTGGGTGGTATGTCAGCAATGTGACGGTGACCTTAAATGCGACTGATAACGAATCAGGGGTCAACTGGACGTATTGTAGCCTCTCATCGGGGGGGATTTACACAGGGCCAATCCTTGTTTCCCAAAGCGGGCAATATCATGTTACTTTTTATTCAGTTGATTACGCAGGAAATATTGAATCGATGAAGAATGTCTCACTTAAAATAGAGAAAGCACCACCAGGTCCTTCGACTGTTTCTATAAGTACGGATGGAAAAAACATCTGCATCACTGTCACCGTTTGTGATTTGTTAAGCGGTTGTGGGAAAGTAGAGTTCTACTTCAACGACGTACTGCAGGAAACCGTCGTAGGGGTGGGACCCGATTACACCTGGTGTTTTGAGTATGACCATTTATCTTTTTTTTCTATTAAAGTAATTATTTATTATTTATCAGGAAATGTTGCTATTTTTGAAATCGTCTTTGGACC
>JAFGFQ010000163.1 GCA_016930995.1 Thermoplasmatota archaeon | reverse complement strand
ATTTACTAATGTCTTACTTTACATAATGAGTAACAAACTTGCATTTCTGGAAAATTCAGGAACCTCAAGAATATTGACGATTCTTTTAAAAAATAATAGACAGATGTATTTAACAGAGCTGAAAAAAAAAATAGGACCGGGAAGCATGTCGACATTGAATATGAGGATTCTTGAACTAAAAAATCTGGGATTACTTGATGATAAATTAGAAGAAAAATTCGGTGGAAGGCGGTATATTTGGCTCACTGAAAAGGGAAAGAAAATTGCGGAATATTTATTGGAAATAGAAAAGATAATATGAGCATTATCTTCCTTACCGAAGTTCTACGGGGATTTTCTATAAGAGTTCAGCAATGAGAGTCTCGATGGTTTGAAAAAAGAGAAATCAACAAACTTTTCTATTAATTCAAGTCTTATTGTTTAAAATCAGATTATAGTTTTAGGAAAAACAAATATAAACAAAAAATGTATAAATAATAAATATATTCGATTCTTTTAAGAAATTGAAACAATTACATTTAAATAAATAATATTATGGGGAAGATAAATGATTATTGAAAGTATTAGAGTTCAAAACTTCCGTTGTATATTGGATGAAACATTATTTTGTGAACAACTTACATCACTTATAGGACCAAATGGTTCAGGAAAATCAACCTTTTTAAAAGCTATTGATCTTTTTTATTTAGTAAAAAATACTATTACCGAGGAGGATTATTTTAATAGAGATACATCAAAAGATATTGTGATTTCTATTCAGTTTAAAAATCTAAGTCCAGAGGAAAAAAAACTTTTCAATAGGTACATATTTGATAATAAATTAAAAATACAAAAAGTGTTTACCTGGAGTACAACAAAAGCAGTTCAGAAATATTATGGAGAATGTAAAAGGAATACTGTCTTTAATGCATTTAGAACAGCACATGGAACAGCGGCTTTAAGATCTGAATATAAGAAGCTGCAAGATATTTATGGTTTACCAAATTATACATCAAGAGAGGAATGCATAGAATTTTTACAGAAATGGGAAGAAGAAAATCAAGATCAGTGCGAAAAGCATGTTGATGATGGTCAATTTTTTGGATTCTCAGAAGTAGGTGAGAGTCATCTTGAACATTTTACTAAATTTGTTCTTGTGCCAGCAGTGCGAGATGTCTCTGAAGAAACAGAAGATAAAAAAGGTTCGCATCTAACAGAACTTATGGATTTGGTCGTCAGAAGTACATTAGCTCAGCGAACAGAATTTACTCAATTGAAGGAAGACATAAATAAAGAATATAAGAATTTGTTAGATCCTCAAAAATTACCTGAGTTAAATAAATTAGAAGAAAATTTAAATTTAGCGTTGAAAAGATTTATTCCTGATGCTGGAGTAAAATTGAATTGGAATTTTGATACAACTATAGATGTACCACCGCCAATAGCTGATGTCAAATTGATAGAGGATGATTATCCTTCTTCAACGGATAGAGTCGGACATGGATTACAAAGAGCGTTTATTTTAACTTTATTTCAACAATTAGCGGTTTCAAAGTCACCAGTGGAAACAGAGGAGAATGAAAATGAAAACGCTCAACTCAAATCTTCTATTGTATTGCCTAATTTAATTATTGGGATAGAAGAACCAGAGTTATATCAACATCCTAATAGACAGCGACATTTTTCACATATATTGAATAAATTAGCTAACGAGAGCATCAAAGGAGTTGTTGATAATACGCAAATAATTTATTCAACACATTCACCTCTTTTTGTTAATATTCGTAGATTAGATCAGATAAGATCAATAAGAAAAATAAAGACAGAACAGGATTTGCCAAAAAAGACGAATATAACATCTACTACTCTATCTGAAATTGCGGATATAATTGATGTAGCTGAAGCAAAACCAAAAGGAACTACTCCTATTAAAAAACTTGAACATAGTCTAAAAGCGATTATGACACCAATAATGAATGAAGGATTTTTTTCAAATATTGTCGTATTAGTTGAAGGCGAAGGAGACAAATCAACAATTGTTGGTGTTGCTGCAGCCAGAGATATAGATTTTGATACAGAAGGTATTCCTATAATTCCATGTTTAAGTAAAAATAATTTAGATAAACCACTTGCTATCTTTAAAAAGATGGGGATAACAGTATATACTATTTGGGATAATGATTATCGTCCTCCTGGAGAACCGCAATCAAATCCTGAGGAAAACCATAAACTACTGAGATTGTATGGGGAAATACCTAAGGATTGGCCAGAAAATATAACAAATGAATATGCTTGTTTAAAACATAATTTACCGTATATTTTACAATCAGAATTTGGAAATGAATATAGTTCACAAATAATGGATCGATGCAAAAAAAATCTTTGTTTGAGATCCAAAGATTGCCCAACGGTTTATGAAGAATTAGCTCGTAATGCTTATAGGGAAGGTAAATCAAGTCCTTCCGTTGAAAAAATAATAAAAAACATACTTGAATTAAAAAATTTGAAAATATAAATTTGATTTGGTGATGGTATGGTAAATATATGGAAAATAGGAACTGCTCCTGGTTTGGGGGAAGAAAGCACGATTGACAAGATTTATTATCTTAGTTATGCAACTGGGGAAAGACCTGAGGTAAAGGATAGGTTTGCTGCGATTGGTTATGGTTTTATAGATCACGATTTGAAAAATTTGTATTCCGCTGGAATGGAAGAAGCAGAACGAATTATTAGAGAAGCATTAATCATGGCTGAAAAAGGGAAAATTGGAAGAAGAATGATTGAGATACATGATTTTGCTTGTAATATTAAAGAGAATGATGTTGTAGTTCATTATTTTACGAAAGGACAAGCATATGTTGGTGAAGTTGAAAAATCATATTATTATGTTGAACATAATGAACCCCGAGATTATTTTAATAACTATAGTAGGGAGACTAATCCTGAAGTAAATAGAGCACCACATAGAATCAATGTTAAATGGAAAATAGATAAACAGGGAATGACGATATTATATGATGGCATCAATTTCAACTGGTATGATACTGTTCATAGAATACGGAAAGAAGATTTAAAAAGAGTTGATAATAAAGAAATACGAGAGTATCTTGAAAGGAAAATAAATGATGGTCTATGACTAAATATGTATTTGTTTTTGGTGCAGGTGCTTCAAGAGATGAAGGATTACCTTTACAAAGTTCATTATTAAACGAGTACTTTTCAAGCGGAACTGATGAACTTAGAACTGATTTGAAAAATTACTTTGAGGATTTTTATGACATTAATTTTAGAGATCTTGAACATGCAAAATTTCCATCATTTGAGGAAGCATTGGGAATCATTGAATTAGCCCTGCAGAAAGAAGAAATCTTTGGACCAACCTATCCATCAGCTAAACTACAAACTATACGTAAAAATCTTGTATTATCAATGGGTTTGGCGATTCAACGTTGTCCTCTTAATACCGAGGGAGCTCATAATAGACTTATATCAAGACTACATCGAAAAAGCCATTTTAAGCAAGATGAATATAATTTTATCAGTTTTAATTATGATATTTTACTGGATAAGGCATTGATGAACCTCTTTGAAGATAGTATTTTTCTTGATTATGGAATAGAGTTTATTAACGAGGATCCTAAATATACAAACGATTCATTCGGTTTATGGGAATCTGCAAGAGATAAGGACAGTATAACGTTGCTTAAACCACATGGATCATTGAACTGGATGTATTGTCAAAATTGCGGTTCTGTTTATATCAAAGGAGATAAAAAAAGCAATTTTTTCCAATCAGGTTATCTACAGAAAATAGAACAATGTCTAAAAGACCAATGTATCTTAGATTGGATTATCGAACCTCCCTCATATTTTAAAAAATATAATAATATTTTCCTGCAGAATATTTGGAAAAGAGCATATGATATTTTATCGAAAGCGGATAAGATAATTTTTATTGGTTATTCTATGCCAGAAGTAGATATTTGGTTCAAGTATCTCCTTAAAAAGAGCTGTTTTGGAAAGAAGAAAAAAATAACTGTAATTGATCCTTCCCCTCTTGATTGTCTCCCTAAAGATCAACTTGCTTATAAATATGAAAGATTCCTTGGTTCGATAGATTACTATCAGACAACATTTAGGACTTTTGCAGGAAATCATATTCCATTTTTAAATGGGGAGAAAGTCAAAGATATACCATGTATATTGCAACTGATTTAGAGATAATGTAAAGTATATCTTTCTCCAAGCACCAATTTTAAGATAGCTCACATCTGATAATAATTTCATGATGCTCTGATTTGATGTTCTTCCTCTAATTTAATAACATCTTCTACTTGCTTTAGTTTTTCCCAAATCTGTTTTTCAGTTCTCATTAAATCCTGAATAAAAAGGATGTAGAAAAAGACTTTTAGGTCAAGCTCTCGACCTTTAAATCAGAATCTAATTTTAAGGCAAAGCCGTTAATAGCCTTATTTAAAGAATATTACTATATAAATTTATCATGTCTGCACTTAATATCACTCGTCTGCACTTTTAATCGATGTTTTCACCTATTTTAAGTGCAAACCCGTATAGATTTCATTCCAGTTATGAGCCACCCATAGTACATCTTTCTTAGCAGTATTATTGCGGTATCGTGAAACTATTTCTTTGTATCTTTTCTTTAAAAAACAAAAGTTTTTCAGTACGCATTTGTTACATTCTATGAATCTCAAATCAAGGGCACCAAGACATTTCGGACTGTAATTTGAGGTACAATGGTTACAAAATTTAATGATATTACAGGTTGTGCATTTTTGAGGATTCGAAAGACAGTATCCAAGACAATCCGGTAAAATCCCCTTATATTCATGCATGATCTCTGAAGGCGATACTCTCAATCCTTTCCCATATATTATCAGGTTTTTACGAGATCCGGAAAGAGTATCATTGAATAGTACGATTTTTTCAAGACCTTTTATTTTAAAGGGCAGTCCGCAATTTAAACAACATCCTTTCTTCGAATTTTTTCGCGTTCTTACGTTTCTTGATCCGCAATACGGGCATCGAAGGTACCGTCTATCGTTTCTCACATTGTCATCATTCATATTGTTCCATAGGATTTTTCTCTATCGATTGGCGGAATGGCTAGATCTAAATGAGAGATATCCAATGACGATAAGATAGATCGTCTTATGCCGATGGGATATTGATCATCACGCTTCCACGTAATGCGCTCCGGTGGTCCGATATCGTTTTAACGATACGGTAGCTATCCGGACAGTCGTGGAGTGATGTATCAGGTACGCCAACAAATTGGAAATCAGATCTCATTTCACCATTCTTTCGCCCGATACCGGTTAAGCTTTTTTTTATACAGTATCAAGAGGTCCGGTGAGTACTATCTTTTTAGTAGTACTTTTCGGTATAAAAGTCATTTTAGTACTTAAATTTAATTCTACTGTTTTGTTGATACGTATGGTACTGAAGGGAAAGGGGTCTATATATCAGCATGTAAAGGGAAAAATGTACGTCTACATACCTGCGAGTGTGCGTGACGACAGCCAGTTTCCGTTCAAGCCTGGGGAGAAAGTACTCGTCAGTATCAACAATAACAAACTGATTATTGAAAAAGACGAAAGAACCCCGTAAAGAATATTTTTATTTATTACACATATATCAACATACATTATTTTGGCTAATTAGTTTTCGCTTAAGATATGCTATAAATCAAATTATTTCAAGTAGAACTTTTCTTAGTTCAATGATTTCTATATCAATTGGCTTATTTTTCCAGTCATCTTCCCAACAGATTATCATATCACATTTTGTTTCTTTCAGTCTGTCAAAATGATCAAAACCTGAAGAATATAATTCAAATTCAGCACTTTTTGAGATCCACTTACCGTTTTGTTTTACTTGCAATAAGGCATCTGGAAATCTGGTACTTACTCGTTCTATTTTCATTTTCAAACATTGAATTAATTTACTAAACAATATAATTACCTCCTGTTCTGTATCAGGTGCACGAGGTAGTCCTTCCCAATTGGTCATATTCTTAAAAGGTGTTTTTATTCTCGATAGTTCATTTTCTATAATTTCCCATTCACTTTTTGTCAATTCTTTAACTGTTGCTTGACGATTTAATTTTTCTCTAAGTGTTCCACTTAATCGTATATCGTCGTAAATATCAATTGGATCCCAAAAAGTTATTCCCCATTGAACTGGTTTTGAATGACAATAATATAATTCATCATTGTATCTATAACTTCCAGTAATAGTTCCGATTCCAAAAATATGCCGTCCAGAACTTGCTACAATTTTATCTCCTATTAAAACATCGTTAAAAAAAGATATCAGTTGTTTATGGCGCCTATTTGGGTACTCTTCTTTAAACTTTTTTTTAATTTCCTCATTATTTTTAAAATTTTTGAGATTACCAACATCATTCCAACCAACTGCAATACAGTCATTGTCTCTCTGTTCCACCCATAAAAAACCTTTATCTCCTGGAGCAATTTTCCAATATTTCATAAAAATCTCGCCTCCGTCCCGGTATTTCAAATCGTAAACGATATTATAAACCTTGACTAATTAGTTTCTATTCGTTAGTCAAGGATTCCTTACTAATTAGTCTGACCCCAAATAGGAAAATGATAAAACAGAAAAAAAGATAGAGGTTTTGATACTGCAAATAAAGGAGTCTATATGGAATCTGAAACAAAGCAAGAAATTTACAGTAAGCATAGAGGCTTTGTAGAATCCTATGTTTGTAATATAGGAACGACTAGGCAACATGCTGTAAAAAATATAAAAACGGCTTTGAAAAAAGAAATATTAAATGCACAAGATGTTAATGCTATTCTTGTTGAAGTTAAGAAAGAAAACATTATGGATTTTGAAAAATCAACTGCGTATTCAAACCTTATTTCAGAAAGAAAACAGAGATACGAACTGATAAAGAAAGAATTACAGCAATTATTAATGAATTAACTTAAAATTAATTGTTAATAAGGTAAAGAAAATGAACTTGGAACAGATAAGTGCTGAGCTATCTGAAGTCTTTCAAAAATGGGGACAACAATGGACTGATGTATGCGAAAATATTTCTATTAGTAAGACGCCAACAAAGGAAGAAATTCTTCAAAATCTACAAGAAATGATTGCTGAGTTGAATAGAACTAAGAAGATAGTTCATCGACCTAACCTAGGTCTTGTTGTTTGGGAAGTTGGAAGAAATAGATATTGGATTGGATTGGCCCCTTGGGACTATGACAAAGCTTACGAAGAATCAAGGAAAAAAGATGGGTTATAATAGATGTTGACAATTAAGAATGAAAGATATCGCCAAATATAATTTAGAATAAAGATGGATTTAAAGCCAAAGCCTGTTTGCCCGTAAAGTCTCTCATTTGCCCGAAAAATCGGCTCTTACCCTTACTTTACAGGCAAAACCTTTGTGACACAAAGCCTTAAACCATCATAATACATATGGATGCATAGGTTCAGATTCCTGCAGGAGAGTATGTGAGAAGGGATCTCAAATGAATCTCCTGATTGGACGGACCAGAATGCAAAGGCCAAGGATCTTGGCTGAATTACTTTTAAGTCGTTTTATTCTCATTATTTTCTCCATAGTCTTTAATAATCTTCATCAAAAAAAGGGAGGATTCCTAACTGAATTTATCGCATATCGTAAGCGAAATGGAAACATCGTGAATGGAAATAGACAAACTGAAGATAGATGGATTTATAAAAAAGGATTCCGTGAGATACAGCGCTATTTCAAAAAAAGCTTGATATCGGAAGATCTAACTGAAAATAAATCGAGAACGATTAAAAGGATGTACGACAGAAACTCGAACATAACGTCAAATCTGAAGAGAGACCTCGTTTTTTCAAATATGATGTATCTTTGTAAGAACGAATTTTTATCAATGGAGAGTCGATGAATAGCGCACGAACAGATATTTTAACCCAAAAGCTTATTCGTTTTCTCGCTAACACAGCAGGAGGTTTTAAACAAGAATGCATAAACGACATAAAAATAGGCCAGTACCTGTTGAACAGACAACCCTGTATTTGGGGGGGTATGGTGAATCATGCCTATGACATAAATAAGATTTTTAATGAAGGCGGATTAAAACCATCTATCGATAATAGCAAACTGATAGTTCCATTGATCATCGATCCGACCCAATATGAAACCCAAGAGGAATTGTTCCTTGATATGAGGAAATTGTGGGTTGATACAAAGGGTCGGTCACCGAAGACTTTCGAACGCAGAATTTGTTATGCGCGTTCTATGGCAAACCACGAAATCTATCCTGTCGATTGGTTAAAATTCCAACCGGAACAAATCCTGAATCAATTACTGTATCGGCAAAGAATCGAATATAAGGAACTAGCCGAAAAAACTGGGAATCCTACGTACGGTGCGACGCAATTGATAAACCTTTGGAAAACTGTAAGAATGTTCTCCGAGGCATACGGCGTCGATATCAGTCATTGGGGGTGGAAACCTCCGACACCACCGGAACCGCAAGTGAAGATTATTCCGAGACCGAAGACGGTAAATGGAATAATGCATGCATGGTATACGAACGACAGGGTCGAAAATGCCCTTATCCGGACGTTGTTGACAGTTGGTTTCCATAGCGGTCTAAGACCTGTGGAATTGATTACCATCAAAACGAGGGATGTTTTCCTCCTAGATGGGTATATCCTCGTACGAGAACCGAAAAAGAAATACCGCGAACGTCAGGTATGGATTGATGTATCAGTGATGAAGAGCCGCCAACAGAACTCGCTGAAAAATTGGATTGAGATCTGGAGACCAAGAATCCCGAATGGGAAATCATCGGATTTTCTCTTCATTCAAAAAAACGGGACTCCATTCCCATCCGAAGATGCACTCAGAATGTATTTGTCTCCTTTTGTCAAACCGATTTGGCCGCACTTTCAGCCCAAGCTAATGAGGGATTGGTATGCGATCGCTCTGTTGATACGAAATCGAGAGGAAAATGGAAACTGGGATACCCGAATCGTTAAAAACGCCCTCGGACATAAATACCAAAAGACAACAGAAACATACATTCGGTTCGCGGAGGACTACTATCGGATGGACCCTTATGATTGGTTGCGATCCGTGTTGAAATTTCATCCTGACGGCAAGAAGATGAGACAATATTACGGGTCATGCCAGGAAAAAGCTACCGAAATCTTAACAAACGGTAAAAAAAGGGTCATTGAGGCATACAATTCTCCAGTTGGAATTAACGGACCTGGCGGGATTCGAACCCGCGATCTGCAGCTTAGGAGACTGCCGCCCAATCCAGGCTAGGCTACAGGCCCAAAGACGACAGATGAGTACATGAGCTAAAGAATTAATATTCTTTCTATCACTCCAGCGTTCGCTCGGATCAATGAAAGAGGAATCCCTAGAAAAAAATGAAGAAAGACGAGGTGCTATGTAATCATGGACCGGAAGTATGGATACAAAGCACCTAGTGTGGTTACCGCTCCAATAATGTATATTTCCATCTCTACCTACTCTCCCTCTAAGATTTCTATTCTTCTATTTTCTCATTTGGTATTTATATATTTGGTGTGGGAAAATTACACAATGAGAAAAATGCTCTTATAATTTATAATTATAGAATAATAGAACGTGTGTTGGCGTGAAGATCTTATCGTAGTGTGTTTCATTCTCTAGAGGAACAACAACCGAACGGATGCAAGGATTCTTGTTGGTTTACGGCTCTGGGAGGCATCGGAGCTTATGGTTCTCTTCGATGCTGATGTAGTCGTATTTGCGTATCGCGTTGGGAAATCGCTGTTTGATATGCTCAAGAATCTCATGGACTTTATCGGAGTCCCCAAGGTCGAATTCTAGCTCAAGGTCAGAGACACCTGCGGAGGTGCTGATGAAGACGAGGTTCGGGTGGTGCTTGATGTATTCCATGATTGGTTTTCGTTGCACATGTTCTTGGAGGTGGATGTCGACTTTGAATGGTTTTAGTCCGAGTTTGGAAATGTCGATGCCAATCCGGAATGCTTGGATGACATTATGTTTGATGAGTCGCTTTAACCGGTTGTTTGCCATCTGTACTGAGCTGTGTAGCTGCGTGGCGATGTCGACAAGCGAAATCCGCGTGTTCTCTACAAGAAGGTTCAGCAAGGCAAGATCATAGTCGTCGATGGGAACTTCAGGGCCGCCTCCGGTGATCTCATATTTCAATCGATCTGATTCTTTGTATTCATCTGGGAGGAGGTAGCTGCAGGGGTAGGAAAACGCCTGGACGTAAATGGAGAATATTTTGTCTGCGAAGTAATCTCCGTACGCATCCAGGAGCTTTTCCCAGAACTGGTAAAAATCTTTTATGTTCGTCACCCAGATAAACACTCCTAGGTCATATTTTCCTATGATGGATTCGACGACCCACGTCCGTTTGTCTTTGACGAGATAGTCAATGATGTTGTTTTTGATCTCAGGGGTGACGTACTGGTACACAAGGTAGAAGCGGAACACGATATAGCCGAGTTTGTAGGAATCAACAAGCGTCCAGAAATTCGTGATAATACCCTCCTGTTGCATGCGTTTTATCCGGTAGGCGACGACGTCTTTTCGAAGTCTTACTTTTTTTCCTATCTGGGTTAATGACTGTCGGGAGTTCAGGTCCAGTTGGTAGAGGATGCGACGGTCTTTAATGTCCAGTTTATTCATTTTTCAACAAACATGTAAAATACAACTACTATTTCATAGTTTTGATAGATTTTTTAATGATATAAGCTTTTATTTCTATTTTTCTTTTAACTTTGTAGTGGGGAGTGTATGATTAACCTATCTGGTCAAGAGACGATGCGAGGTGACGGTATTTGTTTGAGATTTTGAACTGGTACGGCTTACTGACGCTTACCCATCTGTTCGCTCAGATAAACTTCGGTCACCGGGACTATCTTAACTCGGTCAGTCAAGATGAACAGATTGATTCCTCAGCAGTCCACCAACAAAGGAAATCCCCTTATTTCCTTCTCAGTGCCGCAATCGTCATACCGACATACAATGAAGAACCAGCTGACCTTGAACGCTGCGTCCAATCCGCCCTGTCTCAACATTATGAAGCTCCTTTCTCTGTCATCGTCATCGATGACGGCAGCAAGGACAAGAGAGGAATCCAGCACATCAAGGAGAAATTCTCAACAACCCCCAATCTGTTCATCCATGAATTTGAAAAAAACAAAGGCAAACGACATGCCCAGAAATACGCATTCGATTTCTTCGGAGACTCTGTCGACATCATGGTGACTATAGATAGTGATACAGTTCTCGCCCAGGATAGTATCACGCATATTGTTCTCCTCTTCGCGGACCCGAAGGTTGGCGCAGTCACCGGTGATGTCCGAGCAATCAAACAGAACTTTTTAAGTACGCTCATCGACGCCAGATACTGGACAGCGTTCAACCAGGAACGAGCAGCACAGAGTCTCTTTGGCACCGTCCTGTGCTGCTCTGGTCCGCTTGCAGCGTATCGAAACACGGTCATACAAAATGTTAAGGAGGCGTATGTCTCACAGAAGTTCTTGGGTCAGTACTGCACGTATGGTGATGATCGACACCTCACCAACCTCGTGCTGGAACAAGGATACACCGTCCATTATGAGCGGCGGGCAAAAGCATGGACCTATGTTCCCCAGAAGCTGAAACCCTGGCTGAAACAGCAGGCTCGATGGAACCGGAGTTTCTATCGAGAGCTCCTCTGGACATTAAAACGGGTGATACTCAAACGCAAATACCAGAACATCTACATGGTCTATGACCTCTCCATGCAAAGCATCCTTCCACTCCTGCTGCTCGCATCACTACTATTCGTCTGCGTCAAATCGGTCACGGAAAGCCCCCTGCACCTCTTTGGGTACCTGACCATCCTAGTCAGCGTAGCCCTCCTGAGAGGCACGTATGCGTATCTCCGGACACGCGAGAAGATGTTTTTCCTCTTTCCCCTGTATGCGTTTTGTCATATTTTCCTCTTAATCCCTGTGAGGGTGTATGCGCTATGTACATTAAAGACGACAAAATGGGGCACAAGGTAGATATCGCGATCAGAGCCTCCCTGATTTTGCTCTGTGTCGCCTATCTCCTCCTTGGGTTCCCCTCCTATGAACCACTACCGAGAATCACATCGAGAGCGGATGCGTTCTTTCTTAACACGATCGGGCTGCATACCATCAACGAAGGCAGATTCCTGGTCGTGTCGTTCCCCGAGGTCAACCGTATCTATGAGCTGTCATCGGAATGCTGCGGGTTGGTCCTGTTTGCCATGTTTTTCATCGCTGTGTTCCTCGTCCCGAACTTCTCCTACAAACACCGATGCATTGCTTTGTTATTCCTCCCACTGATCTTCTTTGGCAATATCGTACGAATCGCCCTTGGTATCCTCGTAGGGTATCATTTCTCGGCGGACGCCTCGCTGTTTTTCCATGACACGTTCGGTCAAATCCTGATTTTCGTGTGGGTCATCGCCTGTTTCCTAATCTGGTTGAAGGTGACAAAAAATTTCCCAATGGAAGAAAAAGTGGTGATGAGAGTATGAAAAAGAAACAACAACTAGTAATAAGGATGCTGTTGATGGCGGCTGGGCTTGTCGCGCTTGGTACGACGACCGCTGCCGCACTGACTGGTGAAACCGATCTGTTTGTGACCCTTGATTCCGCATGGGAACATGCGAACGCAGGTGATACCTTTGTGGTCCGCGCTGATGTCAAGAACATTGGTGAGCAGCCCGCGCTGATCACCTGGATACGGCTTGAGAACATCCCCGATGACTGGGAGGTCCAGCCACCCAAACACCTCATCTTGATCCTCCAGCCGAATGAGACACAAACCGCGTTTTTTGCTGTAGAACGGGGACCTAGCGATGCGACGATTTATGCGACTGCGTCGGCCTACAATGCTGCGACTGTTCAGTCAAATAGGATAGCTATCCCGATCAACCTCTGGATCGTCGTGGGGATTTCGTTGGTATGCGGAGTCGTCGCATATCGAGAGATACAGATAAGGAAGAAGTAGGAACACAACAAAGACTGCTCCGCTTCCTCCCGCGATTTGCCTCATAGATGATTGTCGCTTATTTTCCAGGTAGAATACTTGAGAGTAAGACGCAGGTGACGTAAGCAAAATATCAGCATCGGACAAAAAAAGGTGAGTCTTTTCGCCTTTCGTAATATTTTTATCTCACTTCTATCTTCTCCTACGCGAAGGTTATGGAAACATACATCGATTTATTCCTCAGTGCAGACGGGGAGAAAGCATCAGAGATTCAACGTCGGCTTCGTGAGATAGGGGTAAAACCAGCAGTAGGCACACATGATTTCATGTATGATTGGAAAGGCGTTGCTGATGCCACTGACATCATTGCTTTTGCCGATAAGGTTCAAGAGCATCTGAAAGGAACCGGAGTCATCTTAAAATTCCACACGGTCCGCTAAATAGTTTTTTTTTACACGAAAAAGAGAGTCCTTAAAAAAAGAAGAGGAGAGAAGGTAAAAGGAAATGAGTGACCTGACAACAGTCCTCAGAGACCTTGGAAACGTATTCATCGCGGTAGGGGTCATCTCGTTTTTCCCACTCATTGTGCCACTGTATTTTCAAGAGTATCATGCGCTCTTTCCCTTGATATTCACTGCATTATTATTTCTTGAAATCGGTGTGTTGTTTTATTTTCTCTTCAGAGAATCAGACCCAGCGAATTTTAAAAGTGCTATGGTTACTGCCGCGCTCTGCTGGTTGTTCATTCCTCTTATCAGTATCATTCCGTTCATTATGATCCCGTATCAGGTCCACACGGGTGCGCATATGGACATCCTCTCATCGTATTTTGAATCGATGTCTGGGTGGACCGGGACAGGACTGACCATGGTCGATAAGGAGAATTTTCTGCCGTATACCTTGCAATTCTGGCGGACCTGGATTCAATGGATTGGGGGTGTCGGTGTCATCGTGTTGACCTTGTCGATTCTTGCTCAACCTGGGGTGGGATCCTATGTCTTGTATCGGGGGGAAGCACGGGAACGACGGACCCATCCTTCCATTGTCGCCTCGGTTCGGACCATCTGGTGGATCTTCCTTCTGTATACCATCATCGGAATCGTTGTTGTCTTCCTTATCAGTTGGTTCTTACCGAACGGGATGAACCTCTGGCAGACAATCAACCATACCATGACGGCTCTGGCGACAGGTGGTTTTTCTGTCACTGATGACAGTATCGCTGGTTTTGGAACCTATGTCCAGCTTGCGTTACTCGTGTTAATGTGCATGGGTTCGATAGCATTTGTCGCGCATTATGATCTCTTGCGAAAACGAGTGCGGCGGTTCTTTGCTGATGCACAGCTAAAAGCGATGCTTGTCCTCATCTTCATCGGGGTGATCACGCTTGTGTTGATCAACATCAATGATCCGAATCTCCTGTATACCCAGGATCTGTTTAATGCCGTGCGTGATTCCGGTTTTCAGTTTGTTTCTGCTTTGACCTGTACGGGTCTGCAGACAGTGGACGTTCGAACCTGGACTGAGTCAGCAAAGCTTTTGCTCTCCATTGCGATGATCATTGGGGGTGCTGCAGGATCGACTGCAGGGGGTATTAAACTGTTCCGGGCGATTCTTCTAGGCAAGGGAACTGGCTGGAGGATTAAGCGGGCGATTTCCACACCGCATCGGATTTTCATACGGAAATTCGGGAACCGATCGCTTTCCACTGAAGAAACTATGGATCTGGTTAACGAAGCAGCCATCGTCTCGTTTATGTGGATTCTCATTCTTGTCGTCAGTTTTTTCGTCATGGGCTTTTTGTATCACTCGGAGACGATCGGGAATATTTTCTTTGAGGTCTGTTCTGCGCAGGGGAACGTTGGATTGTCTGTGGGGCTTACATCGATTTCAATGGAGCCATTGGCAAAAATACTTTTGATATTTAACATGTGGATAGGGCGCTTAGAGATAATCCCTGTGATTATTCTCCTTCGGTCCCTTCTTGGGGTTAAACGGAACCTTCTCTAAGTTGTACTTCTTTTTGAGAATGAGGATTCACCGGGGGTGGTCTACGTTGAGAATAGTTTGACTACTTTCTCGACTTTTTCTTTTGGGACCAGGATGGTAAGGATGTCTCCTTCTGAGAATAAGATCTCCTCGTTGGGGATGAAGAACTGGTTGTCTCGTTCGATCCCGATCACCAGGCCTTTTTGTTGGACCCAGACGTCTTTGATTGTCTTGCCAAAATAATAGGATGCTTTGCTGAGCGGAAGTCGTATCACCTCTGCGTGGTCATTGACATTAAGATAGCCTTCGATGGTCGGGTATTTGATGGATTTGAAGATCATCTCAGCCATGATCATATCAGGTTTTTTGATCATTCGGACCCCTTTTTCCATGTAGAGAGGTTTGCTTTCGTCTTGGTTTACGACCGAGATGAGGTTTTTTACCCCTCTATTTTTTGCAAAGGAAACAATAAGCAGATTTATCGCGTCATCGTTGGTCGTCGCTATGAGGACATCAGCTTTTTTTATGTCAAGCTCATCGAGGATTTCCTCTTGTGTTGCGTCAGCATGGATGGCGACTGCGTCATATTTCCGTGCGATTTCCTCGCATTTGTCTTGATCTTTGTCGATGACAACGATGTTATGATGGCCGTCCGCAAGACACAGTTCGGTTAATCGTCGGCCAATCCCGCTTGCACCTATAATGACGATATACATAGATTCATCACGCCTTTTGTTTTAAGCAGCGGATAAGACACTCCGCGGTATTAAATTTTTGTACGTTTTTCTACTCGGCAACCATAAGGAGAAAGCCTGGTGTACATCTTATTGTTGGTAGGTAATCGAGAAATGCGCAGAGGTTCCATCCTGTTCTGGGTGTTTCCAACTCTGGAGCTGTTGCAGTCGTATGGTCTCAAACGGCACCTGTTTTTCCTCAAGGATCTTTGATATTCCCGGGACGTGTCCATCCCCCACACAGGCGATGATTTTCTGGTGATGTCCGTGCAGGTCAACAAGCCTCTGGGCCATATGCTTGTTGCGGTCGTCGATGAGTGTTTTTTTGATCGTCGGGTATTTCTCTGCGATTTCTTGGAGGTAGGTATCGAAGTTCTGCTGGTAGTTTTTTAGTTCTTTTTCCACGCGTTTCTTGCTGACGAACAGCCCGGCGAGTCCGGAAAGGAGCAGTTTGAGTTTTTCAAGATATGGCATGGTCTTCCACATGGTGGTAAAAAGTTGTTGTGCGTTGGAATCGATGAAGGCGACCGGTAGTTGATGGGATTGTGCGTAGTGGATAGCGGTGAGCATCTCGTCTCCCGCGTTCACCCCGTATTGCTCTGCCATGCTTTCCTGGAACTGTGCGAGCATCCGGTAGATGAAGGGGAGGTTCTTTTTTGCAGCGTTGTAGGTTGTTGGGTCGGTGTTCCGCAGCAGGATTGCTTGGTAACGCTGTGGGTCGAGTTCGACACCGATGATCTCTGGTTCTTTCTGGTCAAATATGGTCAGTATCGCTGCAGAAAGGTCGAAGACGTGTCCGGTTCCGATGAGGGTAATCATAGTGGTGGCGGCAAATACGCTACGGTTTTTTAAGGTATGCGTCGAAACACGCCTTGTTTTCGTCAATCGTCGATATGTAAATCGACAATATTAAATACTATGAAGAATATAATAATATGTATGTGTAACGTCATCGACGATTATCGGGAAGATGAATTATCCGACGCATGGATAAAAATTGAAAGAAGGAAACTCCTCTACTCATAAAAAAGCCCCTTTCCTCTCTTTCACCTCCTTATTTTTTTAGAAGAATGGTCCTTTTAGAAACAAGTGATTCCTAGTACCGATAATGCTCTGATTTATACGGCCCGTTCACCTTCACACCGATATAATCCGCCTGCTCCGGGGTCAACTTCGTCAACCGCACGCCAAGCTTACCCAGATGCAACCGTGCCACCTCCTCATCAAGCATCTTCGGCAGCATATACACCCCGACCGCATGCTTCTTCTTCCACAACGCGATCTGCGCCAGCACCTGGTTCGTAAAAGAATTGCTCATCACAAAACTCGGATGCCCATGCGCACAGCCAAGGTTCACCAACCGACCCTCCGCTAAAATAAAGATCGCCCGACCATCCGGGAACACGTACTTATCCACCTGCGGCTTGATGGGAACCTTCTTCACGCCCTTAAGCATCTCCAGCTTCCCGACCTGGATCTCATGATCAAAATGACCGATGTTACAGACAATCGCCTGATCCAGCATCCGCTTCATATGTTCCACCGTGATCACATCCTTACAGCCGGTCGCAGTCACAAAAATATTGCCCTCCGCTAGACAATCCTCCACGGTCTTGACTTCGTAGCCCTCCATCACCGCCTGCAGGGCACAGATAGGATCAATCTCTGTAACGATCACCCGTGCGCCAAACCCACGCATCGACTGACAGCAACCTTTCCCGACATCACCATACCCGCACACGACAACGGTTTTCCCAGCGATCATCACGTCGGTTGCCCGCTTAATCCCATCAGCCAGGCTCTCACGACACCCGTACAAGTTATCGAACTTTGATTTCGTCACCGAATCATTCACGTTAAACGCAGGGAACAACAGTGATTTTGCCGCCATCATCTGATACAAGCGATGCACCCCGGTCGTCGTCTCCTCAGACACACCCCGGATGTCCTTGATCAGCCCTGACCAGTACCGCGGGTTCTTCGCATACATCTTTTTTAACAGGTTCATGAGCTCCTCGAAATCCTTCCCCTCCATCGAATAATCTTTCTTCAACAGCGAAGGGTTCTTCTCCACCTCGACCCCCTTATGCACCATCAGGGTCGCATCCCCACCGTCGTCCACGATCAGCTCAGGACCTTTCCCCTTACCAAAATCCAGTGCCCTGTGCGTACACCACCAGTATTCCGAAAGGCTTTCTCCCTTCCAGGCAAACACCGGTACGCCAGCCTTGGCGATTGCCGCGGCAGCATGATCTTGTGTTGAAAAGATATTACAGCTCGCCCAGCGGACCTGCGCACCAAGTTCTCGTAATGTTTCAATGAGCACCGCGGTCTGCACCGTCATATGCAGACTCCCGGAGATCCGTGCTGCCTTCAACGGCTTGCTCGGACCGTATTTCTCACGGACCGCCATAAGCCCAGGCATCTCTTTTTCAGCAATCTCGATTTCCTTTCTTCCAAGCTCTGCTAGTTTGATATCCTTGACTGCAAAATCATTTCGCTTTGATGTTTTCATGATGCATCACTCCATAATTTTTTTTTTTATTTCAAGATGAGTTTCGCATCCACGACACAGACGCGGTCCTCATACACAAACACGGGATTTAAATCCATTTGATCGACATGGTCGATGAGCTCCTCCCCCAGTTTGGAGACCTTTAACACGAGATTAATGACGAGTTGTTTGTTTGCCTTCATCCCACGGAACCCTTCTAAGAGTTTTTTTCCTGCAAGCTCTTCGATCATCTGGGCAGCGTCATACTCATCAATTGGAACCACACGGAACGAGACGTCCTTATACAGCTCAGTGAAGATTCCACCGATCCCACACATGATGGAGAGACCAAACGTGGGGTCTTGAACCAGACCGACGATGATCTCCACCCCTTTTTCCTCCATCTGATCGACGAGCAAATCCTCAGATGGGAAGCGAGTGCGGAATTCCTGAAAAGCCTTTTTCAACGCAGCGATATCCTGAATGTTCAACTGCACCCCACCAACATCAGTCTTATGCAGTATCTTCGACGAACATACCTTCAGGGCAACAGGAAATCGCACTGAGAGGTTCTCAAGGTCTTTCTCAGACCGGATTACCTGATACTTGGTCGTCGGAATCCCATATGTACGCATGAGATCTTTTACTTCGTTTTCCGCAAGCGCACCAGTCCTACCTGCAAGAAGTTTCTTCACAGTCACAGTCATGTCTCCTTCTGCCGGTTATCGATAACCCGTTTTGCCTTTAAACCTGTTTCGAGGATGGTGTTCGGCGGCAGCACGTCAACCCGTGGGGTGAACACGATGACGGACTGGATGTCCCCTTTGAGTTTCTGCGCAAGCTGCTCGGTATCAGCAATACTGAGCCGATGCTTCGTCTCCACCTCCACTGTGAGCATATCGATGTGATTTTCTGTCGTCAGCACCATCCGCCAGTTCCCCCCGACTAATGGGTTATTCATCAACACTGACTCCACTTGACCAGGGTAGATGTTTGTTCCCCTGATGATCACCATGTCATCGGACCGACCCTTGATCATCGAATGGCGCACATGCGTCCGACCACAGGAACACACCGCTTGGTCGAAGAGCTTGGCGATATCCCGGGTACGGTACCGCAGCAGCGGCATGCCTTCCTTCGTAAGCGTAGTCAGGACGATTTCTCCTTCCTCTTCGATTCCAACGGGTTCAAGGGTGATCGGATCAACGCATTCAACAAAGAAATGATCCTCCCAGAGATGCAGCCCGTCATGCTGGTCACAGTCCGTGGAGACCCCAGGACCGCACATCTCGGTTAGACCGTAGATATCATGCACGTCCATATCCCAGGTCTCCATGATGCGTTTCTTCAGACCGGGGGTGAACATCTCAGCACCGAACAACCCATTGCGGACATGCAGCTTTTTCGGGTCAAGTCCCATCTCGACAGCGACCTGTCCCAGGCGCATCGCGTAGGAGGCAACCCCAGAGATGAACGTGGTCTTGTAGTAATCCATGAGTTTTATTTGCCGCTCTGATTGCCCCTGCCCGGAGGGAATCACCAGCGCCCCTATCTTTTGTGCCCCGTAATGAAACCCAAACGCCCCGGTAAACGTCCCATAGGGAATTGGGTTCTGGAACACGTCTTTTTTTGTAAGACCAGACATGGACAGACAGCGAGCCATTACCTCAGACCAGACCTCTAGGTCACCGCGAGTATAGCACGCGGTCACTGGCACACCGGTCGTCCCTGAGGAGGCATGAAGCTCAACGCAGTCTTCCAAGGGAAGTGTCATCAGCCCGAATGGTGCGTTCTTCCGCAGGTCATCCTTAGTCGTAAACGGTAGTTTCCTGATGTCAGCAAGCGTCTTGATGTCCCCTGGTGTGATATTCAGTTCCTTGAATTTCTTCTTATAATGTGGTACTGTCTCATAGACACGATAGACTGTTTTCTGTAATCGCTCCAGCTGCAGCTCCTGGAGTTTTTTTCGGGGTATCGTCTCCATTTTTTTGTTGAAAAGATGATCCATAGAACTCCCAGGCCCCAATACACTGAATCTTTATTAAGGTTGACGAATCTGGCGAAAACGGACGTATCAATAGGAGAACAAAGGTTTTTAAGGGGAAACAATGATATTTAACATAGAAAATGGGGGAAAAATATGGAAGATAGCTGTTTCTTCCGAAAAATGTTCATTGTTGGACTTATTTTTCTTTTTTTCATACCATCTGTGATTCCCTCTATCGCACAAAATACAGATAAACCACTACCGGCATCAAATGGTAGCTGGTTGTATGTGGGTGGGAGTGGACCTGGGAACTACAGTAGGATTCAGGATGCGATTGATAATGCGTCCGCTGGAGCTACCGTTTTTGTATATTCTGGAATTTATTGTGAAAACATTCACATCCCATTACCTCTTAATTTATATGCAGAGAATAACACAAATACGATTATCGAAGGTAATGAATCAGAGGCCGCTGTGAACGTTACCGGGGATCATGTGAATATCACTGGATTTTGTATACGAAATAGTTGGGGTGGAGGAATTTTAATTGAAGCAAAATATGCTACTATCGCTGATAATCGGTTTACGAATAACACGTATGGGATTGGAATGAATTTTCCATATAAAACTCGCAATAAGAAACCACAGGCTCTTGATCCTTTCCTTGCAGGAGATCATTTAACGTATGAACATAATGATTACAACACTATTATGAATAACATGTTTTTTAATAGTGATATCGGAGTAATCATATTTATCAATTCGAGTAATAATACTCTCTTCTTTAACTCATTTTCTAACACTCGATCTGGGGTATTGATTGGTCGATCAAGTAATAATTTCCTGAGGAACAATACCTTTTTTAATAGCGGTCTCTATGTTTTTAATGATACGTTTGCTAATACTTTTGTAAACAACACTGTTAATGGTAAACCTCTCTTTTATTTAGAGGACCAATCAAACGTGGTTGTCCCGTTTGGTCTAGGACAACTCGTCCTTCTCCGATGTCATAATATCACTGTAATACATCAAGAACTCACCAATACCAATTATGGTATTGAGCTAATCGATACAACACATTGTCATATCTCTCAGAGCATCATTACATCCAATATTATTTCTGGTCTTCTACTCTTAAATAGTCATCATAACACTATAACGGACAACACCATAAGTGCAAACAAGGCCGATGGTATAAATATTTACGGAAATAACAATACAATAACGGGAAACACGATTACGTTCAACTCAAACGGTCTCCAGGGTTACAGATGTCATTATAACACCATAAAAAATAATAATATTTCGAACAACAACTGTGGTATCGATTTTATATACTCCCATAATAACAATGTCATTTCCGGAAATATCATTCATTCAAATACAGATTCTGGTATTCAAATTGATCATGGGAATAATAATATTCTAACACAAAACGATATCACTTCCAATACTATGGAAGGAATCAATCTCAATTCTTGTCACCAAACCATCATCCAAAGCAATACAATTGCTCATCATTATGACGGTATTAAACTGGTTGGAAGTGACAACAATTCCATCAAGGGAAATACAATAAAAGAAAATCAATATGGTATCCACTTGGATTCTTCATGTGATTTTAATATAATCTCAAGTAAAAACTCCTTCTTAAATAATATCTACGGAATATATGCGTATCGATCTAATTCTAACATCATAGTTCATAACGATTTTCTTAACACTTCACAGGGGAGTATTTTGTGTAGTGCTTCACATAAGAATATCATAAATGAAAATTCCATCTCCTGGAACAAATCGACTTCGAATTATGAGACTGGAATTACACTTCGTAGTTCAACCAATAATACGATTTCTGACAATAGCATACTTCATGCTGTCTATGGGATAGATATTAAATTTGAATCGAATGATAACAGTATAATACGAAATAATATTTACCAAAGCGGTATTTACGCACTAAGATGTTTTTCATCTTCGTCAAATAATTTTTGCAGTAATTCACTAATAGAGAATCCCATGGGTATTGCCATCCAAGAATCGAGTAATACACTCATTTTGGATAATACCATTACTCGCAGTACCAATGCTGGCATCAATATCGATTATTATTCGTTTCATACCATCATCAGTACGAATATCCTTTCTGAAAATATAGCGGGAATCATTTTACATGATTTTGTAACGGAAACATTTGTCAATAATAATATAATTGAAGAAAACCTTGGAACCGGAATTGTTATTCAGTTTCGTGCAACGAATAATACAGTGTCAGAGAATATTTTCCAAAATAATGGTATTGGCATTAATATATCTGGAGATTCAAATTCCATCCATCATAATATGATTTCGGATAATTCTCTAGGGATGTTTATATGGACATGTAGCGGTAATTCAATCTGCTGTAATACCTTTCAAGGTAATGAAAAACATGCTAGTTTCAAGGTGTATTTCAAGGAGGGACAAAACATATGGTGTAAGAACTATTGGGGGAAGCCAAGAGTTCTTCCTTACCTTATTGGTGGGAATATTTGGTTCGGAGGTCTGTTTGTTCTGCCTTGGTTGAACGTTGATTGGCTCCCAGCACAAAAACCGTATAGTAATGAAGGGTAGAACCATGACTCGCTTCTGTCAGATGTGCGGTTCGGAACTTCCCGAAGATTTTCCTACGGATATCTGTTATGATTGCCAAAGCATCATGAGCCTTGGAATCTCCTAGGCTAAGATTCTTATAGGAGGACTTAATTAATTATCACATGAGAACGGAGGCAAAGGACGTGAAACCATTTCGGATGGAAAAAATCTTAGTTCTTGGTATTTTTCTTTTATTGATGTTGATACCTCGCTTTCCCGTATCAGCGATCATTAATCCTCGTGATACAATGAATTTTGATACGATACAATTTACGATAAACAATGATGGTGACGGAGACCCAGTTGATAAGAAGGTTGATGTGCCGGTCTATACCCCTTGGTCAGGAACCACCCCGACACTACGAATTGAGTTTACGATAACCGGGACGAATAATACATCAGCCACGGCATTCTATGGAGATGATGCATGGGAGGATTGGAAGAACATCAGTATCACTGGGGATATCCTGTATCCTGTCACTGAGAGCACTCTTTCTCATGTTGGAACCAACGGGGAGTGGCAGTGTTTAGTCACTCCAATAAAACCCGGTGGGGCCATTATGTTGGGTATCGATTGGCCAGGGAATGGCTCAGCGACACAGACAATCCAAATCATCAACGGTACATTCGTAACACCGTTGGTACATTCTTTTTCTTGGGGATTGGATTTTTTACTGAAGGTCTCTGTACTAGACATCGATGGAGCTCCGGTAAAAAACGCGAAGGTCTGTCTCCTCTGGGAGGAAGAGGATGACGAGTTTAACGAAACCGAAGGTTTTAACAAACCAGGGAACGGAATGAATGGCGAATATTGGTTTTGGATATTACGCGAGGACCAAGGCAGCCTTCCTCCAAAAAACATTACCATAGCAGCGAAATGGGTTGGGGACTTTTGGGGATATGCAACTGTGATGATGGAACGGCCAATTGCTCCTCCGCTTGTCTTTGTCAATGATGATTACAATGGTTCAACACCAGGATGGGGGTACAACCATTTCAATACGATTCAGGATGGAATCAATGCTGTTGCAGCAAATGGCACGGTGTGTGTCTCAAATGGAACGTATGGGGAGGATATCCTCGTTGATAAGTCTCTCAGCCTTCTTGGTGCAAATAAGTACAGTACAATAATTACTGGTTCTGGGAACGGCACTGGGGTCAATATCACAGAAGATAATGTGACGGTACAGGGTTTTACCATTCAGAATTACACAGAAGGATACGGGATTATTATTTCATCAAATGCAAACGTGATTACGGAGAACATCATCGCAGATACAATAGTCGGTATCGGAATTATGTATGGTGATCCACTTGCCCCTTCCCATTCCAACAATGGATACAACACGATTTCCGGGAATCAACTTATTCATAATACACTCATAGGAATTGGTGTGTATGGAAGAAATAACACGCTGCTTCAGAACAGCATTTCTGAGTCTGAATATGGAATAATGGTTACACTCGCAGATTCAACAAATATCTCACAGAACAATATTTCAGAGAATAACAATGGTGTGCTGAATATGGCATCGTGTAATACGACACTTTATCGAAACACTTTTTCGCAGAACCGTAAAGTCGGTTTATTTGAATATTGTACATCAAGGGCTATGGTTCGTCAGAATAATTTTATCAAGAACGGCCGTCATGCGTATTTCATACAATCCCTCCTCCCACGGATTTGGTTGCATACTTTTTTCGGTATTCCTATTTCACGGAGTGTTTGGGATGAAAATTATTGGGAGAAACCACAGGTACTACCTCATCTTATTCCTGGATTTATCAGCATAGTAGCGCGTGGATTGATACTTTCTTCATTCTACCGGGTTAATTTTTTCCAGGTGGACTGGCATCCAGCGCAGGCCCCCTACCCTAGTATTGAGGGAACATGATGCGGAATAAAAAAAAGTTTATTTGCGTAGGAAGTATCATCTTCCTTTTCATTGGAATCACCATCGCCCCGAACAGTACTGCCCTTGGTATTGTAGAACGAGAAAACCAGAGCGTTATAGCAACCACTCATGTCTGTGGTGCCAGTGGAGAAGATTTCTGCACTGTATTGCTAACAAAACAACAAGTCTATGAAATAAAAGCGGTATTTGATCAATTACCGGACCGTTTATCACAGGCAGAATCTCTGAAAGAGACACAGGATATTTTTTCTGAGACCATCGATTCGTTACAGCGATATGGTCTGTTACCAACCTCTCTATGTGCTAAAGAGGTAATCTGGATAGTAAGCGGTGGAGTGCACAGTCAACTCGTCACAACGTTACAACAACTTTCAAGAATCCCACAAAAGAAATCATATGGCGATGGAATCAAGAACTCGTTCTGCCTGCTTGCTGGTAACAGCAGTACTACTCATTTTGCGACGCTTGCCAAACGCATCACACTGCGGCTCTATGACATTGTGGATTATGGGACTGGTACTGCTCTTCTCCGAAAAGTCGCCCTTGCCCTGTGGCTTATCTTTAAAGAGATGAGTACAATGAGACAGTCGATCTTGTATCGAGATGGTGCTCATCTCGGTGTCGCCATCTCCCATGGGAACTATCATTATGCTCCCTACCCGGACTGGTTCTCACCAGCCACGGGTTGGCTTTGGACGCTGGGGGTGAATGGTAGGCAGAATATCTCTGGTGCGTTTTGGGGACAGAAAATTACAAGTGGGTGGCAGCCGGAGGATGACTGGTTCATGAATTATACCTGGCGTGGATGTCTTGGGTTTACTGGTCTGATCACGTATCTTGGTGAGGACCGAGCGTATTATCTTGGGTCTGCCCTGCATGTGAACGTCGGTCCGAACCGGCCATAGTTGTTTTTAAAAATATTTCCGTTGGTCTTTTGTTGAAATTCCTGGTTCATCAGAAATAGGTTTGATGTAGGAGCTGTAGGACAACGTCCAGGAAGATGAAAATATAGGTGAGGAGGAAGAAGTTGAATCCTTTTTGCCCGATGATGATGCCTTGGTCCTTCATTTCCTGTTCGTCTTTCCAGATGTATCGGTACGACCAGTTGAGGGTATAGAACCAGCTGAGGAGAAAGGCAATAAGGAAAAACAGACTGAGTTCTGTTCTGTACCACAGGAGTATGCCCAGGAAGCCTGAGAGGAAGAACATGGAAAAGGATACTTTAGCGGAGGTCTTGATGCCAAAGGATGTCGCATACGTTCTCACATCCAGTTTTTTGTCTCCGTCGATGTCATGGATTCCCTCTGGGAGGTCATGGGCGTTGTCCGCAAAGTAGGTCAGCAGCACTAGGATGATCATGTTGATGAGGCTGTCTCTGTCAAAGGCGATTGCTCCTAGGATGGGGAGGTCGTAGCTGATGGCCTGTGTCTGGGGGAGTGCGCTCCATATGGCGACGTAACCGAACACGGCGACCGTCATCCATTGTACTGGGGTGAAGATCTCTGAGTAGGCAGGGATCTTGATGATTTTTTTGAGGAACTTGTTATGGAAGGTGACGAAGAGTGCAGCCATGCCCACGATGAAGAGGCACCAGACGCTGATAAGCAGAGCAAAAGAAAAAACCATGGCCGAGAAGAAAAGGGCGACGAGGAAAAATTTTCTTGGGGTGATTCGACCGGCGGGTAGGGAGCGGTCCGGGTGGGCGATGCTGTCGATTTCTCTGTCGGTGATATCGTTCCATATCAATGTTGCGAAATACCCTGAATAGAGGGTAAGAGCGGTGAAGACGATGACCCTGAGAATGTCCCAGTTGTAGGGTTGTATGCCGTAGGCAAGCATGGGGACGGTGGAGTACAAGATTGAAAACGAGATAAGCTCAAAGAGCATGATGGTGCGCCATCGGAATGGATGCCATTTGAAGAGGTAGTAGAAAATTTTATTCATCCTTGCCAGGCTGGAATGGAGAACGGTTATTTAAAGTATTATTTCTTTATCTTTATATTATAAAATATTATTTATAAAATAAGAAAAGAAAAAGTATTTATAGAGTAATGGTATTAAATTAATAGCAATTAACAATTGTTAATAAATATTTATGACAGTAGATGATACCATGAAAAACGATCGCAAACTAAAAAATCCACCATTATTAGAAGGATATCTCTATGATTATAAACAAGCGATTAAGGCACGAGACGCTAATAAACTGCTCTGTATCCGTCTTGAAACAAGCCTGGCCTGTAACATACGATGCGAATACTGTTTCAGAGACAGCGGAAAAGCTGCTGAAAATGAAATGCCCTACGAGGATCTTAAAGAAATAGTCAACCAAGCAAAGCAACTCGGGGCAAAATCCATCGTCATCATCGGAGGAGGAGAACCAACGATCTACCCACATTTCCGAGAACTCGTCGAACATATCCACTCCCTCAAAATGGTGCCAGTCATCATCACAAACAACCAACGAACAACAAAAGAACTTGCCGAATTCCTCTTCAAGAACAACGCCTCCGTCATGATTAAATTAGATTCCCTCCGCGACGAAGTCATGGACAAACTCACCGGAGTTAAAGGCTCCTGCAAAAAAACAAAGGAAGGATTACAAAACCTCCTGGACGCAGGATATAAAGACCTCAAGAAAGTAAAGCTCTCCGGATCCTTTGTGACCAATAAACTCAATATCGATGAGGTCGAGACCCTCTGGAGGTTCTGCCGGGACCGGAACATGTTCCCCAACATGGAAATCATGACCCCGAACGGCAGGGCACGAAACCATATGGACTGGATTCCTAACAGAGAAGAAGTCATGGACCTTCGACTCAGGCTGCTCAAGATCGACGAGGAAGAATACGGCTACACCTGGGTTCCCTATATGCCGTTGACCGGAGCCGGGTGCAGACAGCTTGAGTACAGCCTCTGTATCACCGTCGAAGGATATGCACGACCCTGCGCAGCGGTCCTGACGACCAATCTGAACGTCCGGAAAAGTGGGGGAAACGGCATGAGCCTTGCCGACGTCCTCAAAGACCCCTTCATCCAGCGAGCCAGAAACGCTTGGAAATACCTCGAAGGAAAATGCGGCTCATGCGAATACAGGGAAAACTACTGTGTTGGCTGCCGTGGGATATCATTTACCTACGCGCTTCGGGCTGGCAAAGAACCATTTGAAGCGATCGTCTCTGAGGACCCTTACTGTTCAAAAGGCGGGTCATCAAAGACACAAGACGAATATGAAAGGAGATGTTAATTAAAAAAGTCACCATTTCAATCATGGGT
>JAFGFQ010000162.1 GCA_016930995.1 Thermoplasmatota archaeon | reverse complement strand
TTTTCATTTATTCTAAGAAAATTGCAGACTTTGAAATAGTCAATGCGATTAGAGGAAACAATGAAGTACCAGTAAAACAAATGCGTAAAAAGGTCATACTATTGATACTTTTCATCCTAATTTCAATCTTGGTGATTCTCAATGGGCTTGAATTTCAAGATCCTTTGATGATTTTTTTAGGTTCTATCTTTCTTGCATTAGCTTTCTCAATAAATATTAGAAAAGCTAAAATGCTCTCTGGTTTTTTGATCACACTTATGATGATCATTGTAATCAATATCGACGTTGATGTTTTTACTCACACAAAAGAAGCGGTTATACTGGTTTTTTTGAAACCGATAATTTTATTGAGTGGTTTATCAGTACTGTTGACGAGAATTTTTGAAACAATGAAATGGCTTCTGACAAAAAAGCCCTTTTCAAAGATTGTCAATCCTTTCACAGCAAGAATATCATTTGCTTATCCATCAAAAGAAAAAGGTAAAACACAACTTATCATTGCCAGTTATTCACTGGTTATCTTTATTATTATTATTGTCACAGTCATCCCTCACTCACAAATGATAGGGATTGAACAAAGCAAATATACCCTTTTTTGGGGATACGATGCTTTCATCCCTGATTTTTTAAACACAAATAAATCTTACAAAAAAGAATTGATGCTAAATGACTTTATTGAAACAGTTCAAGAGATATCTGTTTCCGATATTGTCACAAAAAGTGGAAAATACAGGACATTTTACATTCACTCCGATTTTGATTTCTTTGAAACTGGTGGTAGATGGATTTCAGACTCAGAGTATCAAAACTTTAAATCCGCAGTTGAACACTTACAACAAGACCCAAAATCTTATTTAGTCATTTCAGGTCGTGAAGAAAATATGGTTAACAGTGGTTCGGGTGAGATTGAAATAAAAGGTGATTATCAAAAATTGGGTACTTTATATTTTAATAACATTACATTTTTCCAAGGGATAGTAATGCAAAATAGAGTTGTTGCAAAAGAACCTAATGAAAGCAAATATTCCTTGATTAAAGTAACCGGTAAAACTGAAAACGAAATTTTACAAAACAAAAATCAATTCAGAGAATACAGTGAAAGCAAAGGGATTTTTGCAATTACCAATGATGATGTTGTAGAAATATCCGAATTGGCCATCAAAGGCATGATTAAAATATTGAACGGTTTTTTGTATTTCGGAATGATTGTGGGCATTATGGGAATTTCCATTACAATGTACAGGGCATTTTTCGACCGAAAAAAAACAATCGGTATGTTGAAAGCCATTGGTTTTTCAAAAAAAAATATTTTTAATTCATTTATATTTGAAACGAGTATCATTGTAATAACAGGTCTGTTGATAGGAATTATTTCTGGTATAATAAGCGCAGATTATATCAATTCTATTTTTTCTCAGTTAGGAGCACCCGGTGGTGAAAGGCTTTATGTTCCATGGGCTGATATCATTCTCATCTCATTTTCATTTTACATTGCATCCATCATTTCAGTATTGATACCAAGTTATAACGCATCGAAAATTGAAGCAGCTCAGGCTTTAAAAACTTTAGAATAAGAGGGAAATCATGACTATTACAGAATTTATTTCACTTATGGAAAAGCATTTACCCGTCTCAATTCAAGAATCTTTTGATAATTCAGGAATTCAAATTGGCCCTTTTGAAAAACCACTAAAAAACCCGATTTTATCACTAGATTTGTCTTTAGAAGTAGTAAATAAAGCAATAGAAATAAATAGTACTATGATTATCACTCATCATCCATTCTTTTTCACTCCATTCAAAAAACTTTTAGGAAACAACATAAGAACTGAAATAATTAAAAAGCTTTTAAATAATAGCATTACAGTTTATGCAATACATACGCCAATTGACAAGATTGAAGGGGGAATGAATGACTACTTTTGTAAATTGATAGGCTTAATAAATATAGAAGGATTTGTGAAATCCGGAATCAACGAAATCTATAAAGTTCAGGTATTTGTTCCTGATACTCATAAAGATTTAATCGTTAATACAATAGCAGAAGAAGGTGGCGGATGGATTGGTAATTATTCGGATTGCACTTTTTCTACATCAGGAATCGGTACATTTAAACCCCATGAAAATACAAATCCTTACATTGGAACTAAAGATAAACGAGAATATGTAAACGAAACAAAGATTGAAACCGTCATACCAAAAGTGAAACTAGACCATTTGATTCGAGAAGTTCAAAGAGTGCATCCTTATGAGGAAGTTGCAATGGAAGCGTTTCCACTGACTCGTCCTCATTTTGCCTATCATTTGTGTCGAAAAGGCACTCTAAAATACAGGCTTCAATTATTAGATTTCATCAATCACTTAAAAAAAATCACGCAGCAACAATCAATCCGCTTTAACGGTGACTTGACACGCCTAGTAAAGAAAATAGGAGTCTGTACCGGAAGCGGTACAAGCTTTTTGGAAAACGCTGCTCAAGAGCAATTGGATGTCTTCATCACTGGAGATGTAGGATATCATGACTTTCAGTTTGCAGATGAACACGGTTTCTCGATTGTTGAAATTACCCATAACCACACTGAACAATATTTCCCAACAGTCTTTACTGAACTTTTTAAAGATTATGATATTCATTATCACCAGCATTTTTCTTCATTTTTAAATGAATGTTAAATAAAAAGGATTATAGTATAATGGCGTTGTGATCAAAATATCTGCATCATGGGAGGGATTTATGGCACTTTGGATTATCTTGGGAATTGTTGCGGTTTTGATTGTTTGGGTTATCGGAACCTACAACAAATTAGTTACAGAACGAAAGAAGGTTCAAAATTCCTGGAGTCAAATTGACGTTCAATTAAAGAGAAGGAGCGATTTGATTCCTAATTTAGTTAACTCTGTTAGAGGATACATGAAGCATGAAAGCGGTACCCTCGAAAAAGTAATGGAAGCAAGGTATAAGGCTGTTAATGCAGGCTCTCCCAATCAAAGAATGGAAGCTGAAGGAGAATTAACAGGTGCTTTGGGAAGATTATTTGCAGTGATGGAAAATTATCCTGACCTCAAAGCCAATCAGAATGTTATGGCTTTGCAAACTGAATTGACGCAGACAGAGGACAAGATTGCCTATTCCAGACAGTTTTATAATGATATTACTATGAAGTACAACACCGCCATCGAAGTTTTTCCTGGAAATATAATCGCAAACATATTTGGTTTTAAGGCATTTGACTTTTTTCAGATTCCTGAATCCGAAAAAAATGCACCAACTGTTAATTTGGAAATGTAGTTCATAGTATTTTACTGAATATTCATATTTTGCTATTGACAAAGCAGCTAAATAATGATAGTATATGCTCGCTGTTGGATATTCAGCATGCGAGCATTGTTTTTTGCCGGTCATTGAAAAACGGACAACGATAGAAGAAAAACCAGCGAGAATTAAACAAGCTCAAGCGCTTTTTCTTAAAAGAGAAAAAGCAAAGACCTTTCAATTCGTGACAGTGAAAAAACGGACGAAAGAAACGAACCTCTATTGAGAGATAGGGGAGAAGCACGGAAAGAACCTAAAAGCGAAAAGCGAACACTACGAAAGTAGTGAAGCATAAATCGGATGGAGGGTTTGATCCTGGCTCAGGGTGAACGCTGGCGGCGTGCTTTACACATGCAAGTTGAACGAGAACTCGGAGGTTCTTACTTCGGTAAGAAAGGAAGAGGGACAGTAGCGAACGAGTGAGTAACACGTAGTAACCTGCCCACTGGAGGGGGAGAACCACTGGAAACGGTGGCTAATACCGCATAAGCCCGAAAGGGGAAAGCAATTTATTGTGCCGGTGGAGGGGACTGCGGGCCATCAGGAAGATGGTGAGGTAAAAGCTCACCAAACCGACGACGGCTATCTGACGTGAGAGCGTGATCAGACACGAGGACACTGAGAAACGGGTCCTACTCCTACGGGAGGCAGCAGTGGGGAATATTGGACAATGGGGGAAACCCTGATCCAGCGACGCCGCGTGAACGAAGAAGTCCTTCGGGATGTAAAGTTCTTTTAAATGGGAAGAAGGAAATGACGGTACCATAGGAATAAGCCCCGGCTAACTACGTGCCAGCAGCCGCGGTAAGACGTAGGGGGCAAGCGTTACCCGGAATCACTGGGCGTAAAGGGAGCGTAGGCGGTTATACAGGTCATACGTTAAAGACTCCGGCTCAACCGGAGAAGTGCGTATGAAACCGTATAACTTGAGGATATCAGAGGAAAAGGGAATTACCATTGTAGGGGTGAAATCCGTAGAGAGTGGTAAGAATGCCGGTGGCGAAGGCGCTTTTCCGGGGTATACCTGACGCTGAGGCTCGAAAGCCAGGGGAGCAAACCGGATTAGATACCCGGGTAGTCCTGGCCGTAAACGATGTTCACTAGGTGTAGGATGTCGACAGGCAACCTGTGCTGAAGCAAACGCGATAAGTGAACCGCCTGGGGAGTACGTCCGCAAGGATGAAACTCAAAGGAATTGACGGGGGCCCGCACAAGCGGTGGAGCGTGTGGTTTAATTCGAAGCTAAGCGAAGAACCTCACCAGGTCTTGACATATAAGTGGTAGGGAAGCGAAAGCTAACCGACCCTAGTTTACTAGGGAGCTTATACAGGTGGTGCATGGTCGTCGTCAGCTCGTGCCGTGAGGTGTTGGGTTAAGTCCCGCAACGAGCGCAACCCTTGTTTTTAGTTGCCAGCATTTAGGTGGGCACTCTAAAGAGACTGCCGTCGAAGAGACGGAGGAAGGAGGGGACGACGTCAGATCATCATGCCCCTTATGATCTGGGCTACACACGCGCTACAATGGGTTAGGCAGAAGGCGAAACTGCAAAGTGGAGGCAATCCGAAAACTAACCCCCAGTTCAGATTGCAGGCTGAAACCCGCCTGCATGAAGTCGGAATCGCTAGTAATCGCAGATCAGAACGCTGCGGTGAATACGTTCCCGGGCCTTGTACACACCGCCCGTCACACCACCCGAGTTGGGAATACCTGAAGAGCATGGCAAGCTGACCGGCAACGGGAGCAGTGCTTTAAGGTAGGCTTAGCGAGGGGGGTGAAGTCGTAACAAGGTAGCTGTATCGGAAGGTGCGGCTGGATCACCTCCTTTCTTAAGGAGACGACGTACGGACTAAACAAACGAACTGAAAAGGAATGATCGCTGGAAATCTTCAAACTCATTTCCGAAGGAAAGAGTACTCAACGTGAAGAAGAAGCCTGCAGTTTTCGAAGAAAACTGCCAAGCTCAATCCGAAGCGTTGAGCCGTTGTCCGCTTTTGAATGAAACTGAAAGGTCCTTGACAACCGCATAAAAAGGGGAAAGTTAATTGCGAAATTAACTTCACCGTCCATTGCCAAACTCCATG
>JAFGFQ010000003.1 GCA_016930995.1 Thermoplasmatota archaeon | reverse complement strand
TTTTTTTTTTTTTTTTTTTTTTTAGAACAAACCATTTCGCTGTACTTGCAAAGAAAGATACGTTTTTAAGAGAGGAGGTATTATAATAAACCACAGAAGTGTACTAGGTAAGAAATGAAATGTATCATGTGTTTAACAGAAGATACAGAACAGATCGATTCACTCTGTGTCTCGTGCAGAACAATTTTGTGTAATGCAAATATCAATATGAAAGGAAAATTAACCGAGCTTTTAGAAAAATATCAAGAGTAGATGCATCCGTATCAAGAAAATTATTCCTTGTCTTTCTTTACTATTTCAATGGCTTTCTTCTCTGTTTTCACGGATAGGTTTTTAAGCAGGAAATACCTTTAAATCTCCGAGTGGACGGAGGTGGTATGAAAACAACAATATCAGAAGATGATAGAACAGTCATCAAGTCCGATGAATACCTTAGTGAGTCAGGGCTTCAGGGTGGAAAGATCATAGGAGAACACCTCGCATTAGGTTGTGTTATCATAGGAATACCGTTTTTACTTATTGGATTGTATGCTTTTTTTTGCATGTTTTTTGATTTGGGATTCCCTATGAATACAGCGATTCTCATTGGGTCTTTTTTGATTACTATTATTGGTCTGCTTCTCCTAATCGGTGGATATTTTATATATATATAGAAAAAAACAAGAGAAAATCAACAGAAAAACAGTCGTCTTAAACCTGTGTTCATGATCCAACATGTTTTTTTTGAAAAAACCTGATGTTCTCCTTTTCCAGGAGAAAGTAATTTCGGGATAAGACAATTCTATTTTTTATTGGTTAGAGTTAAATATTTCCTTGTTCTTTCCTTTGCATATGCAACCGATCATTAGAAAACCATCACCTCGTGAAAAAGAAGAAGCAGCATCATGGCCTATCTGGGAAAAAGAAAAATCAGAATTTCCCTGGGAATATGATACCAAGGAGACGTTCCTTGTCCTAGAAGGAGACGTTACCATTACAAACGAAGAAGGAACACCATTTCATTTCAAAACAGGAGATTACGTCATATTCCCCGAAGGGATGAAATGTCATTGGAAGATCCATAAGGACATAAGAAAACACTATAAAATGGGATAGATTGATTATCTTTTATTTCTTTTTTTCTTTCGCTTCTATATCGGTTTTTCTAGATATGTTTTTATAGGAGAATCGTCTTTGAAATATATAGCTAAGGGAGGATACCTATGTCAATAAAGAACTATCATGGAAGGAAAACACTTGTGATATGTGTGGGTCTTCTTTTTATTTTCGGACTATTTATTCCTACCATCCAAAGCCAATTAAATAAACAACAAAAATATCAATACAGTATCGATCCACAAGAATCAAACACAATACCTTTTAGAGACAACAGTCGGTATACTTGTTACTTGATTGCACAAACTAGTAACAATGAATTTTTTAGTTCTCATATGAAAAAATTTTTTGGTGTTGCTACATCTGATGCAAGGTTCTTGACTAGTATAGAAGACAATCATCCGCCAGAGCCTCCGACCATTACTGGTCCCGCTCAAGGGCAGGTTGGAATTCTCTATTTATGGACTTTGATGTCGAATGATCCTGAGAATGACAATGTGACGTATTATGTGGATTGGGGAGACCGCTGTGGTGCACCAGGGCTCTACGGCCCTTACCGGTCCGGTCAGGAAGTCGAAGTGTCACATACCTACCACTATAAAAGTACCTTTATCATCAATGCACGAGCGATTGATATATACGGTGCCGAGAGCAATACTACCTATTTTGAGGTTCTTATGCCGAAGAACACCTTACTACCCGTTCCATTCTTGCTCAGACTCTTGGAACGCTACCCCCATGCGTTTCCGTTGCTACGCCATTTCTTCTGTCTGTAAGAAGCAATATTTTCTCGTCCTTTAATAAAAAATTTTAAATATATATTACGCATCTGTTTTCTATTGCGAAGAGGTGTATTGATTGGGGAACCAAGAGGAAAGAGAAAAATTAAAAAAATGGTGGTATCACATGCGACGAGAGGCATGGAAAAAAATGCCCTTTCAGTTTGCTTGTCAACCATTTCAAATGCTCAGTTTATTTACAGAAGAGGAGGAGACGCCAGAGGATCGCTCTGATGTCTGTATCTACAAAACGCTTCGATACCCACCAAAGTCAACACCACCTGCAGCATAATAACAAGAATGAATTTTTTTTACCACACTATTCGTGTCCAGGCAACGTTTTTAAAATATGATACGGTACACATTCCTTACCTAGAGGTATGTATATGGAATCAGATAACACAGCAGACATTTCACAACGAAACCGTTGGCTTCTCTACGGTGTTGCTGCCTTGGCCTGTTCCGTTGTTTTTTATTTCCTTGAACGGATCATCCTTGTTGGTTTTGGGTTCATCCTTGGAGTACTGTTTTATTTTGTCGCACTGCTCATCTTCGTTCTTGCCATTTACTACTTTGATGATGCATATAAAGGACTAAAAATCGTTGGCATCATCGGGCTTCTGTTGTTTTTGTTTATCTTCGTTCGCATCTGAATTCATTTATTTTTTTTCATTAAGGATCTCTCGGATCGGGATGTAGCCGAGCAGCACAGCAATAAAGCCAAAGAAAAGCAGTCCTGGCCACCAGGGCGCTGTTTCGAAGACCGCGAGTTGAATGCCTAGGACGATGAGGACTGCGACGACGACACCCATGAGTGCTTCGCCTGCGACGAGTCCTGCGGTGAAGAGCAGACCGGTTCGTATGGTCTTCTCCTTCGGAGTGACATTTGTTTGTTTGATGGCAAGCTCCCAGTCACTGAGTTCTTCTTCCTCTGCGCTGCCGAATTTTTTCTTCAGCACCACATCAGTCAAAGACCGGATACCGCCCCCAAGGAAGATCGGGATGGAGAGGGTGAAGGGAAGATAGATACCGATTGCGACTGGGAGAACTGGGAGATTAATCAGGATGAGCACCAATGCAAGCACCGCACCAGCAACCACGTACGGCCAGAGCATGTTGCCTCCGAGAATCCCTTGGACGATTCCTTTCATCAGGAACGCTTGGGGTGCCGGCAGTTTCGTACTCCCAATGGTAAAGGCTTGATGTAGGACCCCGATGACAATCCCAACCGTTGTCGAAATAGCAATGACCCCGAAGATCATCGAGATCTGCAGTTTCTTTGGCGTCGCCCCGATCATTTGTCCTGACGCCATGGTCTGCAGCAGGTCCCCTGAGATTGATCCGCCGATGCAGACGACCGCTGAGATGAAAATCACAATCGCCATCCCTTGGGTTCCTGTTGCGCCTAATCCCAGCATCAGCAGGCTGACGATGAGCAGGATAGTAACGGTGACCCCGGAGATCGGGCAGTTCGAGGAGCCGACAAGGCCGGTGAGGTACCCGGCAAGTGCACTAGCGATGAACGCAAGAAAGATTGTCAGCACCGCCATGAGAAGTGAAATACCAATGAGTCCTGAGAGGATTTGATATAACACGAAGATGGGAAGCACCATGACACCGATGGCGATAAACACAAGTTTGTAGTTGAGGTCTTGTTCGGTGCGTTTTTGTGTGGTCCCTCCTTTTTTCCTCATCCCCATGACTGCTTCTTTTATGCTGTCGACAAGATTCGTCCTGATGGAGTACACCGCCCAGAGGCCACCAATGAGCATTGCTCCGACCCCGATGTACCGAACCTGTTCGCTCCAGATCCGGTAAAACCCTCCGACGAGCGGACCTAAGTCGCTGTACTCTGCGGTTGCGACGGGAAGACCAGTGACGAGGACAAGGAGCGGGGCGATGATCACCCACCCGATCAATCCTCCCACAAGGACGTAGGAGGAGATCCGTGGCCCGATGATCCATCCGACTGCAAGCAGCGCCGGTGAGGTCGTCGTCCCTGCGTAGAACCATGCCTCATGCTCCTTTCCGAATATCGCGTATTTTCCGAGGCTTACGACCCCGTCGATGGTATCTCGGAAAAGGTTCAGGGAGAGCTGGCTGAATTTAAAGAGAGCTGCAGTGAGAGCACCCATGGCAAGCCAGATGCCGCTGACTTGGTCTTTTTTGTCGGTTTTTTCCCCACCGACTGTTGTTGTCAGTACCGCTGCGACTGCGATGCCCTCGGGGAAAGGGAGATCTGTTTTTACGACGAGTGCTCGTCGTAGAGGAACCATCCAGAGGACCCCAAGCATTCCGCCGATAAGGGAGATGAATGTTGTCTCTAGGTAGTGAATCTCGGTCCATGCCCCAAGCAAGATCAGTGCAGGGATGGTGAAGATGACTCCTGCGGCGATGCATTCCCCCGCGGAAGCACCCATCGTCGCTATATTGACTTCAAGGATTGTTGGTTTGAATGGCTTCATCAGTGCCAGTGCCATGACCGCTCCAGGGATGATTGCTGAGACGGTCATTCCCGCGTAGAGGCCGAGATATGCGTTTGCTGCCCCAAGGACGATGGCAAGGAAGATTCCTATCAGTATCGCCTTTATCGTCAACTCTGGGAGGGTTCTCTCCGCGGGAATAAATGCAGGGAAATTCTCTCTCGTCATTTTATTCAGACTACTTGATAATTATAGTGTTGTTGGTATTAAAAGGTAATTGACCACGACTTCTTCTTGTTTTTTAAATATAATAATGGAAGGTGGGGTCTCCGACAATGATGGTATCACCGATGGTACGGTCCCCTATCATTGCCTCCGCAAGGGTTTTTCCACAGAGGAGTTCTGGCAGGGCTGTCTCAAGAAAACCGACCGGGGTGGAATATCCATTCTGGGAGAGCAGCCCAAGTGCCATCGCCTGCAGTGAGGCGCTGGTGAAGATCTTTGAGCCGTACCAGGCTGCATCAATGCTGGGGTCAAGCTGGTTGTTGTCGTGGTGGTCTGACCACCAGCCGGCGACGTAGCAGCCGTCTGCCCCGAAGAATGGTGTCTGCAGGCGGTCAATATTTTCTACAGGGAACCATCCGGTGTGTTTTTGTTGGTTCGTATCGGTTCCTGCGGGGTTGGAATGTCCATGGACAAAATAAGCTGCGTAAGGAGTTGATAGGGATGAAGTGATTTCTGAATCGGTCGCATCTTCAGTATATGACATATTCGTATAGGTGCGAAGCTGCTGGTAGAGTGGTCGGGAGGTGCTGCTTAAATCAGAGCTTTCCAAGACATGAATTTTCTGTGGACTGGGGGTGTGTCGTTGGGTTGCGAATTTTTGGAACGCGAATATGAGGAAGGATTTTTTTTGCTCGTAGGGGAGGCTGGCTGTTGGGTAGAGTAGGGAGATGCAGATGTGCTGTATGGTAGGTTTGCAGAGTATGCCTTGTTCTGTTGTGTTGTATGCGGTGGGTCCACCAAGGGTCGACCAGGGAAGCGTGCTTGGTTGTTCGAGGTAGTCAGAGTCCCCTCCCAGTGGTGTGTTGAGATCTTCTCCGACCATGATGCAGGCTTTGAGGGGGTGGTCTTGATGGGTCGTTTCGATGAGTTCGTCAATAATGCGATAGTCGTTCTGGTCGTCGTGTATTGGAAGGATTTGTGCGTGCCATCCGAGATCGCTTCGTACGGCAATGATGTAGGAGTGTATTGCATGGGAAATGTCGTTGTCCGCTGCATATTGGGGTGAGAGGATGATAAGCAGGTCCGGTTGTTCGGTTGTTGTGTAATAATCATTTGGGGTCGTCTCTTGGGCGGGTGTGGAAAAGAAGGGCAGCTGACCGATGAACAGGAGTATCAGGAAGCTGAAAATGATTCTGCGGGGGTTATGTGTCATTGGTTCCTTCCACCATCCTTAATCGTTATACTCTTTCATTCTTATTATTTAAACTTATTATGATATACTGTGAATGTTAAAATATAAAAAAGTATCGTGTAATTATATCTAATATACAAACTCACAAAAAGAGCAAATGATCGGTTCCTCTCCTACGACACATTCAGACAAGATACCCCAAATAAAAAACCCTGAATTTCTAAAAAACTACAGAAAGACACCTGGTCATTTCAAAAGCTTTTTTACCATTTTCATAATATGAGGCGTGCTTAATCCATATTTTTCAAAAAGATCCTCAGGCTCCCCTGATTCACAGAAAATATCCTGCACCCCCATGCGTTTAAACGGCAGCGCCACACCATTCTCTGCAAGAACCTCACTGACCGCACCACCCAATCCCCCAATCACCGAATGCTCCTCGACCGTCAGCATTGCATTTGTCCCTTTGGCACACTTCAGAACCAATTTTCTATCAAGAGGTTTAATCGTATGCATATCAACGACACGAACCGACAGACCTTCCTTTGCAAGCGTGTCTGAGGCGTCCACCGCCTGGTCGACCATGGTGCCACAGGCGATGATGCTGGCATCAGAACCATCCCTCACCGTAAAACCTTTCCCAATCTCGATATCCTTGAGATCCTCTTTTTTATACAGAATCGGTGCATTGGCTCGTCCGATCCGCGCATACATCGGACCTTCTGTTGTCGCCATCAACTCAACAAGCCGACGTGTCTGTGTCGCATCACTTGGTGCAAGCACCGTCATATTCGGCAGCACCCGCATCAACGTCAAATCCTCAATCATCTGATGGCTTGCCCCATCCTTCCCGACACTGATCCCACCATGGGTGGCGAAAATCTTCACGTTTGCTTCTGAATAGGCCACATCGATACGGATCTGATCATAGACTCTACCGGTCGCAAACACCGCAAACGTGCTCGCAAACGGAATCTTCCCACAAGATGCCAGCCCTGCAGCCGCAGAGATCATATTTGCCTCGGCAATCCCCATCTCAAAGAACCGATCAGGGAATTTTTTCGCAAACAAGATTGTTTTCGTAGACTTTGACAAATCAGCATCAAGGACGACGATGTTTTTATGCTTCCCCCCAAGGTCCACAAGCGTCTCCCCATACGCATCCCGAGGATTCGCCATCTCTTTTTTGCTCATAAGCGCTCCTCAAGGGTCTTCTGCGCGGTCTCAAGCTCCCTCATCGCAAGCTTATATTCCATCTCATTGGGGGGAACACCATGGAAATCGATGTTATTCTCCATAAATGAGACGCCTTTGCCTTTGACCGTGTTCAGGATAATCATCGTTGGTTGATGCTTCTGTTCACTTGCGAGGAGCAATGCATCGATGATCTGCTCGATGTTATGGCCGTCCACTTCCAGGACGTGCCAGCCAAAGGAGCTCCAGCGGTCCCTCACCGATTCAAGACGCAGCACGTCCTCGGTGCTCCCGTCGATCTGCAAAAAATTCCTATCGATGAGTGCCGTGAGATTATCAAGTTTATAATGAGATGCTGAGGTTGCTGCTTCCCAGATTTGCCCTTCATTGGTTTCCCCATCACCGACCATGACGTAGACACGATACTCTTTTTTGTCAAGTTTTCCTGCCAGTGCGATGCCAACGGCAAACGAAAGCCCATGACCAAGTGATCCAGTCGAGGCTTCTACTCCGGGGATGTGAGTGCAGACAGGATGGCCTTGCAGCATACTGTTGATTTGTCTGAGCTGTTGCAGCTCTTTGACATCAAAATACCCGCATTCCGCAAGCACGGCATATAACGTGGGAGCTGCATGGCCTTTGCTTAACACAAAACGGTCTCTGTTTGGATCGTTTGGGTTTTTCGGATTATGTCTCATATGATGAAAATATAAGGCGACAATTGCCTCCACAGCGGACAGAGACCCACCGGGATGCCCTGATTTAGCCCGATACAGCATTTCAATGATATGTTTTCGTATTTTCACTGCAGTCAGGTCTAATTTTCTGATATATTCTTCGTCGTGTTGCTTCAAAGGTTCGCCCCGCCCAGTTAACTGAAAGAGAAACAGAGCCCCTAAATAGTTTTACCATGTAAATACTTTTTGCAAAAAATCTCCTCAAATTCAATCTCTCTAAATTCGAGAAGATGCTAGAATTAAACCAGGGATTTTCTCTTCTTATGATACCGTGAAAATTGATAGAGGTCCTGGTAGATTTCTGGCCGGATGTCTCGCAGGAGGGGTCGTCGTGCTCGTGCAGGTTCTATGAGGTCAAAATTTATATCGCAGGTAATAATGCTTTCCTTGAAATAGGGTGCTTTGGTAAGAAGGACGCCGGTCGGGTCACACACCTGTGCCCCGCCCCAGTACACGAGGTCTTCTTGGTTGCCGACGAGGTTACAAAAAGCGAAAAACACGGTGTTTTCCAAGGCACGAGCAGGAATCAATGTCTCAAAGTACTGTTGAGTAACTGAGGGTGATGCGGCGATGCAGATGAGCAGATCTGCCCCCTGCAACGTGAGTGCCTTAGCAAGCTCCGGGAAGTAGATATCGTAGCAGATGAGCAATCCAATCGTTCCGTGAGTGGTGCGAAACACTGGCAGATCCTCGCCTTGATCGAAGAAGATTTTCTCTTCGAAGGGTCCTGCGTTTGGCAGGAACCATTTTTTGTAGGCATCTACGGTCCCGTTTGGGTGAATGAGAATAGCGGCGTTATAGAAAAGCCCGTCAACCGTGTCATCCCTGCAGGGCATCCCAAACACAAGGTAGCAGTGTTTGTCTTTTGCTATTTTTTGAAGGTGTTTGATCGATGGTCCGTTGAGTGGTTCAGCAAGGTTTCTATATTCGTCTTTGCAGCGGTCCCCAACAAGAAAATACTCGGCAAAGACGTACATGTCTGCTTTTGTTTTTTTGATGTACTTCTCTATGATCTGGATGTTTTTTGTTTTATTTGCGATCGCCGGTCTTGCTGAGATGAGTGCAAGTTTCATTGGACCAACTCGCGGAAGTATACCTCATGGTCCTATAATAGTTATTGATGGATGGGTTGGTTTTTTTCATGTGTTTTCATAAAAACAGGGCAAAGAAGAGAAAAATATATATACTATTAAATATAAAAACAATAATATTAAACTATGATGGGGGCGAAGAATGCCACTTGTAACACTAGATGTACTCACGCAGGCTATTAAGAAAAAACTCAACATAAGCGAAAAGGAAGCACGCAGTTACGCAGGAGTTGTCATGGATATGTTTGGGTACGACGACTGCATCATTGACAACATCCTTGACCATACCGATCGACGTTTATTTTACCGCCTGGAATCCGAGGGAATCCTGAGCACCAGGCGAGAAGAAGCGCTCCTCAGCGACGGATCAAACTGGCGGATCCGCTACTGGCAGTTCGAGAAAAAAGAGATTTTCTCCTCCGAACCAAGAAAAAAAATAAAACATACGCGGACAAAAAACAAAGTCATGGCCACCTACGAGTCCCATACCATTTATTCATCCCTACCTGAGACGGCGTGGACCACCAGAAAAACACAATCCGCATAACG
>JAFGFQ010000044.1 GCA_016930995.1 Thermoplasmatota archaeon | reverse complement strand
GAAAAAAGGGAAGAATTATCATCCTTGTCCCCAATACTACGACTATCTTAGAGAACAGGAACGGCTAGGAATTCAAAAAAATACTGATATGTACAATAGAACGAACAAAAAACAACCTACTCAAACTATTAGCTATAAAAAAATTCCCACAAGATATAAATGGAGCGTTGATGATAAAAGTACACCTCCAACAGAAAATCAAATCTCTAGAAAAAAGTCGTTATCAGAAAAAGTAAAAATACGAGTAAATGAAGATAGAAAAGAACTAAAGAATCATAATCAGAGCAAAGGAAATAAATGTTTTTTTTGCTCTATTGAATCGAATAATCTCACAAAGTGTGAATTCTGTGGTGAAAAATTTTGTAAAAATCATATTCAACCAAAAACCATGCACGATTTTTTAAGAACCAAAGGTGGACATTCGTGCAAACCGTATGCTGAACAAATCGAAATAATGAAAAAAATAGAAAAAAAACCTTACAAAAAAATAATGGAAGAACATACTCAAACCGGTCTTATCAAAAATATCATTTTATTTTTTTTAATATTATTATTTATTTTTAGTCTTTGGTTGTGCTATAATAATGCATCTACTCTTCTTTCAGATTCTTCTCAGTTAAATTTTTTAAATGAGAATATCGCGAATGTTCAAAATGATATTAATTCTATAAAATCCCAAATAAGTTCGTCTGAGTACACACTATCAAACATTCATAACGAAGTTGTATTAAGAGAGTCTGGAAAAATATTTAATATATCCAAACCCACTTACAGTGAAGTTCTTATATTTCTCATAAAAGACAAAACAGATCAAAATCAATATTCATCAGACTATACTTGTACGTATTTTTCAAAAGATGTTTGTAACAATGCTGTACAACAAGGAATTAGATGTGGATTTGTCGAAATAACATTCATTGACAGCGATAGTTCTGGACATGCAATTGTTGCTTTTGATACATCTGATAAAGGTGTTGTTTATTTTGAACCTCAGCATGATGCAAGAATATATTTAGAAATTGGTAAGAGGTTTTATCAGTGTCTTGAAAAACAAGCTGGTTATTATTGGATTGCACCTAGTTATGATGATACGATAAAAGAAATTATATGTTTCTGGTAGAAACAGAAGAGACAGTACATGAAAATAAAAAATATTAACAAAAAAATATTAGTTCTTATCGTAATGATAGTAATGTTTTTATTAATTTATTATGTAGAAGGGGAATTTAACAAATCAATAAAAGCTGAGATTATTACTGATTCGTTCAAATTAATAGAAGTCGAGTATGAACAAAATGTTACGAAACAATATTTAAATTTAATACAAAACCATTTGGCGGAAAATAATTCAAAGTTATCACAGTTGAAATCTGGTGATATATATCACTTACATGATCCGACAAAACAAGAGGTAATAAATTTTATTGATAGCTATGGAACAGCTTCCTTAAAAAATTTAATAGATACGGCAAAGAGTCAAGGAATACGATGTGCTTATGTCCTAGCTTACACTAGCGGACTTACAGTAGTTGGAGAAAACAGTCCTATTGTTGGTGGTGGTTCTTATCCTCTAATAGGATTTGATACTCTAGATTACGGAATGATATATTTTGAAGCAGAAACTCAGTATCAGGTAGAGCCAAAAATTGGTAAAGGTTATACTTATTGTGTTGTTGGAGAACCTTATTTTCCTGGAGTTTTTGATACTATATCTGACATTATAATCATCTGGTAAACTAACATTAAGAAATCTATAAAAAACAGATGATAAAAATATTATCCAATAATGGGTGTATGTCAGAGTAATGATAATACCTATACTACCCGGTTATACAGATATTAATGCGATTAGACTTATAGCTACACAATATGGGGCAAAGGATTTCAAAACGCAACAGTTGAATTATTTCGGCATTGGAGGTTTAATATGACCCGATATTGTAAAATTTGTGGATCAGAGCTTGAAGACGATGAACCAGACATTTGTAGAAATTGCCAGTCAAATATCTTGATTAATAAGGATATTCCTCCATAGAAGAAATTATAAAGAAGAATTTGTTACAATTTTCTAGAGTGGAGGCAAGATATGGAAATAAAAGCCGGTACTCTTATTGCTGTAAGTTTATTAATAATAGTTTTATGCATAGCAGGTTATTCAAGTTTAAGTAGCACAAAAATATTTACCCCACCTGATTCTGACCAAGACGGAATAGCTGATTCAGAAGATGCTTTTCCAGATGATAGATCAGAATGGAAAGATACTGATAAGGATGGCATAGGGGATAATGCAGATAGATTTCTAAAAGACTCCACACAGTGGGCAGATCGAGATGGAGACGGATATGGGGATAATCCAATTGGTAATAATCCAGACGCCTTCCCAGATAATCAAAATGAATGGAAAGACACTGATCATGATAGCATAGGGGATAATGCAGATATATACGATTATGGTGATGGTGGAATTAAAGTCATAATCACAAAATTCATTGGAGATAATCATGGTGAAGGATTTCCCGAATCGGGAACAAACGATCCTTATTTCTTAATTAGAATTTATGCCTACTATTCGCAAAAAGAAATGGAACTTGTTGGTGAAGACACAAGTAGTGTTTTTTATGATCAAGTCGTAATAAATCATCCTTTTTCCCTTACATGTGATGTGGATGATGATGCCATCTATTTTTATCTGGATATTAGGGTTTGGGATGAAGGTGGTATTTTGAATAAAGATACACTTATAGATGTTAATAGCGACATCGAAAGTCGTGTAATCGGTAAATACATTTCTTTTTCTTCTGAGAATAGTGTTCAATCATTTTCTGATGATGGAAGAATCGATTTTCAAGACGAAAGAGATGGCACTATTGAATATACTGTTCAGGTAGTGGGGGTGTAATTTCGAAAAAATTCAGTTAACGATTTGGTTTTTATCTAGTAAAAAGGTGGAGGCAAAGGTTATGAAAAAAAAAACATCAGTGATAATTACGTTAGTGATGATTGGAATAGGAATTTTTAGTGAATGCAACGAGAAAACGGAGACACAAACGATCTGGGGCGGAAGATTATGGATATAAATCAACTATTAAGAAAAGGATTCGTTTTTTTTATAATAATTTTGTTAGTAATGATTGGGTTAATACCTCTTTACAAAGCAGATGAAAAATCAAATGATACTACAAAAACCGCATCTATACAAACAGGAACAATGAAAAATCATTTGATAAATTCTGAAGATGATAATAAATCTAACGATAATAATTTAATAGTAAATCAAGAATTGATTAATAACATCAGAATTTCACAAACAGAGTCCAATTTCTATCGTGAACAAAATAACGTAACTAAATATGGACAAAATTTTGATGCTATTACGGGGGATTGGTCTTATTTTGGTGAACATGCCGTCCGGATGGGCCAAGACCCCTGGGGCCCTGATGCAACAGCATGGTATTCCTTTAATATTTCAGAATACGGTATTCCTAATAAAATGCATATTGGATTATATTTCGCTGATTGGGGGTTGTTTGGTGATGGACCTTCGTTGTATATAAAAAATATGAGTAGTGGGCAATATATACCAATAGGGGCTGACATGGGGAACCAAAATCAACTAATTTGGAAATGGAAACCTATATCACATCCAGAATATTATATTTCAGGTGATCATCTTATTTATATACGCGTTTATGCTGAATCTCTCGATGATGTGGTTCTAGATCAAGTTGGTGTGAAATTAGATTATCGCCCTGATCCTCCAAACAATCTAAGTGCTTATAATTCTACTTCATCAAAAATATTTCTTTCTTGGATAAAAGGCAATGGCGGTAACTATACCTATATAACTACGAGAAACGATAGATATCCAACTGATTGGACTGATGGTGAATTAGTATATTCTGGTATAGGAATTCATACTAATCATTCCAATTTAAATCCGGGAACAAAATACTATTATTCTGCCTGGACGTATGATATTAATACAGATTTATTTTCAGAAAATTACAGCTGTGATTCAGAATATACTAAAGCTGCTGCACCTTCGAATCTCACCGCATCTCAAATAACATCAACGTCTATACGCCTCTCTTGGGGTAAAGGAAATGGAAGTAATACAACTATTATTCGTAGGTCAACGATTGGATATCCCGAATCATATACCGATGGTGAAGGAATCTATAATGATACAGGAAATAGCTTTGTTGATGTAGGATTGCAGTTCGGTACTAAATATTTTTATCGATCATGGTCTTATACTATCGAAAGCAGCTATTATTCATTTGAATATAGCCAAGTCAATACAACTACGATTGATTATCCATCTGTTCAAACTAATAATGCGACTTGTATCGGTGGAACCTTTGTACGCTTGAATGGTAAGATGGTGAATGATGGTGGCGAACCATCTCAATACCGATTTCGTATAAGAATATTACCCAGTGGTAGTTGGTATAATGCTTCTGAATGGATCGGCTGGTGTATAACAGGCGAATCCTTTTCATATGATCTAACTAATTTAACAAATAGCACTAATTATGAATATCAAGCTGGGGCAAAAAACGATGCAGGTGAACGTTGGGGTTTCTCCAAATTGTTTACTACGATGCCAGGTCCACCATTAGTTGATCATATCACAACATTTTTTGCAGATGGCAGCGAAGCTTCAGATAATAAAGGCTTTCTGCTTCAGGGTATGGACCTTGAAAACACATATACTGCATATTTTTTTGGTGAAGAACCAATAAAAGTAGAATTTGTTTTCGGTTCATATACTCATGTAGATTATAATGGAAATGACAATTGGACTGCAATGTTTAATTCAATATATATACTTAATACTAACCTGGAATTAAAGATTAGAGGGTATAATCAATATGGGTGGGGGCCATACGAAATATATCATCCAAAGATTATTCAGATGGCAGGCTGGTTCATAACTTTCCTCGATTATGTTATTACATATTCAAATACAGAGTATGCTTCATTAAATATATCCCTAAAAGATAATCCTCCACTTGAGTTTGATAATTATTTTATTATCAATGCGTCAGTGGATTTTTCAACAGGATCGCCAAATAATCCTAGCAAATCACCATTAAATGCAGATGTCCCTGGTGGAGTACCAGATGAGAATCTTGGTGGAAATTACAGTTACTCTGGTGGTATCGGAAGTTCAATTTGCATTTGTTCTAATGGAGAAATTGATGTTCACGGGAATTTTCAAGCAGAAGTAACAGCAAAATCATTAAGCGGGAAAATTGGTGCGAGATTACAAGGAAATCTCGGAATAGAAAACGAAGAAATCATCTGGCATGAAATGGATATAACTGTCTATGGGGAAGTTACAATTCCTGTATTCTATATGCCGCTTTCAATTTGTGGTGTTGGAATTACTACAGGAATTGATATAACTCCGCATGTTGAAATTACATTTGGACTTACTCCTACCGAAAATGAAAATGATAGCATTGTCCCAGGTCTAGGTATTAAATTAAGTACTATTTACGGTAATGTGGGTTGTAGAATAACAGCTTATGTTGAATTTGACATAGTTGTAGCTTCGCTCTACATTGAAGCTAGTGGAGATGCAACATTATATTTTAAAACACCACCGGATGACCAAGGCTATTTCGATAATCTTGTTTTATCAGCTAGAATAGGAGGGAGACTCGAGATTCTTTATTGGGAAAAAGAAGGATGGTGGACCTATTATTGGAGTTACCGTGGATCAAAACTCCTAGGCAGCGAATACAATGAAACCAATTGGCAACCACTAGACCGATCGTACATGGATCCCGACCACAATTCATACAATAATTATGTGTGGGGCCCTACAAGCAATGGTGGAACTGTCATAGAAAATGTTTTTCCCTATGCAAAACCGTGTTTAGCAAATATGCTACCATCTTCTCGTGGTGATGAAATTATGATGGTATGGGCTCATGATGACCCATCTAAAGATCCTGTAGAAGGAATGGAGCTACGTTACAGTATTTGTCATGAAGATGGCAGTATGCCTGTTATAGAGACAATTAATGCAACACGTGATGATAAATTACAAATGGATCCACAGGTCGCCTTTGATAAAAATGGAAATGCGATATGTGTTTTTGTTCAATTAAATAGTTCTATACAAGAAAATACTAGCATCACCGATGTCATGAAAGCAAGTGAAATCGTTTACTGTATATTGGATAAAATTAATGATTCATGGGGGAATGCTTATACAATAACATCAAATAATGCGGTGGATGTTTCACCAATTTTAACTTCAAATTCAAATGGTGATATTGTTCTGGTATGGACATCTGATGGAGATAATATTTTTGATACAGCTTCGGATCGATCAATCTATGCTTCCTTTTGGGATGGAATTGCATGGTCAGAAAAAGTAACTTTAGTTAACCAACAATCCATTATCTCTGGACCCAATGTTGCGATTAATGATAATGGGGATGCGATCTGTGTTTTTAGCATGAAAACAGATAATGTAGAAAATGTATTTTACAAGAAGTTCCGAATAAACACTCAGGAAGAAACTATACAATTAACTTATGATTATGATTACAATGATACCGCCCCGTCAGTTGTATATGGACAGGATGGTGATGCCTATATTATCTGGTTAAAAAACATGTATCAAGTGGTCAATAATCAAAAGGTATATAATGGTAATCTTTTTTATAAACGCGTTGGCTTAGCTAAACATGACTTACCACTTTCAGGACCAAATATTTTAATTGCTAATGGAACTATTTATGACCCGCTCGCTTTCCAATCTCAATCCTCAGGATCTAAACTCTTAGAGAATGATGCTGATTTTTTAGTTGGATGGAGAAGCGGTCCATCAGCGAATGAATTACGTTATGCACAAATTAAAACTGGTGTACCTCGTTTAGGACCGAATAACAATTCTGATCAAAACCTCTTATATCGTTCTACAAAGAGTTTATCTGATGTATATTGGTGCTTTACAACTCAAGGAGTCAGTGCAGCAGTAATTGAACGTGATTCCCTGACTAATAATGGGAAAAATTGTAATCTCTCATTTATCTACAGTAATCAACTTATTAATCTACCCCCAAATTCGCCGTCTAATCCCTCGCCTTCCAATGGATCTACAGAAGTTAGCATAATCAAAGATCTCAGCTGGAATTGTACAGATCCGGAAGACGATCAACTCTCATATGATGTATATTTTGGAAACAGTAATAATCCACCGATGGTTGGTACAGATATAATCGTTGAATCGTTTGATCCAGGTGTTTTAAATAATGGGACAACATATTATTGGAAGATTGTTGCACATGACAATCACAGCAATACAAGAGAAGGAGTAACCTGGAGTTTTACAACAGTAAATAATCCTCCCTATATATCCTCTGATCCAAGTCCAGAGAACAACAAAACGAATGTTGCTATTGATGCTTCCTTGAGTTGGACCGGTGGGGACCCTGACCCTGGAAATATTGTAACCTATGATATTTACTTTGGCCTAGTAAATCCGCCACCTAAAAAATCGAGCAATTATTCAAATACAATTTACAACCTAGGAGTTCTTACATATGATTCACAGTATTTTTGGAAGATTATTGCATGGGATAACCACGGTGTGTCTACCTCAGGTCCACTTTGGAATTTCAAAACACAAAAAGACACTTCCCCGCAGCCACTCCCTCCAAATACAAATACTCCACCAGTAGCTGATGCATCAGCAGGTGAACCTTATCAAAATTTTATAAACACAGAAATAACCTTTGATGGATCAGAGAGCTACGACCCCGATGGAACTATTACTAAATGGTTCTGGGATTTTGGTGATAAAACAAATGGAACCGGCAAGATTGCCAAACATACTTATTCAAAAGCAGGAACATACAATGTCACATTAACCGTAACGGACAACGAAGGAGCAAAAAATATCGATGAAACTAGTGCAGTAGTACTAAAAGCAAACAACCCACCAACAGCTCCCACTATTTCAGGTACGGCCGTAGGACATAAAGGGACTTCTTATAATTATACAGTGGTTTCAACAGATCCAGATAATGACACGATCCAATATATTGTTGAGTGGGGCGACACAACGACCAATGAAAGTGAATTTTTATCAAATGGAACGATTTGTATAATAGACCATAGCTGGTCTGAAGCAGGGATTTACCTCGTCTCAATAAAAGCATTTGATAACTACACAGAATCAGGACGAACATATCTCATCGTTTTTATAGACACCCAATATTGCGTTAACATCGGATACCTTATCGATAATAACAGCGATGGAACATTTGATTTATTCTACTGTAATGTAACAGGAAATAAAACAACATTAGGGCAGGAGAATGGAAAATACCTGATAGATACAAATAATGACGGGAAGTGGGATTACAACTTTGATGCAGTAGCAGGATTAACAACCATCCAAAATAACGAGAAAAAAGGGATATCTGGTTTCGAACTTATTTTTGTCTTTTTCGCAATATCATTAATTTTATTATTGATGAAGCGAAGGTCAATAAAAACATAGAGCAGAATTTCTTATATTCTCCTTTAGAACAGAATAAACATTACGTCCGGACATAGAGCGGAGCTGGGTGTCTCCCCTCACATAGAGTGGAGGAACGAAATCATCTTATTCTGTCAGGCCGTAAGCCTCTTTCCAGGCCCTGTTCTCGAAAAATATTGAAGAAATGAGAACGTAAAATCATGCTAGGTAATCCTCTTAATCTTAGGAGTTTCTATACCCCATTCTTTCTATGTTTTATGGATTATTTCTCCATCTTGAAGAACCCAAATATTCATCCAAAAAAAACTACCTTTTGCGGCTCTAATCTCGATTATGTGCTTCTCTTTGTTACCAATTTCAAATTTTGTACTTGATTCCCCTCCTCCGACTATCGGGGAATCAAAAGAAGTGATCTGTCTTCCGTCTACATAGGCAGTTATTCTTCCAGTAAAACCGAATGTATACATTAATTCATGTTTTTCCTGATTTCCAACTTGTATCGTATAGGAACCCATTACTATCTTCCCCTGTTAAATCTAGTTATCATAATCATCAATTCTTAATAAAACCTTCTATAAACTAATTAATTTTCTTCCCGAGGTTTTAATACCCAAATTTAAGGGATACCAAATAAGTTATTAAGTTACTTGAACTTTGTTGAAATGATATGACAGAATACTATTCGATCTGATATTTAGAGCTTGAACCGGATGAACCAGTCATTTGTAAGAAGTGCCAGTGTGCGATGTTTGATTCAGGGATGGTTTAGATTTTCTCTCCAATTTATTTTTAGATATGATACAAGGAAAAATTAGGATTTATATACACCGTATTCTATCGATGATTATGATATTTAACGATGAAATAAAAAATTTGAATTTAAAATGGATTACCTTCAACGAAGTGAAAAAAGATGGAAAAAAAGTGCCAAAAACTCGAGGGGTGTACTTGTTTAAATATCATAAGAAAATCGAAACAATAACTGGAGAAAAAACCGATATAATCTATATAGGTCAGTCATCTGACCTCAGACACAGAATCGTTCATAATTATTTAGACGGGAGAGGAGGAAAAACCACTAAACGTATACATAGAAATTTAATTGATAGAAAATATTTAAAAAAAATTAAGGTAAGCTGGGATGAGATGCCGCATAGTAAAAAACGAGAAACTGAGTTATTGGAAAGTTTTGAAGAAAAATATCATCAATTGCCCTGTTGGAACAGAAGCGGTTAACTTCATATAAATTGGTGCTGTTAACTGAAAAAAAAGAATACCCTGATGGCATCTGTGACACCTGCACGTTCTGCATCCTGACCAATAAGGATATTCCACCAAACCTGTAGGAGCATCCCTGATATGGTGGGGAGGTTGTTTTCTTTTTTCCATTCTGGCATTCTGTCAACGAACAATTAACTAGGAGATAGGACCAAAGAACCTTGGGTACACGAGGTACGTATGAGAGGGTACGGTCCATGAAAGTCACCTGTCCGTGCTGTAAACGTCGTATTCGTCTGCATAAATCCCGCAAGATCCTGTGCCCCGGGTGTGGTGCTGAGTTCAAGTACACAGAGTACTTCCATGAGCAGAGCGTCTACCTCGTGGATACCAACATCATTTTGTATGCGATCAACAACGATCGGCACAAGGGGTCTGCGTGTCGTGGTGTGTTCAACAGTGGGATGCCGCTGGGGACGACCAACACCTGCCTGGCTGAGGTGTCACAGGACATCCCGTACCATCTGAAGGTGTACACCCTGAAGGCATTGACGCCAGCGGTGTCTGACCTGCGGGCGACGACCCTGAAGCAGCCGTCGCTGGTCGATCTCTCCTTGATACAAGTCGCAATTGATCATCCGGAGATCAAAGGCATCATCACGTATGATCGTGATTTCCATCGTATCGCTGCTGGCGGCATCGTCTCACGGGGTCAGGAGACGACGTTCTGGGTGGGTGACGCACAGCTGTTTTTAGAGCGACGGGTGAAGCGGTTCGCTCTGGGGAAGACGACGTCATCGAATACCTAGACACAGGAACAGTCTGATACGCAACCTTGTAATAATCAACAGTGTTTTAAACGCCAGGCACTATCTCTATGTCCAGAGGCGTAGTTCTACTGAAGCTTGCTGGTGAGCCTGTATGCTCTCAGCGTTATCAACGACCTTCGTGACACTACGCGAGGGGGCGGCAACACCGGGGACAAACCATGTTTACTGTTCTTACTGATGTTGATGGTCGACTCCTCAGTGCAGGGGAGCTGCAGGAGATGACAGAGGAGTTCTACAGAGACATAAAAAAGAAACTGAGGGAAAGACACACGTAACTATGGATGTAGGCTTTTCCGCTGTTCGTCAGCATATGCTTTTCTCATCACGTGCTGTACGGGTGGTGTGGGTGTGCTTCTGTGATATCTCTCTGATGATGTCCCTGATTTCCTCTTTGTTCTCACTGATCATCTGACTGAGGATGTCATCGTAGGTGATGCCTCGTGTGCGGCAGAGGGAGTCAAACGAATGTTTCAGTTTCTCTGAGAAATCTAGGCAGAGGATTTCCTCAGGGTCTGACAGGTCGCTGCAGAGGTAGGAAAGCTCCTGTTTGATTTCTTTGTTTAGGTTTTTTTCTTTTCGGAGTCTTTGGAGTTGTGAGGTGCACTTGCGTGGGTGCTTCCGGAAGTAGTTGTACACGGTTGAGCGCATCATGTCCCGGAAGAACAGAAACTCGGTGTTCTGTTTCTTATGGATGGTCTTCTTGTAGCCTTTGAACGTGGTCTTCGTATCAAGGGTCTTGTACATGGTCAGGGTGAGGTTAAAAGCTTGTTTTGGTGAACGCTGTGAGAGGTGTTCAAAAGCAGTTTTTCGCTGTTCAGCGTCTCTGGTTGTATCAAGGATGGTGTGTTCTATTTTCATTGGTGTTCTTTTCCGGTTCATCAGCCTATGATAGTGATAAGACCTATTTAATCACAAGTATAGTGATGCTCTTCATCTTCATTGCTGAAACCCGTTTAAGGCTCGACAGTCCAACCATCGCACCAGACTATATCGCATCCGTTACGAGAACAAATCGTAGACGATATCACCGACTGGATCATAGCTAACAAGAGAGATCTGTTGGAATCTGATGTTGAGGAGATCTTGAACAAGTACGGGTGGAGCCTGTCTCCTACTTTTTGTCGTGAGTTTCTGGCAGCGAAAGAGCGTCTATAAGGAGTTGTTTATGATACTCGCAGAGGTAGGGATTGTCTTTCGTGGTCTTCCGCTGACAGTTCTCCCCTGATTTCAGTGTCCATTGGCATCCTTTTTTCATGTGATCCACTCTTTTATGGTGTTGGTAGTATTTCGTTTTTTCTATCAAGTGTGTGGAGGTGGAGAGGAAAAAGCGGTTGTGGGTGAGTAAAATAAATAAGGAAATAATCCTACACTGAAACGAGGGCCATCCTCTTGTATACGGATATTTCTTTAACAACCAACTTCTTTTTTTTATTATCTATTTAACATTGCTAGGAAAGGTGAGTCCTGGTTTGTTGTTTCTGATGGTATTTCGATGATTGGGAGATGTAGCAAAGGGTGAGGTTGGTGGAAGACTTGCCATACGTAGCAGTTTGAGATTTTCCCGTGATATACGAAGTAGCGGTTATGGCAAAAGACCTGGTTGGTACGAGGTTCTCTACAATACTGTTGATCGATTAAAAAAGATGATAAAATGTCGCTATCGTCATGAACAATGAATCCACCGTTTGTTAACTTGAAGAGCAGAAGATCAAATAGCGGGGGTGCAAACCAATGAATATCACTTCCGCCCTCACTTGCAGAATCACCACGACAGAAAAACACAGAAATCCGACCGAATTTTTGGAGTAATAATTCTGCACAGGTTGTATGGCATGTCACTACTATGTCAATATGGTGAATCTGAGTATCAGGGATATCAAGAGGTAATCGTTTTGTCTGGCTAAATTTCTCCCAAAGTCTGGGATTTGAATTGATTGTGAGATGGTATTGCTTGAAATCAACATGACTCGGACAATTATATCGATATTCACATGGAGGAAATATTTGATTGTCAACGTTATGATAATGTTCTACTTGACGGACGCCTTTGATTAACTGTCGCGGGATTGCTAAAAAGTCTTGATGGTCTCTCCCAGCACCATCTTGTCTTATACATGGATTACACTCCATCGGTGGTAATACAGCACCCTCAATATCTACAAAATGAAAATCATTAATACAGTCAACAAATAACAGTAACGGTTCAAGTGTATCACGACCACAACAGGGAAAGAAAAAAACCCCTGGAGGAACTCGAACGTTTAACGTTTGTTGAAGCGTGAGTAAGGGTACTTTCTGTAAATAATCACTTAGGTAGATTCGTTGTACATGCTTGTTTTCATTATTTTCTTCTATATCCCAGAAATTCTTTTTTTCGATCGGACGTGTATTTTCTTCCTCGTTTGCCTGGTCTTCTTCAGAAGTAGATTCGTTGTTGTCTTGATTCATGATGTTGTTCCACTCCATTATTACGTATTAATTCTTTAGTCCAGTTAGAGGCAGCTTCGTTATTGTCAATCACAAATTTCTTTTCAGAAGTTTTAGTTACTTTAGTACCATCTCTGGTACAAATTATCCCCTAACCCTACCTGAATTTTTGTTTTTGCCCAATCCTCAACAGCGACATTATCTTGTATAACAAACTCTTGACCAATATTTGCAGATTGAAAGTAACCGTCTCTCCAAGGATTAGGATGATATGAAATACTTACATTCCCAAAAAGATCATAGGGTAAATTCCATTCACAAATATTGTTCGTCCCGTTCCTCGTTAACTTTAAGTTTTCATTGAAAAAAAATGTACCTGCGCCAGGGATTCTGTTCTCCCAGGATAATGATTCTGAAGCAACATAAATCCTATTATTTTCGTTTGATAACAAATATTCGTCTATCGCATGTGGATGATTTCGAAGCCAAGCTGGAAATTCCTCATTACTTAAAATTTCACCAATCTGAAGGTATCCGAAGAGAGCATGAAAATCTTGATGTATACTTGGAAAAAATTCATAGTGTTCATTTACAAACTGTGTAGTACAAAATCTACCAAAAAACAAGAATAAATCACTTATATCGACATGTTGATTATGTAAGTGACTCTGAGATTGTTTGAACTGGCCTAATGCTGGCTTCCAACCTTCGGGTCTAACGGGTAGCCAGGGATAGATATCAGGATCCGGGTGACATCTTGTGTTAATAGTTAAATGCTTCTTTTTACCATTAAGAGATATGGTTGGTTTTAATTCATGCATCAAATCAAAATACGTTCGTTCTTCATCTAATTGTAAATCTGAATAGCTATAGTAACATATCTGATAATCTGGAATAGGTAATGAAATCATTTTTCTATTATGCAAAATCGGGCTGGGGTATCCACCATGAGTTGAATCAAACCCTTTCCTGCTCAAGATCACTTTCATAATCTTCCTCTTCATCATCTTGTTCAATTTTTTTATTTGTAAATCGTGTTATTCCCTCGTTTTCTCTATAGTACTTTATAAGTTTGTTAATGAGACTATCATAGCTATCTCCCATTCGTCCTAATTCTACATTTTGTAATGCTATTTTCGTACGTTTTCGGATACTTATCATGGTGTTTTCTGTTTCCCATTGCTTAGTCCATGCTTTTCTTTTTTCCTTTGATGAGTAGGGCATAGCATGAGGATGACTCAGGGGTTAATAAGGTTTTCTATGGAAAATATTAAATTTATACAAACCTTTAAAAACCTTCGGTAATTTGTTTCCATAGGTGAACCCCTCATGCAAGATTCGGAGCAACAACTTTTTTTCTTAACAAAAGAAAAGATAATCAAACATCAAAAAAGGCAGTTCCAAAAAATCCTTAAAGACTCCCCCCTTCATAAAATAGATAAAAAAACCATTGAATTCATCATTGAATATTTCCAAGGAAAGCACAACCCAAAGGTGGCCACTCGAAGCTTTATTTTCTTCGGTACTCCTGGCGTAGGTAAAACATACCTTGCAGAAAAACTCCTCCAAATCCTCGATGTTGAAATTCTCTATATGTCATGCAGTCCATTTACATTCCTCCAAGGGACGCGTTGTAGTAGATTTTGTGATGTACTTACAAAAGCAAACAACAAGAAAAAGCAAGTCCTTTTTTTTGATGATCTCGAATATCACCTGGGCAAAAAAGACGAGGACGGATCATATCAACCAAATGGAATAAAAACATTCCTAGGAATCCTTGACATTGTCAAACAAAATCAGAATAAACTTCTCATCATAACAATGAACCATCTACACGAACTTGACGAACGGATGATTGACCGTCTCGAAGCTAAAATATATTTTGATCTTCCCTCTCAAGAAAATAAACAACGATTTTTGGACATACACTTCAATAATATTCTCAGCGCCCCCATGCGTAGATTTATTTCGCAGAACAGTATCGGATATAATTACCGGGATCTCCCCGAGGTGATTAAACTCGCGTATCGCTTAGGAGAAAGCACAGTCACCATGGCTTCCTTACGTTTTGCATTACAGTATTACCGCCCTACCCAGCTCTATGGATTTACGGTTTTAAATGCAGTCGATACTCGATTACGAGACATTCATGGGAAGCCAGATGCCCTTCGTGTAGCACGTCGAATCTTACAAATTTACACACAAAGAAATCTTAAAGAAACTCTCGGGTTGCGACGATATAACCTTTTATTATTCCATGGACCACCCGGAACAGGAAAATCGTTTATGGCACGTGCACTAGCAGGGGAACTTGGATTTCCTATAATAAGTATCAATGGTGACGATATCCACGGCCATCACCCGTTCGCCTCCATTAAGTACGTGGTAGAGATGGCTAAACGCTATAAGAATTGTATCATTTTTATCGACGAAGCAGAAAAGCTTCTTGGGAATCAGAATTATGAGGCAGATAATCCGCTTCTTGGTGAACTGCACCAGGGAATTGATGGTATTGATCCCCGGGAAATTCAATCAATAATGATTCTTGCAGTAAACGATATTAGTCGGTTCAGCGACACCTTGTTGGATAGATTCATCCCCCTTCGATTCGATTGCCCAGACTATGAAGAACGCTTGTTATTTTTCAAAGAGAAACTCGATCATGTAAAACCTGTAGTAAAAATCACTGAATGCTGTGAGGAGCTTGCAAGAAGAACTGAAAAAATGACGTATCGTATGATGGACCGGTTCTGGAACGAACTGGTTCTATCAAGTCTTGAAAACACTAGGGAAAGCCTTGAGCAGATGGTCATCAGAATCACGAAACACCATGGGGAACGATGCCCCCCTCAATCTATGTTTGGATAAAAGGAGATTGTAAATCCTTTGATTGTGGATGGACAGCAGATGGTTTATTATCTACTAAATGTCCAAGGTGCCACAGTGAAAACATTAAATCTATCTAAATGAAGAAAAGTGTTCCTCCCTTATTCTTCAGATATGTTTTTAAAGAAAGGAAACTTACGATATCTGGGGAAGATATAAGATGAAATGTCGTTTTTCTAGGAAATGTAAAAAATACAATTCATCTTCACTATGTTGTAATGATGATTTCTTAGCAAGAAATTATTATTCAATTACCCGCTCAAATGGTCTTAGTCATCCCATTAAATGTTATGAAAAAATGCTGAAAAATTCTAACTTAAAAGCCAAGAAATATGCCCGGAAGAGAACACCGATGTTCATTGATGATGAAAGGAAACGAAAAGAAATTGTATTAACACCATCTTTAAGTCAACTTGTTGAGGAAAAACAATCAAAATCGTCTGAAGATCTTGATATTAGCGAAGGCAATCATGAAGATCCTGAAATGTTCTTTGGGCCAGTACGGATAAAAGGTAAAAAATATTATTTATTAGAGAAAGATTGATTTATTGAATTTTATTTATTAGGAAATGCTATAAAGAAGTGGAAGTAAATTTACTTTAGGGTGGAGGCAAGAATATGGAAAAATTTACTAATTGGGGCGAACAAAGATATCGTAATTTGGTGATGGATAGAAAAGAATGTACGTTGTGTGAAAAAAATAAACTTGTAAGTATGGTTAATATTTCTAATATTTCTTGGTTCAATAAACAAAAGAAATTCGATACTGAATATCTGGGTCCATGGTCCGAATGGCAAGGCAATCTTGATTCTGATTTAATAATTATAGGAAATGATTGGGCTTCGGTGGAATATCTGAAAATACATAAAGAAGAATATTTGATAAGCAGTTGTAGGGAGGAACCTACAAATAGCAAAATAAGAAGGTATGTTCAGGAATGCATCGGAAAAGAAATAAGCAATCCAACAATTAGCACCACCAACCAGATCTTTTTAACGCAAGCTGTTTTATGTTTAAAAGATAAAAATTTATTGACACAAGAGTCTTGGGACCACGATATCACAGCACCAAGAGAATGTTTTGATCATTGCTCCAAATTTTTGAAAGCTACCATTGAACTCATTTTTCCCAGAGAAGATAATAATAAACGTGGGGCCGTTGTGTCCTTAAGTCAACGGTCGACTGAGATTATTTTAAATCTCTTTTACGAGGAACTGATGAAGAACGGATGGATTGAAAAATTGAAATCAATAGATTTTGATTTAGCATGTTCTAGGAAATCACCAGATTTCATGATGAATAACCATACATTAAATAAACTAATAGATGTAGATTCAGGAATACCTCTCTATAATGAAGTGAGATTGTTTCCTATGCAGCATCCTTCAAGGGATTGTGCAAACCGGAGCAAAAAAGAAAAAGCGAAGAAAGAGCGGGGTTATTGGGCAGAAGTAGTAGAAGAAGATTGGCGAAGGGTTGGAAAATATTTGTATAGTTGAAATAAGACTTCGATGATAAGTTTTTAAACTTGCATTTTTTATTGAAATCTTAATGGACTTTTTTCATTTTTTTTTTTAGATTTTTTCCCAGTGATTACTGCTTGTCCAGTGGGACAACCCCCTATCCTGCGGCACTCCTGCATAATACTGGGTCCGCCTGCACGATGAATAGCGCCGTCCACGCCTCCGCCTCCAGCAAGACGACTGTTCGCCGCGTTCACGATAGCCTCGGTGGATTCCTTGGTGATTTCATCCAGAACCAAGATTAGTTTTGAGGCGTTGATTGGTACTTCAATTATATTATTGCTTATTATGGTTATTTCTGTATATCGTCAATAATCTTTTTTACAAAGTCATACTCTTTGGAATTTAATTTATATGCTTTGTTCAGATGTTTCACAGCTTCCTTATAATTTTTTTTATTTTTGTATAATAATCCAGCATAATACCACAATTCAGGATTCTTGTTATCATCTTTTATTAATTCTTGAAATATATTGACAGCATTTTTTTCTTCCATAATAGCCTCATATAAATGACGCGGGTAGCAATCAGCCATTCTTAACCCTTCTTGATATTTTTTATACCATTTCTTCGCTTCTTTATATTTTTTAAGGGCCAATAATGATGACCAGCCCATTACCATTGCAGGTTGGTGGTCGGGGTTATATTTCAATGCTTTTTTGAAAGATTCAATTGCTTTTACATAATTTTCTAAATTGTAATAACAATCTCCTATTTCTTTCAAAAAACCATCTTTCACTGGTGATTTTTTCAAAAATATTTTGTACATATCTAAGGCTTTTTGAGTTTTACCTGTGTTAACTAGCTCATCACCAACATCATTAATGGAGCAAATTGTATCTGATTCTATTTTTATTAATTTTACAAGATATTCAATTGCTGATTCAGATGTAGGATCTCGAGTTAATGCTTTAATAAAACATTCATATGCCTCTCCATACTCTTTTTTCTCAAAGTATTTTTTTCCTTTTTCAATTAAATTATCCATTGTTTTTCCTCCATATCATATTAACAATCTAGCAATTTCTCCCGCATTTACTATTATTAATCTTCTTTCTCTCAATATATTTTTTAGATTTCATTATTCTTTCATAATATAATAAGCATTGCTTCTAGAGTGTTACCGGGGGTCATTATGAAACATCTCTTTGTGTTTGCATCTGGATCTGTTTGCCCATGCTTCGATTTCTTCTTCAAGTTGTGTATAGGTGAGATTTCTGAACAACTCTGATGTTCTGATGTCTTCTGCTACTTTTTCCATGATGATTCTTTCTGCTCTCCGAATATCTTGGATGATTTTCAATATCGGTTGATTAAATATCGGCATAAATTCATCCACATACACGTCTTTTAGGTTGAATTCCATTTTTATCTTCATACTGTTCCTTTGTACCAAGGTAAATTTCTTGGTAGTCCTATCTTAGAGTTTTGCTATCCTCCCTGCATCAGTAAGTATTAGGCCATCTTCTGTTGAAATGTACCCCATGTCCCGCAGCTCGTCGATGTTCCGGTACAGCATCGCCCGTGAGATCCCTATCTTGTCAGAAAGCTCAGTGAGTGAGTATTTGCTGCTTGTTTTGTTGTCCAGTGCCTCGAGTACCTTTTTTTGGCTCTCTGTCAGTTTGAAGCACAGCTTGGGCAGCCAGACGACTGCGGTTTTGTCCTCCTCTGGGTTGTACGCTATCTTCTGTATCTTGTTGCTTCGGGCGTACGCTGCAAACAGCAGGCCGAGTGCTTTGGTCTTTCGTCCCGAGGTGATGTTGATGAAGATGTCGTCGTCCTTGGGTTGCATGTCGATGAGCTCGACGCATTTCTCTGCGACCTTGACGATGTCGTACGCCTCGGTTTTTACTTTTTTGACATCCACGACCCGGCCGAGTGAGTCCTGGATGAGCTTGTAGCTTTCCTCCTGTGTCTTCTGATCGGTTTCATCGAGGAGCAGGATGAGGCGGTCTGGTCCAAGTCTGTTGGCTGCAAGCAGGACTGGGTCTGGCGTGTACAGGGTAGCAATCAGTACTTTTGACATAACAGTGTCCTTTTAGTGGCAGAAGAAATCGTGTAGTAGTTAATAAATATTTCTACCATTTAATGTATATTGTAAACCTTTTAGTAGAAAAATTTATAAAGTGATTTACATTACATTCTTGGTGATAGAAATGGACGAGAGGAAAAAGACCCAACAGAACGGGAAACAACCCCCATTTATTCCTGAGGAACACATGAGTGAAGAACAGGAGAAACTCTCTGTTGACAAAGAGGGGGCACTCGAGATCTGTGAGGATGACGACGAGTTTGATTTCGAAGATGTGCTCGTACTGCCCGCAGAAGGCCTCCTGATCAAACAAAACGAAGAGGAGGTACGACTCCTGTTTTTCTACGTCAAACCATCCATGGGAGACACCTTAACCTACAAAGCAGTGACTGAACTGCGGATCCCCCGTAAACACTTTCTCCACATCGCAGATGACATCCAGCATTCAATGATGAAATACATCAACACCGGACAACGGGATCTCAATCTCCCGATGTACGGGTAACCCGCAGGGGGAGGAAAGGCGGGCAGCTATGAATGAGAGGGAGTACACATCGATACTATGCATCCTTCCCTCTCACATTTTACTAAAAAAAAGAGGAAAAAAGGGAGATAGAAAATGGCAGAGGAAATTGTCACTAAGTTTAGATGCGACCGATGCGACCATGTTGAGGAGGTTGTGATGACCAGCGGGTTCTTTGGAATTGTTTTAAAAAAACCAGCACCACCCGGGTGGGGGAGCGATAGAAAGGGGGGCCTTATGCTCTGTGCACACTGCTACACTGAGTATCAACAACAGTACACAGCATGGTTCAATGCGTGGATGCATGCCTGCAGCAAGGCAATTGAGAGGACGTGAGAATGTGATGTTGAGCCTCAAGTATTTGGTTTGTATGCCGCCGCAGTCATGGTTTCTCATAGGTGTCATGTTTCTTGTCTTAGCAGTGCTTCCAGGTATCCTTTTTGCCGTGCTTGGAATTGGTGCACTACTCCTTGGTTTCATGAGCATCACCACACGGAACAAGACACGTAGTCAGGTGTTGTAGTACACATGAGGTGAGGTGATGAAAAGAGAGGATGTGGAACTGGTGCTGCTGAAAAGTTTCGAGTACTTCAAATCACTCCTATGCGCTGACATCGATCTTGGGGCGGTTCAGAGACTCACGGAGTACGTCTGGGGCAGCATCAAAGAAGATCAAGCGATTGATGCTCAGGTCAGTCGTGTGTGTCTGGTGACACGACGGCAGTTGCATCGCCTGGTGACACAGGGTGTGTACGGGTTCAAGGACATCTATGGACATTCTATTGAGCTGCGCTTCGAAGACCGTGGGGAGCCACCTTTTATCCTTGAATCTGGGGCGATTTATCTCACCAAAGAACATTTCACCACCTTTCAAAAGGAGGAAAAAAAGCATTCTTTGAACAAAAAAGCAGAAAAGATGACGAGAGGCAGGAGGCAGACACGCATAGATGACTTTATAACACCATTTCCAGATAAGAAACCCAAGGAACAACGGAGGAAAGGGCTATGATCTGTACGATCTGTGGTACTGAAGAGACAGACAACCCCGATGGTATCTGTGATACCTGCAAGTTCTGTATTCTCACGAACAAGGATATTCCACCAGATATTCAGTAACCACAAAAGTTAAAAAGGAGATGTGGTTCCCTTCTTTGGACGTCGTCCGATCCTTTTCGGCATTTCCTTCTTTTTAAAAAACTTTTTCGCGTTTTACCGGAGGTCGCTCCATGGCGGAAAAAACGGCCCTTGCGGGCTCACACGCGGACCGCTTCGGTCCAGAATCAAAAGATGATAGAAAGGCAGGTCACGACGGAGGTCAAGCTCATCACGTGCTTGAGGATTCTCTTCCAGATTGTGATCTTGTGCTGGATATGGAAAATACACTGGTTCGTCCAGTAGATGGTGTGGTGATAGATGGTAATGACGAAGAAATTAAACTCTATTTTTATTACTATAAGCCAGAGAGCACTGTTGGTGAAGATGAGGTGGTCAGGTGTAAATGTGTAGCTGAGCTTCGTACATCTCGGTCTCATTTCATTTCTATGATGAGCAAGTTACATAGCAAAGAACTAAACTTAACAGAACAACAAAAGATATTTAGAGAAACAGAGACTCAGGAACAATTACCGATGTTTCTCTAAACCTTTTTTTTTTTTTTTTTTTTTTTTTTTTTTTTTTTTTTTTTTTTTTTTTTTTTTTTTTATATATTTTT
>JAFGFQ010000043.1 GCA_016930995.1 Thermoplasmatota archaeon | reverse complement strand
TCAGATAACTTAATAAGGAAAAATCTACTGTGCGTTCTGCAACTGCTCCTGATGAGGACTCTGTTATGACCGAGTATAATCAAAAATCCTTCGAAGACAAATGGCAAAAGCAATGGCAGGAAATGAAAATCTATCATTTCGATTTCAACAGCAAGAAAAAACCGTATAGCATTGATGTGCCTCCGCGGTACGCCTCAGGTCCGCTGCATGCGGGTCACGCGGTGCATTACACCCATATTGATTTTGCCGCCCGATACAAGCGCATGAGGGGTTTTAATGTTTTTTTTCCTCTCTGTTTCGATGTGAACGGAATCCCAATTGAGGAGCGTGTCGAACGACAACTCAACATCACTAGAAAAGACATCGATCGTCATGAGTTCACCAAGTTATGTTCTGAGTTTGCCCAGAAGAACATCGCGACCATGACTAACCAGTTCATCAGACTGGGGGAGAGCATGGATCCTTCGGTTTATTATCAGACCGACGCGAAGTACTATCGACGAATCACACAAATCTCCTTCATCGAGCTGTTTAACAAAGGTCATATCTACAAAGGAGAATTTCCTGTCAATTGGTGTCCCCGTTGTATGACTGCGATGGCAGACGCAGAAGTCGTCTATAGCGATCGTACCACGAAACTCAACACCATCAAATTTTATTTTACCAAACCACAGGATGAACAACTCCTGAAGTTCCATGGGATTGGCAAAGATACACAGGGAGTATACATTGAAATTGCGACCACTCGGCCAGAGATGCTAGCGGCATGTCAGATCGTCGCGGTACACCCTACCGATGAACGAGCACCCTGGTTGGCCGGCCAATCCGTGAAAGTCCCCACGGTTGACAAGGAAGTAAAAATCGTTGAAGACGATGCAGTTGACCCTGAGTTTGGGACTGGTCTTGTCATGATTTGCACAGTCGGGGATAAAGAGGACCTCAACTGGGTGTTCAAATACAAGCTACCCCTAGAAATGAGTATCGACGAAGAAGGAAAGATGACAGCGATCACCGGGAAATACCAGGGGATGAAGATTGAAGATGCACGCAGAGCCATCATCGAGGATATGACCAAGGATAAGCTGCTCCTGAAGCAAGAGCCACTCGCGCAGAATGTCGGCGTCTGCTGGCGATGCAAAACTCCGGTGGAGTTCATCAACGCGAAACAATGGTTTTTGAAAACCATCCCGTTCAAACAACTGGTGCTAGATACCAGTAACGCAATGCGGTGGTATCCGAAATTTATGAAGATACGACTCGAGGACTGGGTCAACTCCCTTGAATGGGACTGGGTGATTAGCAGACAGCGGTACTTTGCCACACCAATCCCGCTCTGGGAATGTCTCAAATGTGGTGAGGTCGTCCTCGCACGAATTAAGGATTGTTACGTGGACCCAACCATCGATACACCACCCGTGAAGGTCTGCCCGAAATGCGGTGGAAAACTGCAAGGGTGTGAGGACGTCTTTGACACCTGGATGGATTCTTCCATCTCACCGCTATATAATACCTTCTGGTATCGCGATGAAACGAAATTTACACGCCTTTATCCGATGTCATTGCGACCACAAGCCCATGACATCATCCGCACCTGGGCATTCTATACGATTCTTCGCTGCAGCCTTCTGACCGACACAAAACCTTTTGAGGACATCATGATGGGCGGCTTTATCCTCTCCGAGGATGGCACCCCGATGCATGCGAGCCTTGGCAACGTCATTGATCCCTTGCAAGTCATCGATGAATATGGGACTGATGCGTTCCGCTGCTACGCAGCCAGCTGTGCTCTTGGGGAAGATAACCCATTCCGTCGCAAGGATGTCGTCAGAGGAACAAAGCTCTTACGCAAGCTCTGGAACGTGCAGCAGTTCATCGGAAACATCGTCAAAGAAGGAAAACCAAAGAAACCTAAGGTACTCCAGGACATCGACCTGTGGATTTTGACGAAGTACAGCAAACTGGTCAAGACATGTACCCTGCAGATGGATACGTTTGATTATTCGCCAGCAATGAAGGATATTGAGTATTTCCTGTGGCATGAGCTTGCAGACCATTACCTTGAGATGATCAAAGGATCTCTCTATAAACAGGAGAATGTCGAAAGCATTCGCTACACCCTCTATACGGTGGGTCTTGGCATTGTGAAATTGTTTGCCCCGTTTTTCCCCCATATCACCGAAGAAATCTACTATGAGGTTTACAAAAATTTTGAGGACGACAGCAGCATTCATCTTTCTTCGTGGCCTTCACCGGTTCTCATCGATGACGAGAAAGAGCAAACCGGGGAGATTGTAAAGGATTATATCGCGAAAGTCCGCGCATGGAAAAGTGAGCAGGGAATCGCCCTGAATGCACCGATTGCTGCCACCGCGACGTATGCCTCTTCGGAGTCAATCACACGGTTAAAGACAAATAGCTCCATTATCTTTTCTACCCTACGGTATCCAGAAACCCATGCGTTTTTCCCTGGAAAACCAGAGATCCAAGAGACGATTACTGCTGTTGAGCCTGTGTTTGCGAAACTTGGCCCTGCGTTTAAGACCGAGAGCCAAAAGATTGTCCAGTGGATCAAGAGTCATCAGCCGGAGTTAATTAAAAAAATTGAGAATCATGAAGATGTCCTTTCCTCAGAAATACCTGGGGTGACGACCTCGCGAAAAGAAGGATTGCTTCAAGCAGGGTATCTTGAGGTGAAACGCGAACCGGGTCTGAAAGGGAAAAAAGGAAGCATGATTGTTTCATTCGACGGATTTTATGTGGAACTAGAAAAGGAGAAATCATGAAACTGACATGGAAAATGCTCCGAAGCTTGATGATTAAAATCATAGCAGTGTTAATAGTCATTGGGATGATCTTCGCAGGGTTTGTCGTTGTACTCTGGAAATGAACCATTCCTTCCTATGTTTTTTTTACAATGCTGGTTCATATTGAAAAATCGAAAGGCATTTAATACTGCTTTCTTTGCAGGGGGAGGTGAGGCATGTTATTTCTATGTCAGGAAATGAGACTATTCAAAAGGATGAAAAACCGGCAAAGACCATGAACCGATGGATCATCGTCATCGGGGGGATTCTCATTCAGTTAGCACTGGGGGCGATTTACGCATGGTCTGCGTTTACTACTCCGTTGCAGGGGACTGCAGCAACACCAAGTGAATTTGCATTTTCAAAGACTGAGACACAGGCGATTTTTAGCACAGGGTTGCTTTTTTTTGCGATTTTTACTATCATTGGTGGTCGTTTGCAGCTTAGATACGGTCCGATGAAGGTCGCTTTATTTGGTGGGACTTTGCTGGGGTTAGGATATATTTGTGCCTCTTTTGCTGGTGCAAGTTTTATCGGAAAACTCATCTGTATTGGAATGATCGCGGGGACCGGTATTGGGTTAGCATATGTAGTCCCTATCGCAACAGGGGTGAAGTGGTTCCCGGACAAGAAAGGATTAGTCAGTGGTTTGGCAGTCGCCGGGTTCGGCTTTGGTGCATTCATCTGGATTTTGATCGCCAATCCCCCAAGCATCCTTGGGTTTACTGGTCTTATCACCCAGTACACCGTCGAAAACGTCAACAATGCCTTCTTGATTTATGGGATTGCTTTTTTGGTCCTTGTCACTCTTGGGGCGCTTGTGATGAAGAATCCCCCGGCAGGATGGAAGCCTGCAGGGTGGACTCCCCAGGCTTGTGAATCCCCAGATAAAAAAACAGGCATCAATTGTAAACCACGGGAGATGTGTAGAAAAAAAGGGTTCTATCTGCTCTGGATGATGTTTTTCATCGGTGCCCTCGCAGGTCTTATGGTGATTGGCAATGTCCAGAACTTCGCGAAAAGTCCTACTGATGGATTCACCGCGAATGGGTTTAGTGCGATTGAGGCTGCTGATTTTGCAGTGCTTGGAGCGGCTATCTGTCTTCCTATCTTTAATGGCGCAGGACGGATTATCTGGGGGCAGGTCTCAGACCGGATCGGACGACGGAAAGCTCTTCTTTCCATGTTCCTCTTCCAAGGAATCATGATGGTTGTCTTTTTTTACACCACAGCAAATCCGTATACCTTCTATATTGTAGCTGCATTGATCGGTTTTAACTTCGGTGGGAACTTTGCCTTATTCCCTGCGGCATGCGCAGACTCGTTTGGTGCGGAGAACCTCGGGTTGAACTATGGGTTTATCTTCACCTCCTATGGGATCGGTGGTATCGTAGGTCCTCTGCTTGCTGGTTGGGTCCAGGATGCTCAGATGAGTTTCTTATACGCGTTTATCCCGGCAGCAGTGATGTGCTTCATCGCTGCCTTCCTTGCAGTACTCTACAGGGATTCTGAACAAAAAAAATCTGCGTAAAAATGGAAAAGAAAAAACGATTGTGCTCCTGCAGTCGTTTCACTTTTTTTCTCTTTTTATTTTCAATTCTAAAGAACCCTTTCAACCGTCCATTGTTCATCGACCCATAATCCAATGACTGGTGTCGGAAGCTTCCAGTCTTGTATCCTTTTCACCGAGGCCGTTATCTGCTCTATCTGTGTTTCCTTCCCAACAGGGTTTCCTGCACAGTCGATGTGGCCGACGACGGCGATGCAGGTTGATGCATGTTTACCGACAGAAACCTTCACCCGGCTGCGCAGAGAATCAATCAGGACACGTGGGGTGTTTTCTGCAAGGATCTTGATAGGTCCTGGTTCGGTGATCATATCCACATAATCGACTGCATAGTGGTTTTTCATCCACTCGATGACCGGGAGTTGTACACGACCGTCCATGCAATTAACTGCTGTGACAAACTTTTTCGTACTCATTGGTATCACATTTCCTTATACCTGGTGAAGCTCATAGGAGGAGCAGCCTAATCCGATTTCCTCCCCAAATCGAATCTGTTTTAAGGGATTAACCTTGTTAGCCTTAATAAAAACATCCTTCTTGACTTCATTAATGAGGTCCAAGGAGGCTTTATCGATCGCCACCGGGTCGGAACTCAGTAGGTACCCGATGTCAGGACAGATGATTGGCCCCGCATTCGGATCACAATCACAGCCTTTTGAGATTCGTTTCAATTCGTTGAGATACAACACGGTTTTCCCCTGGACACATGCTTTTGCAGCACAGGCAAGTAAAAATTGGATGTCTGCATCAAGAGGTTGTAACGCGTTCGAGGCACAAACATCAACGCAAGCATCACACCCAAAGCATTTCTTCTTATTGTAGTCCCATGATTTCCCGTGTACGACGATAGCCTGAAACGGGCAAACCTCAGCACACGCACCACAGTAGGTACATGCATCCTTCATGTACACCGGGTAACTGTTCTTATGGATTTTTATTTTCGACTCCTTTGTCACTCCTCCCATGCCAAAGTTCTTTATCGCACCACCCATCCCTGATTGAATATGTCCTTTCACATGGGAGAGAGTAAAGATATGGGTTGCTTGTTTCAAGTGGGTAGCAACCTCGAAGGCTCTCCCTTCAACAATGGTTGAAGCACCAGCATCATCGATAACGACATCACAGCCGACGTTCTCCAGCGTAAATCCATGCTCTGTAGCGAGAGTCTGGTAATTATTCTTCGTAGAGCGTGACCCAGGGTAGGCGACGGTCGTGTCAAAGAGAAACGGATCTGCGTGGACTGTTTTTAACGCCTCAACAACGAATCGTACCAATGGTGGTTTGATGAAATAGGGATTGTTCTTCTCCCCCATATGGAGTTTCACGGGTACTTTCTTCTTAGAAAATCCCTGGAGCGGAAAAAATGACAGCGCCTTGTGAAGATGCTGTATATCGGAGAAGAAAATGACTTTGGTCATCCGACTTTTTTCTCCCACTTCTTAACCTTTAAAACACTCCCAAGCGACCCGCCGTGCTTGATTTCTTCCCGGATGCGGTTCTCTTGTTCTTTGACATCGAGTGCCCGGTTTGCGATCTCTTGTGCTATCTCCTGTGGTACGACGACGACTCCTGAATCGTCTCCGATGATCCAATCCCCCGTCCGGATGGTTTGGTTCCCACAGGTTATTTCCGCGCTGATTTCCCCCAGCCCTTTTGGTTCTCCTGCATTAGGGACGATGTATCGTGAGAAGATCGGGAATTGTATCTTTAAAAGATCGTCATAATCTCGGACTGCGCCATCGATAACGACCCCTGCGAGCTCCTTGAGTTTCGCACTCCAAGTCGCCAGCTCACCCCAGACCGCGGTTGTCCCTTTATTGACATCGACAACCAGCACGGTCCCCTTTTCTGCCTTATCAATCGCCTCAATGGGTTTTGCCCAATCCCCATCAATGGTTCGCACCGTGAGTGCTCGACCGACCATGTGAAATCCCGTTGTGATAGGTCGTATCCCTTGCAGTGCCCCTTGCTTATGCATCGCATCAGAGATGTTCGGGGTGGACACACGATGGAACGCATCGTACAATTCCGTAGCATCGTATTTTTTAAACAAGTCAGTTGTAATCTTTTTCTTTTGAGTCATCGCCTTTTTTATGGTTCTTGTCGCCTCAGAGACGTTCTGTGCTTTGGTAATCGCACCACCAACGATGACTATCGTCGCCCCATGGTTGATTGTCTCTGCGACTGTTTCGCTATTTAAGCCTCCAGCGACCGCGATCGGAAAATGACTGTGTTTTGCAAGGGTTTGAAGCAGCTGGTGTGGTTTTTTTCCATGCATTTGTTCATCAATGCCAATATGGATGCATAGATAATCCACGCCCAAGGTTTCAAGGCTACAGGCTCGTTTCACCGGGTCAGGAACACCGATAAGGTCAACCATGAGTTTGACTCCGTATTTCCGCGCAGATTTCACGGCATCACGGATTGTGCTATCGTCCGAGGCTCCTAGAAGACTAATCACATCAGCCCCTGCTTTTGCAGCCATCTCGGTTTCCAAGGCACCGGTGTCCATGGTTTTCATGTCTGCAACGATGGTTTTATTAGGGAATTGTTCCCGGAGCTTTCGTACGATGTTCATCCCTTCACTTTTGATAAGTGGCGTGCCTGCTTCCAGCCAGTCGGCACCACCCTTCACTGCATCATGTGCGATTGTAAGCGCTCTGTCTGCATTGAGGAGATCTAGAGCCACCTGTAAAATAGGTTTCATTCAAAGGAGAATCATCAGGTGTTATTTAAAAGATAACGCATGAGCGAAACTGAGGCTGTTTAGCTTTGTGCCTTTTGTGTTTGGTTTTTCCCAAACGTATTCTGACAGTATATAAATAATGAAGGATATAAACGGAAAATGAGGTAATTCAGATGAACTCAGGTATGAAGCAGTTCCTTGCATTGCTTATTGTTGTTTCAACAGTTGTTGTACTTGCAAAAATCTATTTACATCTCTGATTCTTGGTTTCAATATAAAAAAAATTATATATAGAAGATACTCATAATACACATAGGGATTTGTTGATGAAACCTCTTTTCAATCTTCAGTATAAGAAATTACTCCTCTTTGGGTTTATTTTCATACTCGTTACCTCAGTACCTTTTTCTAGGGGAATGAATGATCACTCCAATCACTCCATTAAAACAAGTCTTTTAGACGCATATCATTATCATACCTATCAAGAGATGACCGATGAACTTCATTTATTACAAGTCAATTATTCTGAAATAATGTCTCTTACTTCGATAGGAAGAACCTCTGAGGGACGGGACATCTGGATGGTGAAACTTTCAGATAATGTGAGTCAGCAGGAAGAAGAACCCGGGGTACTCCTCATGGGTGCTCATCATGGGAATGAAAAACCTAGTTATGAGGTGTGTCTATTTTTCATCAGATACATCGTAGAGCAATATGAGAATGCAAGTCTCCCTGAAATCCGAACCGCGGTAGATAGCACCCAGATTTATCTCATTCCGATGGTCAACCCTGATGGCGTCGAGGCAAATACCAGGAAGAATTGTGCTCCAAATCATGGGCCGTTTGGTTTGAGTTCCACAGTCACGTCCTATGGTGTTAATCTGAATCGTAATTATGGGGATCTTTGGTTTCTGTCGTATCTCTTGCCAACGAGGTATTCTCTTCCATTCATTCTTCCCGACTCCAGTTTCAATTATCGGGGCCCGTACCCCTTCTCAGAAAATGAAACCAAAGCGGTAAAAAATTTTGTCGAAACCCATCAAATCTCGATTTCAATTTCCTATCATACGTATGGTGAGTTTATCGTCTATCCCTGGATGCATACGACAAAGCAAACCCCGGATGAACCCTTGTTCCGTTCGGTCGGAGAAAATATCACGCTTTTCAATGATTATTATTTGTATGTGAAAAAAGATCGGCTGATTCCCCTGTATGGAGGGACTCTTGGTAGTTCGGAGAATTGGTTATATCGCTCTGGAAGGATTATTGCGTTTACTGTAGAGCTGTGTAGAGAGCGTGCTCCAAGTAATCCTCAAGTGGTCTCTGACCTCTGTATGACCCATACCAGGGTACATCTGTATCTTTGTCAACGGGCGCAGACGATTGAATCAGAAAAAGCAAGTATTTGATTTTTGTAAGTTGTTTGAATTTTTAAAAAACTATAAAAAACACGATGAGATATCTTTATTTCGACAAGATTTTTTGTGATAATAGTGAGAGAATGGGGCCGTTAGTGAGGTGGTGAGGAGATGTGTTATTAAAAGACTATTGCCCCCATTCTCTAGTAATATATATTGAAGACACATGTATATAAATTTTATTATAATTTTATTCAAACCTCTTTTAAAAAAAACTATTAAAACAGAAAAAAAAGAAGAAAGAGACCTCAGATAGGCCAATTATTCTCGCTGAATCGATACTATTATTTTTTTGGAGCCCAGAGAGGTTTTCCAAGCGGGAGGATAGCTCTCCCTGCCATGGTATTGAGCAGTATTGCTGCCGCACCATAAAACGACAGCACCGAGGTGAGCAACAGAAACACACCCGCAGGCTGCGCAGACATCTCATATAGATAATGCGGGATAAGCAGGACAACTGCAAGGTCTACTGCAAGTAATATTCCAACAAACACTTTATTGGTCATCAGCGATGCGACGGTCGCGATGAGACTGAAAAAAAGAATACCGATGAGCCCATATGCATAATGAGCGATATTCCCAGCAAGTATCACAGAAGAGTTATTCAGAAAGAGCGTCAAGGCAATCGCATACATCGTCATCGCATAGACGGAAAAGACGGTTGCCCCAAAGATGTTGTTGCGTTTGAACTCCATAGCACCAGCGATGAGCTGCGCGGTTGCACCAAAGAATAAAACCCAAGGAATCATCAATGATTTTGAAGGAACATGTGATACCAGCTGGAGATCTGCAGACGCAAGCACCAACGCAGCCACGGCAAGGCCGATTAAACCAAGGGCAGCAGGTTCAGCTACTGGTAAATTTTTTATGCTTATCTCCGTGTTCATAATGCCTTTTTGTTCCGCCATCTGAGCTACTTTTTTTTGTACCATCTACTTCCATTTCTCCCAATAACGTTTCTCTGTACTCGGAGGATGCTCCCCTTTAGAATGGGAGCCTCCCCAGCTGTTCAACCCATTTTTTTCATCATCTTCTATCTTGTCTTGTAACATGTTCAGCATTTTTTTATCAGTAAAACCAAGCTGTCTCATTTTCTGCGGCGTTGGCACACCATTGGGGGTCCATCCTCTGCGATAATAGACCGCGTCAGTCAGTTTTTCATATTGATCACGACGATAAGTATACAACGTTTTGAGTTTCTCTAGTACCGTCATTTTTTGAACGTCTTTCTCTGGTATTCCAAGTTTTTCAACAAGTTGCTTGTCATACCTGTCTTTGCGTGATAGATACTCCATTTCAGTAACGGGCCCCATTGAGCGGAAGGGAATCCAATCATCCTTTCTTTGTCCTCGTCCCATCCAGACGTTCATCGCACGCTGCCAAGTATAGCAGCGTTCGCTTTGCAAGATAAGGCCTTCTTTTGTGACGCTCCATCCGGTCATGGCATTCTGGTAGTCAACGTAGTTTTGGACATGTTCAGGGACCTTGGCGGGCTCAGCGGTTTCTGCGTTATTCGCAGGTTCGATATCGTTCCATGGAAGTTTACATAAACCATTCAGACCAAACCAGGTCCGCCACATCGGAAAATAATGAAGTGCCTCTGCCTTCATCTGAAACGTGGGGATGGCGTTGTTCACCATATCCATGAAAATCAACCACGCCTCGTCATGCTGCGGTCCTTTCAACGTCAGCCCATATCCTCCTTGCATCGCCAGGGATTCTTTTGTGACATATTCGGAGAACTCCAGGCCTTTGCTTTCCATTCCAGCGTCCTCGACAAGCTGATGCGCACCCCATGCATGCTGATGAATCCAGTCTTTAACGCGTCGTGCACCTTTTGCTGCCATTTTGACAAACTCGCCAGGATCACCTCGGGCGATTCGATGCAAAAGCTCAAGAGCCGCATCAGCGTTTCCAAAACACAGCTCAAGCCCGTCACATCGTTCCTTGTTTAAAATCCCATATTCATACATTTCCATATAAAACGCGATAGCCGTCCCTGTAGAAATGGTGTCAATCCCATAGGTGTCGCAGTAGAAGTTAAACTCAAGGACCCATAAGGGATCCCAAAGGCTCATGTTGGAGCAGGCTCCAATGGTTTCATACTCTGGTCCGTCCACAGTCACCTTTTCTCCTTTATAAGGTCCGGTCATGACGGTGTACCCATCAACGGTTTTTGCACAGGCCATGGTGCATCCATGCCAGCATCCATCAGGGATGATTTTTGTAAACAACTCATAGAATTTCGGTGAATAGATCTTTGATGCTTTTGGGAAACACCCGAATCGATAATTCTCAGTTGGTAACAGGTCATACGCATCCATGATTTCAACAAGATGACCTGTACCGACCGTACGCATGTTACATTGGTATCGATCCAGATCTCTGATTTCTTTATGCAGCTTTGTTCCGACTTGAGCAAGGCGAACGGGATCAGCAGGATGATTAGAAACACCGTCGAAACGGTCCACTTTAACGACCAAAGCCTTTATGTGCTTATTTCGAAGGACGGTCCCAAGGCCACCGCGACCCGCTTGTTTAATGCGACAGACTTTCCTTCGGATATCATAAAACGAGAAATTCAGACATCCCCAGTAGCTATGCTCTGCAGCCTGTCCAGAGGAAACAACAGACACCTTCTGACGGGATGCATCCGTATCCTCAGTCGCGTACATCTGCGTGAACTGTTCACAAAGCAGATGGGTGTTGATTTCCTCCTTTGGAGCGGTTTCAATAGTGATTGTTCCTTTTTCCCCATCGATAACAACGATGACATCGTCTTTTGCTTTCCCTTGGATTTCTAACGCGTCAAAACCAGCGAACTTCAGATACGGGCCGAAAAAGCCACCTACGTTACAATCGCAAATAATGTTGGTTGATGGAGAGATGCTAAGGCAAAGTGATTTTCCCGACCCCGCATATTGGGTAGTACCACAAAGAGGTCCTGTGGTGATGAGAAGTTCGTTTTCCTCACTGTCCCATCGTGTTGTCGGTTGAATCGAATCCCAGAGCAGCTTTAATCCAAATCCCCGGCCACCCGTGAATTTCTTTTTCATGTCCTCCGTCACAGGTTTCTCTAGGATTTCCCTAGTAGAAAGATTCACATACAAGGTTTTATTCGCATATCCCTTTAGTACATCATTTTTCGTATAAGAATACGTTTTTAGCACCTTATGAGCTGAACGTAGTTTCTTCAAATCCCACGTATGGTGTGTGTTCCCAGTGTTATACTCCTCAATTGGTATCTGACCTTCGACCATGTTACACCCCGAGTTTATGATACACCACTTGTTTTAGGTCTGCGATGTTCACCTCGACAAGCTCCAATGCTTTTTCTGGGCATGCCCGGACACAGGAGCCACAGGAGATGCATTTAAACGGCTCAATTCGGACGTCTGCTTTCCTCATCGCACCAATCGGGCAGAATCCGACACACGCTTGACATCCGATACAGACGTCCTTATCTAACCACACCACACCGTTTTTCCGACGTGTCAAAGCACCAACCGGGCACATATCAAGGCAGAGGCCACGTTGATCACAGACATGCATCGTGTATCCTTTGTCTGTTTTTAGTATTCGAATCGCAGACTTCTCACCACCTTCTTTAGTCTTGAAATGCACCTGTGAGCATGCTTTTTCACATTCAAGGCATCCTTTGCATCTCTCTGGATGGAACTTAAGGATTTTCACCGTGGTCGGATTGTTCATAGAAACGCCTCTCTATACCCATAGGATGAGAATGGTATTCAGAATGACAAAAACCCAGCAGAATGCTGAAACACTCATGGTGATAGGATAATACAAGCGGTCTTGGAAAGCGATATTGAATTTCTTCAAATGAAACACAACAGGCACTGTCGCAACACCAAGTAGGGCGGCAAGCAGGCCACTGGAAAGGATCTGCGGGAGGAAAACCAGAAGATTTTCAATATAAAACCCAGCAGAAGAAAACACGGGAGTAAGGATCTGGGTGATGATATATCCACCGACGTAGATAAGATACGATGCGGTGATCCCAAGACTAGCCTGGATGGTAAACGAATGGGTTGTTTTCGCATCAAGGGAAAACCCAGTCCAGATGAGATCAAACAGGAGCCCTTCTGCCATGATTGCAATCGCAGAACAGATGAAACAACCACCGAACGGGTTAAAGAATCGCAGTCCTCCTGCTACAAGCCCTATACCGGTCTGCATACCAGGATGTCTGTAAGTTGTCCTACTTAACGTCATAAGACCAACAGCGAAGATGCCAGTCATGATTGCACCTGCAGGTAAGTCGACATCCCGAAGCAATGACCCAATAATGCATTCAGCAAAACCCCACAGAGAACCAAACACAATGATTCCTGCGAAAAACCTTCTATTCATCATTTTTTACTTCACCTCGATGGTCACAATATCTTTTACCCGGAATGCTTTTGGGAGATCAGAAAATATCGATTCACGGTCTTTTGTCAGGAGCCCGTTTTTCATATTCTCCCAGGTGACAGTTTTCTCGTATCCATCAGCGCCTCGCAGGGTGAATGTGTGCTGTTCTGGATTGGGAACCCCAGTTTTTACTAGTACGTCATCTAATGCGATACCCACATGTTGCGAGTCATTGAACTGCCGTGGTTTGGCAAGGGAAAAGAGTTGGTCGATGGTGTAGTCTTGGCCGTTCACATTCAGTGTTTCACTCGTTGTTTGGAGTGCGTGAACGTAAAGTGATGACGTACATGCGACAATAAGGATGCATATGGCACATATCGGGAGTAATCGGTCCTTCCCCATAACTATCGTTGGAAGGGATACAAAGGTTGATATTTAAAAATTATGTCGCGCTCTCTGTAAGCCTTTCGTCCGTATCTTCGTCGCATAGTTCCTAAGAAGTTCTTCATCCTGTGGTCGCCATTGGATTCGTTCTAATAATGCATACGAAATATTAGCAGATATGTGTTCAACAGTCCATGTCGCGGATTTCTGATATGTGTCCAGGAAGGTGTGGCAGAGGTGGAATTTTTCGTCGGTAAACATCGGAGTCGTGCTTAAAAGAGACGCACACAGCGTTGCAAGATCTTCGCAGGGTCTCCCCATCCGTGATTCCTCAAAATCCACGCCCCAGATTTTCCCTCTGCTCATGATAAAGTTTCTAAGGGTCGCATCACCACGAATGCGAAACCCTTCCTCTGTTTTAAAAAATCGATGGAAACGAAAAAACCAGTCTGCGAGTTGATGCATACTTTTTTGTTTATCCTCAAAATTTTTTGTAGCATCGTTTATATTATCACAGATGTTCTCCCCGATAATATAACTCATCACAAGAACAGTATTTTCCGTATCTTTTTCCAGCGGGGAGGGAATCGAGAGATCAGAAAGCCCTTTTTTTAAAACAGAATATTCGATTTCCATGTTTCGTCGTAACCCTGGAACGAACCACTTCAGAACCCGAGGATGACTATCGGATAAAACATAAGCGACGGTGTTTTTTTTGCTCTGGAAACGTTTTTGGAGCAGAGCGTTTTTGTATTTTTCAACATTATCTAGAAGCTCTTGTATATCTCTCATCGTTCAGCCAGGAAATGCTTTTGAACAAGAAATAACTTCCGTTGGTGCCATCGTTGTCTTAATGGGTCGCGTATTATCGTTTTTATTCAGTGATCAATCGAATGGTTATGACCTTTTTCATCCAGAGGGATGATTCTGTTATCGATCCTTCTTCGTCGAGGAATACGATTTTCAGTTTCCCATCACTGGATTCATCCAACCAGTCTCCTTCATAGTAATAGGCAAGAACCATGGTCAGATTTCCCTGGCCTATCGGAGTTGGGTCTGATGCATTGGTAGGATCATAGATATTGACGTTTCCGATGATAGTGGTATAATTATAAGACAAATTATATCCGTCATCAGCATATGCTTTCATACTATACAGGACGGGGACCTCTCGTAATGATTCGACAAGTGTTGTAATAGTAACTCCCGTGTAATTTCCTTGGCCTTTGATCACTCCATTTTGAGTCCGGTATCCTCCTTTTCCGGTATAATTATTTAATTGCAACAAATCCTCCATAGTAAAATTGATCTGTTCATCATCATAGATAAGGCTAAAGATCGACAGATTAGTATCTGGTTGTATCGTATCTCCTGGGGTAGTTTTTTGTTCTTTTGGGAGATTGACGTACACAAGAACAGCTATAGATAGAATGATGAATACAGCAACAACTGCTCCAATTATCTTATTTGAATTTGTTGTCATGAGAGGCGAGAAGCAGGATATGGCTTTTAAACATTTTCTAAAAGTTCGGTCTCTTTCATCGTCCGCGCCGTCAAGTAAATTCCACCAAGAATAATACCACCACCAAGGATGGTGAAAAGAGATGGCTCTTGTCGGATCCATGGGATTGCATAGGCAAGCAATGAAGAGCCAATCGGCTCACCAAGGAGGGCAACCGACATGACCGATGCACGGATATACCCAAGGGACCAGTTGTAAAGGGTATGACCAAAGATACCAGAGACTAGCGCCATCAGCAGGATGATCGCATAATCAGTTGTTGCAAGATTATAGACGGGTGCACGGAGGAACAGGCAGATAAAAAATAAGGTAATTGTCCCAACCATATAAACCACGAATGCATATGCAATCGTTGAGACCTTCCTTCTAAGTGTTCGTCCTCCTAAGATATAAAGTCCCGCCGCAATACCTCCGAGTAATGCTAGGATGTTCCCTTCTACCGTATCAAGGCCAAATGCAGCAAATCCATAATTTCCGATAACAAGTAAGCCAACACCAGCTAGAGAAATCGCGATACCAAGGGCGTTAACCCAGGAGAGTTTTTCTTTGAGGAAATAAAATGAAACTGGTGCGACGAGGATCGGATGTGCAGTGACTAAAATGACAGAACTTGCCACGGATGTCATTGTTAACGAGGTGATCCACAATGAGAAATGGGTGGCAAGAATCACGCCGATGACAATCATGATGAGAAGCGTTGTGTGGGGAAGATGGCGGATTTCCTCACTGGTTTTTTTCCGTATCAAAACAAGGGGGATTAGAAGCAACAGTGTAAATAAGAGACGGTAGAACGCGATGCTTAATGGGGGGGCTTGACAGGAGAGGATAAAGATTGATGCAAAGGACACAGCAATAATGGAAATAAGAAGACCAAGTGCGTGTTTTTGCATACCACGGGGTAAACAGCTGCCGTGCTATTTGTTTTTCTCTTCGTTTATGCAAGTCGTGCAAAGGGTTTTTGATAGTTGGACAGTAGGACAACTGATAGAAGAAGAGAGAGTGTCCCAAGGAGCGCAAAAGGCATCCCGATCCCGAAATGGTCAGAGAGTATCCCGCCTAGAAGAAGCAGGATTGTTCCTCCACCGGTCTGGAACACGAATGTTAATCCAAAGGTCCATCCTTCTACGGATTCGTGGGTTACCTCAGAGACAAAAGAAAATAAGGATGGATAGGTGAGAAACACGGCTATCCCAAGGGGGATCATCACACCGATGAGAATGAGAATGTCTGTAAAAAATGCAAGGAGTAAGCAGAGAATCCCGATGCTAGCATAAGAGAGGACAAGGAGTGTTTTCCGATGGATATAAGATCGTATTTTTCCATACGCTAGGGAGGTGATACTTCCAATACCTGCCCAGAGTGCAACTAAAAAACCAATTGCGGGAAGAGACAGTGTTGTTCGTTCGGTCAGTAGCAAGGGGAAATAGGTGATAATAATGCCCCAGGAGGCTCCGCTGATCATGAATGCGGGAATGAGCAGGTGTATTGCTTTTGTTCGTGAAAACGCATCGAGCATCATCTCTTTGAGTGTATGTTTTTTTGTTTCTTTTGGGACAATTATAAGGTCTTTGTGTAATTGAAACGTAAGAGCACGGCTGATCAACAACCCTAGGATGCAGATGCCTGCCCAACTATACAAGGGGATAGTCCAGTGTGTTAATTGAGTGATTGATAAAGTGGTAAGAATCGCTAAAAAAGCACCGAAATCCGCACATCCACTCTGTACACCCATCGCCCAGTCCAGTTTCCCTTTTTTATAGGTCCGTGAGATCCATCCGATCCCTATAGGGTGGAAAAACGAGGTGGCAAACCTCATAAAGAAGATGAAGAAAAGAAGAGTGTAAAATCCGTTACTGAAATTAAGCAGCAGAAGGGAAAGCGATGTCAGTAATAGTCCTGTGAGAAGCAAGGAGTTGACATTTTTCCCATCTGCAAGTCTGCCTAAGCCTAATTGGGCAACAAGGGTGATGAATAATCCTCCACCGGTGATGATACCAACTTGCGTGTAATTCAACTGAAACAGATCCTTAAAAATCGGAAAGAGGATGGAGATGACAGCAGTGGACCCGTCGTTGATCGCATGGATCAGGCTTACTGTTGATAGTATCTTTGTCTGGTGGTTCATGAGGTGGGGGTGTTAACGGATAAATAGTTATATTTTTTACTTTGTTAAGAGAAGAGTAAAAGATAAACAGTCTGTGGAGATATCAAATCTCATGCCCAGACCAATAGTCTTTGGAGTCTATGGAAATTCAAACATTGGAAAAACAACTTTGATGGTCCATCTTATTTCACGGCTCACCCATGAGGGGTACCGGGTAGCAACGATAAAGCAGACCATAAAAGAAATCACAATGGATACCAAGAATAAAGATACCTGGAGACATCATGATGCTGGTGCTGACCTTGTTGTGTTCTCCTCACATTGCGAAACTGATTTTCTCCTTGGTAAAGCAATGAGTGTTGCCGAGATTATCCATTTGATCTCGAGGTTTGGTGACTTTGATTTTGTCCTTGTCGAAGGGGTAAATGACCCTGCTATTCCAAAGATGCGAGTAGGGCAGGCGAAAAAACGAAGCAATACCTTGTTATCTTACAAAGGAGACATCGAGGAAGCATTGGCACTTATTACAAGCAAATTGAAAAAGGAATCGGCACCATCTCGTCTCAGTATCACCGTGAACGGCCAGGATATCCAACTCTCTGAGTTTCCTGAGCAGATCATCACCAATACTCTTATTGGAATGATCAAATCTCTTAAAGGGGTAGATGAGATAAACGAGGTGTTCATTCAGTTGAAACAATAAAATGATGGAATGTTCTCGATTGCTATTTTTTTTTTTGATTCTTCAAATACACAGAAATCTGGTTAAGTCTTTATACTCTGGGGTTATTTCAATAATGTATGAAACAGAGATCACCAGCACTTACCGTTGACGGCGTCCTCTTTGAGGACCATTCGATTCTTTTCGTACAACGGAAATATGAACCGTTTCAGGGGGCCTGGGCCTTACCAGGTGGTTTTGTGGAGTATGGGGAGACAACCGAGGATGCCGTAAAACGTGAGATGCTTGAAGAAACCGGTCTTCAGACAGAAATTCGTGTGTTACTTGGGGTGTACTCGGATCCGCATCGCGATCCTCGCGGGCATACTGTATCAGTTGTCTATGTCCTGAATCAGATAGGTGGTGCGCTCAACGCTGGTGATGATGCAAAGAGTGTAAAGTTTTTCAAGATGAATGAGTTACCAGCTTTGGCATTTGACCATGCTCAGATCGTCAAGGATGCCATCAAGAGGATGACCCATGGAGTTTTGTCCGAAGTGTAAGACATTAATGCTTCCGAAGGGAGATAAATTCGTCTGTAGCAGCTGTGGAGCAGAAAGGAAGAAACAAGGGGCGGCTATTGTCGTTGAGAAACAGAGGAAAAAAGAAACCGTAGTTCTTGAGAAGAAGATAGATATTCTCCCTAAAACGCGGATTGAATGCCCGAAATGTGGGAACAACGAAGCCTTCTGGATCTTACGACAGACACGTGCAAGCGATGAACCTGAGACCAGGATTTTTACCTGTACGAAGTGTGAGCATCGGTGGCGACAATACTAATGGGGAGGTACCTTGTGTGTTGTTTTTCGATTCTTTCTCTCATTGGACGAGTGGATAGAAAAGTATATTAACAATCGTTAACGTTAACTTATTTGGTTACAATGAAACGGGTCACAGATTTTTCAATATTGCATAAAAGTCTTATCGAAACCTTTGAAGAGGTAAAAAACGCAGTACAAAAAACCGAGAGCCGTTCACGGAGCGGTCTGATGCTTGGTTTGCAGGAAATCGGAGCATCCCTTGATGGATTCATCGGGGCATATTACCCGGTTGCCTCCAATATCATCATTGTCAACAAAACACCGCTTCGTCGTATCCTTGAAACAGATCGATCGCTGCTCAAACCCTATATTTTCCACGTCCTTTTACATGAATACATTCATTCCCTTGGGTACCTTGACGAAGAGACAACAGGGAAAAAGACGTATGAAATAAGTAGAAAACAATTTGGAGAGCATCACATCATCACTGAATTATCAACAAATATTCGAAAGTACTTCCCGAGTCTCGTCTATCCTGTTCATGGATGGATCCCTCAGACAGAAGTACCGCGAATAGAGCTTGTCAAGGGTTTTGATTTCTCAAACACAAATCCCTATATTACTTGAATACCAGTTCCTTGTTTATTGAGTCTTAAGGATAAAATAATAGAAAATTATATAAATATACCAAATTAATAAGGTCTATGGTAGAGCATTAGAAAAAGAGGTCTTGGTATGTATAAAAAAACGATCCTTGCAGGAACGATGGTCTTCCTTCTGATTGGTGTCGCTATGTTACCCGCTTCAGCGAAAACGACACTGGTGGAGGATTTAAGACGGCAAGAAACCACGGTCATCGAACAGTTTATGAATGACGTTGAACGCATCGCTTCTGAATCACAAAGCTTTACTGATTTTGCTCAAAAACTTCAGAATCTTCTGCTTACAAAGAATTATGGAAAATTTCCAATCGTCCATGAGATATTTTCAAAAATCGTTCAATTCCTGACGAAAACTCAAAGTTCCAGTATCGCGGGATTAAACATCTTAAACCTTCTTGGAAAATCATCATCTCTTCGTCTCATCTCAAGAAGTTTCTTTGTCCTTAGTTACGGAGCCTATCATCGGTTAAATCCCCGAAAAGAAAACTCGATTAACAGATTCAAAGAACGCCTTTCAATGTGGCGTTATTCAGATGCCGCACGGCTCCTGAAGGGAAAAACCCTGATCCTTGAACGTCATCCGTTTGGAATCCATCAGAGGGTAATAGGACCACAATTAGGAATTATGAGAGGATTTAAAGGGATTTATCTTGACATTGAAAGTAAATTGACAGGGAATGCCTATGTGTTTTTTATAGGCAGCGCACGCCGGATTCATGCCTTTGATCTCACCCCCTTCTCTAAATAAATATAATTTTTTATCTTTCTTTTTTTTATTTTTGTTTCTCTTATAAAACTATACTATATTGCAAGGGTTATTTAAACGAGAAAATCGACAATTGCCTAACACAACGTAGAAAATTATATAAATGAATAAGATAATATAGATTCATAAGAAAATATTAGATTACGTAAACGAGGGTAAAAACATGACAAAAATAAAGGGAATAATTGCGATAGGTGTAATACTTCTCTTCCTGGGGGTTACATTCAGCCCTGTGACAGCGCAAACGACGATTGAAGACCAGGTGGCGGTCAACTCTCTTGATCAGATTAAAGAGATGCGCCTTACCGTAAAGGATTTCGCTACCATGGACAAGTTACTCCCCGCTTTAATTGACAAAATGTCACTGGCGACATCATACTCGTCTCTTATCGACGTCATCCAAAGTTTTATGGCGGAGAACGGTCGACATCCAGTTCTTACGGTGTTGCTTTCTCTTCTCATCAAATCCATTAATTTTAACTTTAAACTGAACCAACTCCGTCCACTCCGAAGGAACGTGTTCATTATGAGTTGGGGTTTTACACATAAGTTCCTCGCGTTAGGGAAAAATAAGCTGAACATCGCTCGGCCGTTAACCGGATGGTACTACTCTGGACGATCCAACCTTGTGCTTAACAGCCGTACCATCATACTTGACCCCTATCCTTTTGGCATAAAGATGTATACAGGCAGACAGATCGGATTAATGTCCGATTTCGTCGGTTTGTATATCCACCGCTCTGGATCCATTGCTGATAAAGCAATAACATTTTTCTTCGGCTACGCAAAGGTAGTCCGTGGATTGGACCTTTCACCAATAAACCGATAAGGAACCCTCTTATCTTTTCCCTTTATTTTTTTTCTTATTTTTTTCGAGTATTGCTGTTGTAATAAACCCTTATAAGTCATTTTGTGTTTTGGATGCTACTGATGACTGCGTCCCAGATTACCGTCATACGGAGTAAACGACGGAAAAAAACTATTCAAACAAAATATGGAGATGGACATCTCTGGATTTATCTTCCTGCGGGGATGAACGCAAAGGATGAACAGAAATGGATTACTCGGATGATAGAACGAAATGAGCGATGGGTGCAGAAAAAAACGTTACGGAACAGTGATAGCTGGTTGCTCAAACGAGCACAGGATTTAAATAAAAAATATTTCGAAGGGTCTCTTGATTTTTCTATTCGATTTGTCACAAATCAGAACTCCCGGTTTGGGAGTTGTACTTCTAGTGATAAAACCATCCGGATTTCTGAGCGAGTAAAAAGCATGCCATCCTGGGTTCAGGATTATATCCTCCTCCATGAGCTGGCTCATCTTATCTGTCCTGATCATTCAAAGAAATTCTGGGGAATCGTAGATCAGTATCGATACGCAGAAAGAGCGAAAGGCTACCTTTTCGCCATAGGAGCAAGTAAGGAGGAATTCACGGGAGAATCTGCTCCACCTGATGAATGCTAAGATATCAGATGACTTGCCATGTGCCTTTTACTCAACAGGAAAATTTATTTAATCTTGAAGTACATATCCTTTTCGCGTGAGGTTGGAGTATGAAAACACTTATAGATGAATTTGGCTGGAATGCCGGTAAGATTTGGAAAACTCTGAATACTAAAGGTCCGTTACGAGAGGATGTCTTGCGTCATACCACAAAATTAAGCAATGATGAACTGTGGACTGCAATTGGCTGGCTTGCGCGTGAAGGGAAGATATGCCGAGAGAATAATTTGTATAAACTCGGACAAACCAATTTGACACCTAAGATTGGGACTGCTGCAGGAAAGGTGTGGAATACAGTAGCAAAAGTTGGTGAAATTGATATCTCCACGATCGCACGGATGGCGCAGATTACCGAGGTTGACGCCTACCAAGCACTTGGATGGCTAGCACGAGAAAATAAGGTTGCATGTAAAAAGATTAAATCAAAAGAACCCAAAATCAAAGTGGCATTGAAATAATCAACGTTGATGCCTTACTACATGAAGAGGATTGACTACATCCTCGTTCATTGCCTTATTTTTACACGTGGGGTATTGAAGAAATGTTTTTTCCGAAGAGTTATCTATTTTAACAATCATGTGTGAGTTCTAATCCTGATGCTGTTCGTAGAAATCATGGCCAGCTTTCAAAAATATAATAAAATATATAATTTATTTCAATGAAAATTATTTAAACTTTTTAAAGATACACTGCTTTGGGAACTCCCATGAAAAAAGAATCAGTTATGCTCTTAAGTATTCTACTTATGTGTATTTTATCCTTGGTTCCAGTGACCGCATCATCCCAGGTTACTCCCAATGAATATATACCGCTAAGTCTGCTTGATTACGACCCTCTTGTAGATATTAATATCACTGTTGCTATCAATGCGATTAGAGCCTTAGATAAAATAGATATCACTTCGGGCCCAGATCTTTTTATTACACTGATTATCAATGGTGCTGAGTATACCAGTCCTATATGGAACGATATGCGATACATCTATGATTGTTACGCAGTCACCGTCGATGTTCCAGATGATAAAAAATTAGTCGAAGTAGTCATTCAATTGTGGGAGAATAACGGAAACGAGAACAGACTCTGTGACATTTCTAGTGCTCCAAATAGCAATGGCTCAGGGTTAGATATCAGCCTACAATATGATATAAGTAGTGGTCGATGGAGTGGAGATAACAATAATTTCGGGGATACTGGATACGGCAGGGTCTGCGGGAGTGCTGACGGGAGCATCTACACAAACGAGTATGATTGTGAAGTTTGGTTTACTATCTCTCAGAATGATTTTGATAACGATGGTCTTGCGTATTGGGTTGAAACAAACGTATATGATACCGACCCGACGATAAATGATGCGGGTCAGGATGATGATACAGATGGAATACCGATTGAATGGGAACATCGATTTGGTTTTAACCCATCTATCTGGGACGATCATATGCATCTTGATCCCGATGGTGATAGCTTAAACAACATCGAGGAATACCAAACCTGGGCGTTCGGCTCTGATCCCTTCAGAAAAGACATTTTTCTTGAAATCGATTATATGCAAGAATCAAATGGGGACGTAAAATACGTGTCAACAGCTGCCTTAGAACTAGTGAAAAACCCATATCATCGAAGGAATATTGTTTTTCATTTTGATACCGGTCAACTGGATGGAGGAGACATAGTCCCCTACGATGAAAAAATCACTTTTGAAAAAATACGAAGCCTCTGGAATACCTATTTTTTACATAATGACACGAATAACTGGAGGCGAGGTGTGTTCCACTATGTCCTTTTCGTCCCAGATCAGAAGCCTGGTGCGTATGCATTCAGTGGAGATGTTCCCCCGTATTGGGGGTATATCCCTGGTACGAACGGCTTTACAATAGCCACGAGTGTTATAGAAAAAAAAGCAAAAATACCCCTTTTAACAGCAGATCATATCACCGCTTCTCTCATTGTTCATGAGATGGGTCATAATCTTGGGATACGATTTGGAAGATCATTTGGATGCGATAATAAATTGACCTCAAGACCATGGAGAATCGGCTGGTACATCTGGAGAAATTATAGGAGTATAATGAATTATCGGTATACATATACTATTCTGGATTACTCAGACGGCTCCCATGGGAAAAAAGACTATGATGATTGGGAAAATATTGATCTTGGTTATTTTGAAAAACCAAAATAGAAATCAAAAGTACCTCATCAAAAACTATTTAAGAGACCGGGCTCTACAGGGATAACAATAGAAGAGAAAATAATATTTCATTTTCCAGTATCTATGGATGTGTGAAATTCCTTATTTTTTTTTCCAGAATACCACCCGCTCTTGAGAGGGTAATTGCTATGAAGCCAAGATCAAATAATCAACGAAGAAATCATACAGAATCATTTACAAAGAAAATCATACGTTGTGAACTACTTCAGCGTCCGGTCTACGAACATGAAGTCTGTCAACAGTATGTGATAAAAACAGGATCTGATAATCAAAAAAATTGTAAGACCTGTAAGCATTCTTTCTAATGGATAACAAAGTAGAATAATTTTTTTAACCATCAAAATAAGAGGAGGTGAATTTTCTATGAGAGGTACTGTAAAATATTATGATATTCGCAAAGGGTACGGTTTTATACGTGGTGAGAACGGCCAGACCGTTTTTGTCCATAAAACAGCAATCCCATTTTTCGATATCTTTCTTCTCCCTGGCGAGATTGTCGAATACCAGGTTGATAGAAGCGAAAAAGGGCCTAAAGCCATTGATGTGAAAAAACTCTAAAGTGTTTTTCTATCGATTCATGGCGTAACTGCCTTGTCGATGTTTCTGTGATAAATTTTGATAAATCTCCGCGTTTTTTCTGATATTGTCGATAAACTGTGGATTTTGTTTTATTATTTTTCCAGGAACACCAAGAACTAAACTGTTCTCTGGAACAACCATATTCTCTGTGACAAGAGCGCAGGCTCCGACAATCGACCCTGAGCTAATCTTGGCTCCGTTCAACACCGTTGCGTGAATACCTATGAGACAATCATCTGAGATTGTCGCTCCATGAATCATTGCTGCATGACCGATTGTCACGTTTTTCCCTATCTGGACCTGATGCTCTGCATCGGTGTGGATGACACTGCAATCTTGAATGTTCGATCCATCTCCAATGATAATGGAATTTTGATCAGCACGTATTACCGCATTGGGGAACACACCACAGTTCTTCCCAATAGTAACATCTCCGATGATTACTGCACTTGCTGCGATGAAGCTTGATTGATGGATATTTGGCATAAAAGCACACCTCCAGAGGAGGAAACAAGAAACCATATCTTATAGTTTTTTACTCATGATTTCTTGTTTCAAATCAAAACCTATATAATCATCGAAAGTATGCTTATCTTTTTGAGCGTGGACATATGAATAACATCGTGTCTTTGTTCGGCGACCAAGCCGGCATGGTATGGAAACTTCTTCATGAACGTGGGCCTCTGACGGAGGCTGAACTGCTTTCGTTAACTAACTTATCTGAATCACAACTCTATGCTGCAATCGGATGGCTGGCTCGTGAAAATAAAATACGGAAAGAAAATAATGCATATTGCTTAGGCGAGACGAATCTGTTACCTGTCATTGGGAAAGATGCAGGGAAGATCTGGAGGACATTGGAAATCTGGGGTGAGGTTGATGTTCTTTCACTGTCACGATTATCCAGAATCATCGAGCAGGACGTGTACTCTGCAGTCGGATGGCTTGCACGAGAAGGGAAAGTAGACGGTGCAATTCAAAACGTCGATGAGAAAAAAATACTGTTCTGGTTGAAATAACGATAGGTATTTTCTGTCTATTCTTTAGATTTTCTCCGGAAAATTCCTTTGATTTTATCACCGATTCCCGTTTTTGATTCAGCTTCCGAAGCGTTTTTCCGTCGAAGAAACGAACCGATGTGGCCAAGCTTGCCTCTGAGGCCTTTGACTTGTTCTTCCTCTTGTTTCTCAGGTTTAGGTTTTTTCAGGGGAAGACCAGTAAGGTTTCCCTCGGTATCCAACTGCAGGATAAATGTACTGCGTGGGATTTTTATCTCTGGTGTGGGTGCTTCTACCTCAGTGGGTGTCTCCTGTTCTAGTTGGTTGTCTGTTTTTCTTTTGAGAAAAGAAAACCAAGGTGTTTTTAGCCCTGGCGGTTCGAATTGTTTTTCTTTTTTTCTCCAAAATGGTCGTTTCTGTTTCTCTTCAAGTTCCGGACGCATCTCATCAGGAGGTTCTGGCTGGGAGGTTTCTTCATTTGGTTCTTCAGGTTTCTTTACCTGTGGTTCGATTTCTCGTAAGAATGTCTCAGCTCTACTGAAATCTTTTTCAAATAGCTCAGAATTTTTTACTTTAGCTTCAATTGATTCGAGATCTTTAAATAATCTTAGTATCTCGTCATGTGTTTTGACTTCTGTAGAATCTTGCTGCCGGCTTTCCACGATAAGGTTCGCCCCTCACTATTTTCTCTATCGACTTCTTAAAAGGATAACTAATTATGATAAAAAAACCTATCTCTTTATCTAAACTCTCTTCTTATGCATTCCAAGAGAATTTTTACAGACATTGAATTTTCTCGTATCGCATTATCGATTCATCGCAACTTGGACAGTACTCCTCTACGATGAAAATCGAATCGATTTTTCGAACGGGAATTTGTTTTGTTTCTTTTTTACATACTCTACAGTATGTCATTCTAATCACCTTACTGACAAAAATAAAACAATGCCCCATTAGTATTAGTGCTGAACTAATATATAAATATTTCTCCTGTTGAAAACAAATCTCGATTCTATTCATTTGTGTAATATTCCATCATGATCATGATTTTTATTAAAAAAAACATATTATTTG
>JAFGFQ010000161.1 GCA_016930995.1 Thermoplasmatota archaeon | reverse complement strand
AGCGAAAAACCTTGTCGCCAGGCATTACAAGATGCGAAACTGAAACCAGAAGATATCGATCACGTCGTGCTCGTTGGTGGTGTCACCCGAATGCAAATGGTACAGAAGAAGGTCGAGGAGATTTTCAAACAAAAACCAAAACGGGAGGTCGACCCTATGGAATGTGTCGCGATTGGTGCTGCGATTCAAGCTGGCGTGCTCTCTGGTGCCATCGATAAAGATATCGTACTACTCGATGTCACCCCCTTGACCTTAAGTATTGAGACTCTTGGTGGTGTCGCAACCCCACTCATTGACCGGAACACTACGGTACCGACAAAGAAAAGCAAGGTGTTTTCTACTGCTGCGGATAACCAGACCAGTGTTGAGATTAACGTCCTGCAGGGAGAACGACCCATGGCTTCAGACAATAAGAGCCTCGGGCGGTTCCATCTTGATGGGATCCTTCCTGCTCCAAGAGGATTACCTCAGATAGAGGTGTCTTTTGATATCGATGTGAACGGCATTATGAACGTCTCTGCAAAGGACCTTGGGACTGGAAAAGAACAATCGATTCGTATCACTGGTTCGACGAGATTGTCTGACTCTGAGATTGAACGGATGCGTAAAGAAGCAAAGGAGCATGAAGAAGAGGATAAGAAACGCAAGGAGAAAATAGAGATACGTAATACCGCTGACGCTCTGGTGCACAGCACGGAGAAGACGCTCCAAGAACTCAAGGATAAGTTCTCCTCGGAGGATAAGGAGACCCTTGAGAAGGCTCTCAAGGAGCTCCAAGAGGCGCTCACTGGTGACGATACCGATCGTATCAAAGAGAAAACCGAAGCGTTGACCCAGGCGTTCCAGAAAGCATCCACGACAATCTATCAGCAGGCAGCCCAGCAGCATCAACAACAACCTGGAGCTGCACAGGGAGACGCGTGGCAGGGTCGTCCGTCCGATGATGATTCTACCATTAACGCGGACTATAAGGTGAAAGGTGAAAAGAAGAAGAAAGACGACGACACCTAACCTTTTTTTCTTTATTTTTCTTCTCCGCTCAGTGCTGTCAGGTCTTCGACAGTCCATTTTTTTGATTTTTCTTTTATAACCATCACTGTGCAAGGAGCGGTCTTTAGCACTTCTTCAGAGACGCTGCCCAGGAAGAATTTATTGAATCCTTTCTTGCCTTTGCTGGCCATGATGATGAGGTCATCGTCCTTGACGAATTTTACGATCTCTGTCGCAGGTGCACCAGCAGCAAGTTTCGTTGAGGTCATGACCCCCTGTTCCTCAGTGATTTTTTTTACTTCTGCAATCGCGTTGAGTTTTTCTTTCTCGATTTTTTCCTCTAGTAATTTTGACAACATGTATTGCCGCGAGTCGTTGACAGAAATAATTGAGACTTCGACGTTGAGTAGTTTAGCAAAAAAAGCACCTTGTTCTGCAGCGACTCTTGAAACATCTGCGGTATCAACAGGGATTACCACACGGTTGATGGATTTCATCCGACACCCTCACTGACAATCAGAATCGAGTCAGGCTCATTTAAATGTTTTGAAAAATCGTCGCAGTTCATGAGAAAATTGTAGTATTTTTTATTGGTTCGGTAACAAGTGTACAGGAACCAGATATCGTTTGTACAACAATTTGTTTTAAAGAAGACGACCAAAGTGGTATGTGAGGAGTAAGAATCTATGATGATGATCGTTGGTCAAATCTCAAGTGCTGGGGAAGCAAATGAAATCGAGCTTATCACACGGAACTTCATTGTCGCTAACCGGATGAGAGAGTTAGCACGAAGCCTTCGAGAATAATAAAAATGGGTTGATTCCTATGAAAAACACACATGAGCATATTTGGGTATGGGTACAGGATTCCCTCCTGTACAAAGCGGTGTATCGTCTAAAAGATTGTTCATTTATCGTGTATAACGATCAAGATGAAGTGATTCTGAGGTACACAGGGGTAACTCCTGAGCAGCTCGAACAGTTACAGAGGATGTTTGTTCGGATTGGCGCAAAGCAGTTACCTAATCAGGCAGCCCCGTTTACCTATCTTTAATTTTTTTTAGTCTCTCCATTGTGCCTTCATCCATGATTCGATGAATCGTTCTGAAAGATCAGGCCTGGCTTTTGCAATATCCGTGATTGTTATGATGCCGACGACTTTCTCAGATGAGACTACGGGTAATTTTTTTATCCTGTGTTGTTTTAGTAACTCTAGGGCTTGTTCAACGGTAGCCAGCGCGTGGACGACTTTGATGTTTTGAGACATGATCTCATAGACTTTTGTTTTTTCTGGGTTACGACCCTGGCATATCGTTCGTTCGATGAGGTCTCTCTCAGTAATGATGCCAACGCAGGTCTCATCTTTTGTCACAACCAAACAGCCGACTTTTTTCTCCATATATACCTGGCATGCATCAAGGATGGAAGCATTCGCATCAATGCTGATGACTGGTTTTCTCATGATTTCTTTTACAAGCATGGACCTACACCATGGTAGTTGATTACGTAAGCAGGATATTGAGCCGCTCCGTTATATTCTTATCTTGTCACTCGATACAGTGTTTTGTGAAAATCAAAGCAAGAAACGACATTTTACGCGACATCATCCGTGATGGGAAGAAATATCCGAAAGGGTGGCATGCGGCATTTGGGAAAGATCCTTCTCTGCTGTCTCATGATTGCTTTATTTTCCATCCACATATTGGGATTTATCTTCTAAAAGAATACAACAAGAATCCATTTGAGGTTAAGGGGGTAGGCTTGAAACTTGCGCGTCACATCGACCAGGACATTGAGGAGCAAGTGGCTCGTAACTCTGGGAACTTTGGGATTGTCCAGGGGGATATTGGAAGAATTCTTGCGAACGTCAATAGAGGTATTCCCCCGCAGCAGATTCTTACCAGTGCGATCCGTGGGGAGGATCTTGGGATTACTATCCCGGTTCAAGGACACGCGTCTACCTCACAGGACACGTTTCATAATCTGAAGAGTACTTTCTCCTCCCAGCAGAGGAAACTTGAAAGCAGGCTTGAAAAGATGGTTGCGGATGATGGGCTCTACACGTCCTATGAATAATGCCTTTTGAGGATCTCTTGTATCTGCTCGGTCGCGTTCGTTCGTCTCTCTTGTAAATCAAGCAGGAGTCGCTCCATGTGTTCAGCAGCACGTTTCTTGCACATGCCGCACATAAGTCCTCCTTTCTTGCAGGAGTCATAAATGGTTTTTAGCTCGTTGTCATCCTCAATGAGGTGGTATACGAACAACTCATAAATCATACATTCCTCTGGTTTCCCACCGTTCTTCTTCTGTTCCTCCAAGGTCACGGCACCACCGGTTTTCGCATTCATAATCTTCTTTTTTGCCTCAGCAGGTGTGTCGGTAAGGAAGATTGCGCTCTCTGGTTTGGATGATGACATCTTTTCTCCAGTCAGACCCGTAATGAATCGATGATAGGTAGAGGACGGCTGTAGGAATCCATATCCCTGGAACGATGGTTCAATACAGGCCAAAGCCTCGTCAATGAGAGGAATGTCTTTTTCTGTTGCGGTGTTAACGTATATTGCCTTATAATCGGTAATCCGTTTTATATCTGAGAACTTGAGGGTGGTAAGGATCTTTTCTGCTGCGTCTAAGAGTTCCTTTACGTTGAGGTCCACCTTAACGAACACACCGATTTTATCATCTTTTGTCACCGTCACATTATAGAGACGGTGCGCCTGTGCGATGTCCCGGCTCAGCCTGATATGAGGGTCCTGGTCAACCCCAACAGGGACGAGAGTTGGTCGTATGCCACCGTACTTCTCAAGTTGCACATGTAGGATATCTCCCGTCTGTACAAGCGGGGAAAAGATATGGGCCATGTTTGTCGAACCCTCAAACCCGTACGTGGCGACCATCTGGGACCAGTTCACTTTTTTTCCAAGCAGAAACGCCAGGTCTTTGACGTCTTGATGTTTTGATTGGAAATAGAGATGACAACGCTTTGGGTCCAATCCTAGCGCAATGTAATTCGCAATGTATTCGTTTACCGCAAGCTCTTTTGTCTGTTCCAGGGTAAAACCTCTCGTTGCGTACGCCTCGATGTCAGCGACTGCGATAAAAATATCTGCACCGATACTTTGGTAGTAGAGCACCTCGTCAATGACCATCTTATGGCCTAGATGCATCCTTCCTGAAGGCATTAGTCCGGTGAGTATCGCCCAGGGTTTTTTCTTCATGATTGCATCATGGATCATTTCGAAACCGCGATGGCCAAAGACCACACCGCGTCTGAGCAGCCGATGGGGATGGGGGAGGTCTTTCCAGAGGTCTTCGGAGAACTCTTGAATTCCGAATTCATCGCGTAATCGAGCGTAATCCTGATAGGTCGTCGAGCTCCAGGGGTCAATCTTCATAGGTGTTCTATCACCAAATAAGGTATCCTTTCAAAAACTTACCGTTCTCTCAAGAATAGATACGAAATCATTGAAGAAGAAAACAATACTCATATAAGGTTTACGAAAAAGGAAATACTTTATATCATCCGGTCTGTATTACGCTCTCAAGGGATAAATGAGTGGAGTTTTTTCCATGAACAAACATTGCTTACTGTGTGGAACAAATCTGTTACCAGCTGATGAAGAAGGTCTTTGTCATCTCTGCAAGATGTCGATTATCTTTAACGAGGAGACGTTTCCTGAGGTTGATGACTGCGCCTCGTAACCCTCTTCTTTTCGGTAAATAGAACGATAGAGAGCATAACTAATATAAGACAGGAGACTATCGTGTGTTCTTTTGCCTATGAATCCTGAATTAGAGAAAATCCTCAAACGGCAGCGGTATGCAATCATCGGAAGACACTCAGGGGTCAAACTGTGCCACTGGATGAAACAAAGCCTGCTTTTCGGACGACAGTGTTATAAACAGACCTTTTATGGCATCAACTCCCATCGATGTCTGCAGATGACTCCTGCTATCTCCCAGTGTACTCAGATGTGCCTGTTCTGCTGGCGGCTGCAGAACTTTACGGAAAAAGAATTAATCGACTATGATGACCCTGATTATATTCTAGATCAGGCGATTGAGGCACAGAAAAAATTACTCACCGGCTTTAAGGGCGATCCCCGTTGTGATCAGAAGAAATGGAAAGAGGCACAGACACCAAACATGCTTGCCTGCTCTCTTTCAGGAGAACCAACGTTGTATCCTCGGCTCGGGGAGTTTTTTGAACTGTGTCATCAGAGGGGCATCACAACGTTCCTGGTCACGAATGGAACAACACCTGAGGTGTTAGAGAAACTCACTACCTTGCCATCGCAGCTCTTTGTCTCCATTGTCGCTCCTACTGAGGACTTGTATAAAAAGCTCTGTGCTCCGCTCATCCCCCATGGTTGGGAGAAGATTCAGCAGACGCTTGCGTTATTACCATCCCTTACCACGAGGACCGTTATTCGTCACACCCTTGTCCATGGATGGAACATGGATGAGAAATATATCGATGACTATGCAAGACTCGATAGAAAAGCATCACCGATGTTCATCGAACCAAAAGGATATGTCTTTGTGGGATCATCGCGAAACCGGCTTCATTTCTCCAATATGCCGACCCATGAACAGATACGATCCTTTGGGCAGAAACTCGCAGGAGCGCTTGGATACGAACAGGTGATGGAAAAGCAGGATTCTCTTGTGGTACTGCTCTCATCAAAACATATGAATGAGAAAAGAAAATAAAAAAAAGAAAAAACTTGGTTAGAATTTTCCTTTTAGCTTCCGGCGTTCGACTTTCACACCGTTCGGGGAGACAACCATAAGGTTGTTGCCAATCCCAGCGACATCACCACCGATATCATCAGTGATTCTCTTCAGCTCGTTGGTGACTCGTTTGAGTAACACTTCTTGATCGGAAATGGCAGCAAAGTCAAGGATGAGGACGTTTCCACCGTAAACGAAATCTGTGAGTTCCTTTAAGTCCTCATATCGTTGAATCTCACCAATGGCAACATGCATCCGTGCACCAGATCTACTCCCGGCTTGTGCGTCTGCATATTTCTCAAGATCGATATACCCCTCTGTTGTTCCTGTTTTTTTCTCACCAAAAATCTTACTTGCTATTCCCATTCTGACACACTACTCCTAATTTTTTCCCGTATTCTAAAATATATTTCGCTTTAAAAGGATTTGGGTTGAAATATATTTTTACGTTTTATTAAAAAAAACCTCCTTTATTCATGATAACTATCTTGATTTGAAAAGAAAATGAATTTTTATTATTGGACATTTAAATCACTTCATTCTTGTTCCTGGAGAGATTGTGACATGATAGGAATATACAAGATTCGATGTATAAATTTTTAAAGATATAATTATTACTGCATAGTGCCTAATAAGGTGGAGGTACCTCATGCGCAACTATAAGATAGTAATCGTTTGTATGTTATTGATTACTAGTCTTATGTGTGTTTTTTCGATTGAGACGTTGGTTGCTGATGAACCTCCGTACGTTCCTAGCAATCCAAACCCTCAGAACAATTCTACAGGTTTATCTATTAATATTAATTTAAGCTGGACTGGTGGTGATCCTGATAATGATAATGTCACCTATGATGTGTATTTTTGGTTATTAAATACCCCTGTACTTGTTTCAAAAAATCAGTCAAATACATATTACCACCTTGATACATTGAATTACTCTACTACGTATTTCTGGAAGATTATCGCATGGGATAATACAAGTCAGTCGAATTCCAGTCCAATCTGGTCCTTTACCACACAACAAGAACCCGAATACACTCTCATTATCAACATAGATGGATCTGGACTTGTGCAAAAAGAACCGGAAAAAGAATCGTATAAATATGACGATATTGTTACATTAACTGCGATTGCAGATTTGGGTTGGGCTTTTTTGGCATGGACGGGTGATCTTAATGGATCGGCCAATCCTGATACTATTACGATAACAGGAGATATGACAGTAACTGCGTTATTCATACAGGAAGAATATACTCTTACCATGGATATTGTTGGTTCAGGTTTTGTCGTTCGAAATCCAAATCAGACCGCGTATCATTATGGTGATAATGTAACGTTGACTGCGAATCCTGCTGCTGGTTGGGTGTTTAATCATTGGGGTGGTGATTTGTCGGGGAGTGTGAATCCGACGACGATTACGATGACGGGGGATAAATCAATAATTGCGAATTTTTCGGTTATTTCAGGGTATTTGTTAAATATTTTAGTTCAGGGTTCAGGAACCGTAGTAAAGGTCCCAGAAAAACCGGAGTATTCATATGGCGAAGTTGTCAACCTTACTGCAGATCCTTCAGCTGGATGGCTGTTTCATAATTGGAGTGGTAATCTTACTGGAAATACGAATCCGGTAACGATTACCATGGATGGAAATAAATCAGTAATTGCAAATTTCACAGTTACTTCAGGATACACGCTGACAATTACCGTTCAAGGATCAGGTATGGTAGTAAAAACACCTAATCTTCCGAGTTATACGTATGGTCAGGTAGTATCCCTCTCACCGATTCCAGCAGCAGGATGGGCGTTTTATCATTGGAGTGGGAATATCTCAGGGAGCAAGAACCCTGCGACAATACCATTAAACGGGAATAAATCGGTGACTGCACATTTCATCATTGCTACACAACCTGGGCCTGGGGGCGGGGACCCACCTGTTGTTCCACAAAATAATAAACCTATGGCCGATGTTTCAGCAGGTGAACCCTATAAAGGTTATGTCAACACACAAATTCTCTTTGATGGATCACGGAGCACTGATTCAGATGGGAGCATCGTTGACTGGTACTGGGTGTTTGGTGATGACTCAGATGGAATTGGGAGGATTATTAACCATACGTATTCGAAACAAGGAACCTACACTGTAACACTTACGGTGACTGATAATGCTGGAGCGATCAATGCGGTGACAACGACCTGTGTGGTAAAGCAACCGAACCGCCCTCCAACAACACCGAGCGTCACAGGACCGACGACCGGTACAAAAAACACCCTGTATACCTACACGGCGGTTTCAACGGATGCAGACAATGACTCGCTTCAGTACACGTTCGATTGGGATGATTCTGTTGCGCAATCCAGTGAATTTTTACCGAATGCCACTAAGTATAGTGTCAATCAGAGTTGGTCGAATGCGGGACGGTTTAATGCTGTTGTCACCGTCTCTGATAATCTAACGGTCTCTTCCTCAAAGATCACGGTGTATATTGATGCAGTGCAAGCAAGGGGTGCGGGGTATCTCCTTGATACGAATAGCGATGGTATTTATGATGCGTTCTTTTCCGATGAAATGAATCTCACATCGGCAATTCAGGTGAAGGGTGATTCTTATCTCATTGATAAAAACAGGGATGGAATAATTGATTATGTTTATAATGAAACGAGTGGTTTGACGTCCTATCAAGAGCCACGAAAGACCCCTGGGTTTGAACTGGTTTGCAGTCTTGGTGCACTTATGATTCTAGCAATATTTTGGAAAATGAAAAGAAAAAAGAGATAAGGGAGATAATGTCCCTTTGTTACGATTTTATTCGATGTGTATTTGTGTTTTTATTTGGAGAGTTCTGCACCTAAGTTGTTGTAGGCATCAAGGATATCTTTAAGATCAAGCATGGTGTCTCGGTTGTGACTTGCAAGTGCGTCGTTCACCTCTGCGATGAGATCTGCTTCTAAAACAGGGTAGTTGATGGTCGGATATCGTGCGTTAAGAACCGCTGCGACCGCTGCACGAAGCAGGATTTCTGCTGCACCAATTTCGTCATCCCCACCTTTGTATTTAAGGGCATCAAGCATGGTATCTGATGTCGGCATGTAGAGGCTAGCGTTTTTGAAGGTCTCGTTCAGATGGGTCGATGGTAAATATGGAGTTGGCCAGTTGTCATGATTCTTCCAATAACCTGGGGTTAATCCTTCCTGGGGTGGTAATCGGACCTGGAGGAATGCGAACTGGAACGGCCAGGGTCTTTTTTCAGTCTGTATAGGTTCTGCCAGGATTGCGATGAGGTCACCTGGTTGAGGCATATAGTCATTCTTCGCGGAATCCACCAGTAGTTGTGCAGTTTTTGTTATGTCCTCATAGGGATAGTCGTTTAGTAAATGCCAGAATGCTTCTTGTATGTCAGTTTTTGTCGCATCGCCTTTATGATTGAGAATGTAGTTGACTTTATCCCAGTCCTTATCACGGAGTGTTAATGGTAATAGGAGGTCAAAACTGTTATATAATCGAACGGTGAGGTTCTCCGCTCTTGGCATGATGACAGATCGGTCAGCACACCATCCAATATAATAGCCGTTTGTAACATCTAATCCATCTGGTACGTCGGAAAGATAGATGTCGAAATAGGACACTGCTCCATCATAGACTTTCATTGTGACTGGCTTGTCTGGTAGCCGGAGATTTGGGAAATAGAGGTAAAACGCTCCGACGGTTGCTCCGGTGATGAGAAAGACACCTGCGATGGCAAGGATTAATACTTTTCTTTGTTTCATAGAATGCACCTCTGATACTTTTTCTACTATTATTATATTTTATAGTGAATATAATAATATATATAGTTTTTGTTTCTCCTCGTGTTCCTCCCATATGAGGATAAAAATAACAATTCCTTTTCTTGTTCCTCGGAAAAGACCAACGACCATCTTTCCAGCCATCTTCAAGAAAAGAAAAAACGTTATAAATGATAACCACGGATACCGGTTCGGGCGCGAGGATGAGCGAAAACGGTAAACTTGTCGAACGCATTACATTAAAAATAAAAATGTTTGATTCTGGTAAATGGGAATGGACCGTCAAACAACGATTCATCAAAGAACCACGTGTTAAACTTAATGACATGTTAACGATCTTAGACGAGGTGAAAGCAGAGATCATCGCTTGTGAAGAACAAGAAAAACAGGAAAATGAAACACTCCCAAAAGAGGAGCCTCAGCTATCAGCACAACAACCGACACAATAAAAAAATCTTAATAAGATAGATTCATTTATTTTTTATCTTATCACATCGACGTAGAGAATACATCAAAGTGAACGATATGCTGTATTTCCTCCATGGATATCAATCTAGTCCTACTGGCCAAAAAGCCATGCTTTTTAAAGAAACATTGCAGGCGATACCAATAACCTATCGACAAGGTGCTCCTGAAGACCTTATTATCTCTCAATGTCTCAGTCGAATAGATCAACAGATAAAAAACGATTCTCAAGCTCTATTAATAGGGTCCTCTCTCGGTGGATTTTTGGCTGCAGCGACTGCATTAGACCATCAAAACGTACGACACCTTATTCTTCTGAACCCGGCAATACTCCCACCTGAGATTGACCTTCGTACGATCAGAGGGATGCCTTTACGAATTCTTCAGGAAATGCAGGACAACCGTCTCTTTGAGGAAAAGATACCTACAGCAATCACGATTCTTCGAGGAACACAGGACGATGTAGTCCCTGGGTATTGGATTGAGCGTTTTGCACAAGCTCAGCATGCAACCGTGCAGCTTTATGCCGATGACCATAGGTTCTCAAAGACCCTGCAAAGTCTTCCAAGGATCATCTCTGAGATTATCCAACGAAGTAACTTCAACCCTTAATGAGTCAGCATCCAGAATCGATCGCCAACATATTGCAGTGTTTTCACGGCTTTCCCTGGTTTTTTTGTCTTCATTTCCTCACCACTCATCAAGGCAGTCCCTGTGGCCAAGGGTTTACGATACTTTTGATCACAAATCCATACAAAATCATCTTTCTGAATCAACTGATCTGCCTCGGTAATCCCAGGGGCCATGACATCTGCTCCTTTGACGATGAACCCAACAGCCCCCATATCGACTATCACGAAATGTGTACTTGGTCGATGCTTCAGCAATCCTTGGAGGGTAAAAAGAATATTTGAGTCCTGGATCAGAAAATCGATACTATCATTCACAAGCAGAACCGTGAACTCCTCGATGGTCCCTGTATCAACTGTATCTTTTTCATTTAGGAAATCACCATGAAGTTTCTTATGTATGGTCGCGGCAAACTCTTTAACCTCTCGATCTTTCAAACGGTGTCGATTTTTTATCCTCACGGCCATGCAGCAGGTATTCCCCCTAATGTTTTTATAGTTATCATGAGAAAAAAAGCCCAAACTGTTATAAATCCTATCTGTATTTCGTCTCTCCTAGGTAACGGTTATGGAAAAACCATTAAAACTCCTTCATGCAAGCTTAAATGCCCGAGTGATTGTCGAGCTCCGAGGCGGTGTCGAGTATCAAGGGATCCTGGACGGCTATGATGTCCCTCATATGAACCTTGTGCTAAAGACTGCTGATGAGATCGTCCGTTCTGATAAGAAAACGAAACATGACAAGGTCATCGTAAGAGGGGACAATATCATTTATATATCACCTTAGAATAAGGGGTATCGACTATGACAAAAGGAACAACCTGTAGAGCTGGCGGGAAAACTACGCATATCGCATGCCGTCGCTGCGGGAGACATGCTTTCCATGTCCAGAAGAGACGATGCGCCTTCTGCGGGTATGGGCAAACCAGTAAGATACGGCATTACAACTGGGTACGGGAAAAGAAATAATCACCCTGCGTCTTTTTTATCTTCCGTTGCATTATCACGTTGCGTTTTATATTTCTCGATAGACCAGCGTCCCTGTTTTCCCCAAAAGGAGTTGTATAAACGTATTTCTCCATATACGAAAATCCCCAGAAGGAACAGGGCACCAAAAATGTTAGCTGGAAACGGAAGAATACGATACATCTCAAGAGGAAGAAGCGCATCCAGCAGCAGGACGACGACGAGAAACAGGCTTTTCAAAGCCTCCTGATACAAAGGTCTGATAAGACAGTTCTGAATGCTTTCTTTTCTTTTCTTTAGCAGGTACTGAACAAAGTTTTCTGTTTTTTCAACATGTATGTCTAGTCTGCTTTTTCGGAGTATCATTGGAAATAGTCCCTCGAATGATTTGTATATAGCGTCGTATCAAGAGATGATTTAATAAAGATAGCAGGCGATAAAATGGTCCTTATGGTACTCTTTAAGCTCAGGCTCTGCTTCTGAGCATTTCGGCATGGCATGGGGACATCGGGGGTGGAACCGACATCCCGAGGGTGGTGAGATAAGACTTGGGACTTCACCCTTGAGATGGATATGTTTTCTTTTCATCCGAGGATCCGCGATAGGGATTGCTGAAAGCAATGCATTCGTATACGGATGGAGTTGTTCCCAGAACAGATCCTTGGTCGGGGCGCATTCCACGATTTTTCCTGCGTACATCACCGCGACACGATCGCTAATATATTTTATCACACTGAGGTCATGGGTGATGAACAAATACGTAAGCTGGAATTTTTCTTGGAGGTCTTTAAATAGATTGAGAATTTGAGCTTGGACGGAGACATCAAGGGCGGAGGTCGGTTCGTCAAGAACGATAAAATCCGGGTTCAACGCAAGAGCGCGTGCCACACCGATCCGCTGCTTCTGCCCCCCGCTGAATTCATGGGGATAGCGGTATAGATGTTGTTCATCAAGCCCAACTGTACATAATAGCTCTAGCACCTTCTTGGTCAACGCTTCTCCTTTATACCTTTTGTTGATTTTTAAAGGTTCTCCGATGATGGTCTTCACCGTCATCCGAGGGTTCAACGACGAAGACGGGTCTTGAAAAACGATCTGCATATGCGGCCGAAGCTTCCGCAGCTCTGATTTATTGATCGCTGTAAGGTTAGACCCCATGAAAACCAGGGTGCCTCCGGTGGGGGGTATCAGATGGATGAGAACACGACCAAGGGTTGTTTTCCCACATCCGGATTCACCGACAAGCCCAAATGTTTCTCCTTTACGTATCTGGATATCAATAGTATCCACTGCTTTGATGTGTTCCTTTGTCGAGGAGAATATCCCCTCTTTCAACGGGAAATATTTCTTCAGTTTAGTTGCCTTGACAATAGTCTCTTCCATCTTCTTCCCTCGAAGCAACAGAATATCTTACGGTTTCATAGTGATGGCAGGCTACTTGATGATCTTTTTCCACTTCTCTAAGAGGCGGATTGCATTCAGTACAGATGTTCGTTCGGTATCGACATCGTGGATGGAACCGACAGCCTGTTGGTGGCTCAATGAGATTGGGGACGCAACCCGGGATAATATCGAGTCGTTTTCGATCTTCTGTTATCTTTGGTATCGCCCGCATCAGTCCCCTTGTGTAGGGATGATCGGGATTGTCAAAGATTTTTTCTGTCGTCCCTATCTCAACGATATAACCAGCATACATCACACCGACGCGATTGCACATCTCAGCGATAATCCCAAGGTTGTGTGTGATAAGCCAGATTGCGGAGCCTACACGTTGTTGCAGCTCTTTCATGAGGTCGAGGATTTGTGCTTGAACCGTGACATCAAGGGCGGTGGTCGGTTCATCCGCAATCAATAAATCAGGGTTGCATGCCAGCATCATCGCGATCATCACCCGCTGGCGCATCCCCCCACTCAGCTCATGAGGATACTGTTTTGCGACGTTTTTTGGGTCAGAGATTTTCACAAGGTTTAACGCGTTGATTGCTTTTTCGAATGCTTTGTTTTGGATTGTTTTTTTTCTTTTGCGTTTTTCCCATAGATTATACCAGGGAAGTTTTTGTTCTTTCTCTGGAAACGATTCATGCAAAAGGATTACCTCTGCTATCTGGTCTCCAACGGTGTACACCGGGTTTAACGCAGTCATTGGTTCTTGGAAGATCATTGAGATTTCGTTTCCTCGTATCCCCTGCATCTCCTTTTCTGTTTTTTTTAACAGATCCTCTCCTTTGAAAACAATGCTTCCTTTCTCAATTTTACCTGGTGGCTGAGGGATAAGGCCCATTACGGAGAGCGCTGTCACACTTTTCCCGCAGCCGGTCTCCCCGATCAACCCAAAGGTTTCTCCTTTGAATATTTGGAAGCTTGTTTCTTCCAATGCCTTGACAATACCCTCGTAAGTGTAGAAGTACGTCTTTAGGTCTGTTATCTTGAGTAATGGTTCGTTTTCTATGACATCACCTTCGTAATTTGGGATCGGTCACATCTCTGAGACCATCGCCAAGCAGGTTGAATCCAAGGACAACAAACAGGATGGCAAGACCGGGGAAGGTAACGTACCACCAGGCATGGAACATATGGATTCTTCCAGAGGATATCATCAGACCCCATTCCGCGGTCCCTGGGGATGCTCCAAGTCCAATGAAACTAAGACCTGCGGCCACGAGAAGCACAGCTCCGAGATCCAACGTGATTTCCACCAGTAAGGGGGCAAATGAATTTGGGAAGATATGGCGGAAGAGAATCCGTGAGTTGCTCGCTCCAACGCTTCGTGCTGCCTCAACGAATTGTTGTTCTCGGACCGCGAGCACCTGGCCTCTGATCAAACGGGCATAGGTCGGCCACCAGACGATGATCATTGCTTCCATGATATGATCAATACTCCGTCCGAGTGCTGCAGCAACCGCCATCGCCAAAATAAGGTACGGTATCGCAAGAAAGACATCAGTGATTCTCATCAGGATTTCATCGATGATACCACCGAAATAACCTGCGATTCCTCCTAGCACAATCCCAATCAGAGTAGATATCGCAACAACGATGATACAGATACGGAACGATGTTTGTGACCCATAGACAACCATGCTAAAGATGTCACGTCCATAGTCATCGGTCCCAAAGAGATGCTCTACGCTTGGAGGGAGCAATGCTTGACTAAAATCGATATCCCATCGTTCCTCGGTGACCGTCGTTCCTACTTCGGTACTCACGCGTACGTAGGACGGGTGTTGACTTGCGATAAATGGGGCGAATAATGCCACCAGTATCAGTATGAGAATGAGTACCAAACCAATCATTGACAGAACACTTTTTCTGAAGAGATGGATCATGAATCGCAGATCTTTTATTTTTGATTCATGTTTTTTGAGAAATGCATCCAGGAGTCCAATATGGAGTCGGATTTCATCCACCTCCAAGTCTCACGCGTGGATCGACTACAGCATAAAGGATATCGACAATGAGATTTGCTACGACATAGATGATTGCGACAAGGATCGTAAATCCCATCACCGCGTTAAAATCAAAACCCAGGACTGCTTCTGCAGCGAACCGTCCCATCCCCGGCCAGTTGAAGATGGTCTCTGTAAGCACCGCACCGCCAAGCAGCGCCCCAAACTGCAGTCCTGTAACGGTAATTGTTGGTATCAAAGCGTTTCTCAAAGCGTGTTTGTAGATAACAGTCCGCTCCGAGAGTCCCTTTGCTCTCCCAGTGCGAATATAATCCATGCCCATGACTTCTAGCATGCTTGATCGGGTCATACGAAGGATTAAGGCAAGGGTGGCAAATCCTAAGGTAAACGCAGGCATGATGAGATGAAATAAGGAGGT
>JAFGFQ010000160.1 GCA_016930995.1 Thermoplasmatota archaeon | reverse complement strand
TCCGGTTGTTGCCGAAGCCTGCTGGCCAGTTCCGTGGCAAACGCCTCACGTTGTTCTTGAGGGGCGTCTTCGACAACCACAACCAGTTCAGAAACAGCACCAAATTTTTGTAAAAAGCTATCCAGGCGCTGATACACGTCAATGTACTTGGGGAATATGGCATTCCTCGCAGTGAAAATCTGTATTTTACTGCTTTCCCACGCAGACAAAACAGTCAACACCAAGACCAACAACAACACATGCCAGGGATGGCGGGCAATGATTGCTGTGGCCTTTTCAATAAAGGATATGGAAGAAGATTTTGTTTCGATGGAATATCCTCCCGATGAACTTTAAATATATCAACCGATTCACATAGCTCTTGGTAATGTTACCACGAATGTCACACCTTTATCTTCATTCTGTTTAACCGTAATATCTCCCTCGTGAGCTTCCGCTATTTTTTTACTGATATTGAGTCCAAGCCCGCTACCCCTATTAAATCCTGATCTGGATTTATCAACCTGGTAAAAACGATTGAAGATGTGATGCATATCGGCTTTAGGGATGCCCATACCGTTATCCTCAACAATGAATTGTGCTGCATCCTTTTTTGCAATCAATGAAAGAATGACCGAACCATTTTCAGGTGTAAATTTAATGGCATTATCCATAAGATTACTGAAGAGTTGGTGGATTCTCGTTTTATCACCGCTGACAACAACATCATCACACCGGTCAATAGTAAAACTCAGATTTTTCTCCTGTGCCATGGGTAGATGAAAGTTGAACAGATCCCTCAAGATTTCGCAAAGATTTAGATACACCAGATCCAAATCAATCTTTTTCATGTCGAAGCGAGAGATTAAAAAGAGATCGTTGACTACTTTAATTAGAAAATTACAGCGTTCCAGGCATTCAGATATGACCTCTCTATATTCTTCATCTTTTCTATTCTGAGAAAGAGCAACTTCCATTTCTCCCTTAAGTCCAAAAAGAGGATTTCTAAGTTCATGTGAAACGTCAGAAGTAAACTGTTTTATCTCTCTGAACGATTGTTCAAGGCGGTCCATCATGGAGTTTATGGTAAAGGTAAGATCGTAAATCTCATCACGCGCGGCAGGAGTTAGAAGTCGCTCGCTTAAATTCTGTGAGGTTATTCTTTTGGTAACCTTCGTGATATCACGTATTATTTTTCGTGGTTTGCGCGATGCCAATATACCGCAACCGATGCTTAAAAACAGAATAACAACCATTGCCATCACAATGTTCTCATATAAGTTTTCAAAAATTTTCCCATACTGCCTTGTTTCGGTTACTATCTGCAACGTAAAATTGCCCAAATTATCCAGAGAAATTTTTTGCTCATACATGCGAAAAGGATACTCTCTATGGGGCATCTTAAGCATGCAAAAATGGCTTAACCTGTTTGTCGGTGTAGGAAATGAAATCCCCTGTTTGCTTTGAGAGGCATAGAGGATTTTACCGGAAGAGTCTATTAGCCTGAAAACGATGGGAAAATATTTTCGATTCGAACTGCTTGCCTCAAATCTAATACATGCTTTGATAATATCCGCCTCTTCTTCATACTCATAGACAAGTTCGTGCACCTCGTCACGTAAAACCTTATCCACTTGTTTCATCAAGCTTTTTTGTAATTGGTATGTAAAAAATCCGAAAACAACAAATGAAACGAATAAAACAATCAGCGTATAATACGCGGTAAGCCTAAAGTCCAATCGATGAAAAAATTTATTCACTTTTGAGAACATAACCAGCTCCCTTAATCGTGTGAATTAGTTTTTGGGGGAAGTCTTTATCTATTTTTGTTCGGAGATGATTGACATGAACATCAATGATGTTGCTTGATGGATCAAAGTTGTATCCCCAGACGTTTTCGAGAATCATCGTTCTGGTTAAGATTTGTTCTGCATTCCTCATAAGATATTCAAGGAGTAAAAATTCCCTGTTTGATAGTTCTATCTTTGTTTCATTCCTGTATGCCGTTCGGTTCATAAGATCCAATGTTAGATCTCCAACGTTTAATTTAGATTGTTCTGCATCTTTTTTCCCACGTCTTAAAACGGCTTTTATTCTCGCCAGAAGTTCTGTAAAAGAAAAGGGTTTCACCAGATAATCGTCTGCTCCTAGCTCTAACCCCTGGACAATATCTTCTTTTTCATCCTTTGCCGTTAAACAAATGACTGGCGTTAACACCTCTTTTTCTCGTATGTTTTTTAACACTTCATAACCATTCATTTCTGGGAGCAGGATATCCAGAATAATCAAATCGTAGGTTTGGGACAGTGCTAGATGAAACCCTTCTTCACCATCAAAGGCAGCGTCAACCACATAACCTTTTTCTTGAAGACCTTTTTTGATAAAAGGGGATACCCATCTGTCATCCTCTACCAAAAGAATTTTCATGCTTCAAACCTCGATGTATTTGTCATATGATAATCAATATAGCCGAACATATCTAAATTGTAAATCACCTAAATTTTATATAGCTTTCACTGATTTTTATGTACCACAATCGGATTTAAAAAGCTAAATTCCTTTTTCAATCTGTTTTGGTATTGCACGGCATCATCTCTTGTAAGGAAATGACCTATCATCACTCGATGCCAAATCTCATTACGTTCGTATGCTTCTGTTATAAAGGGTTTATAGCCATGTTGAGAAAGTTCAGAAGAAATATGCTGGGCACCTTCTTTCAACTTAAACGATGCGATTTGCACATCACATAACTCATCCGTTCGTTTAGCTTTCATCTGTTGAATTTCGGGTATGCGACCAACAAAATCTTTACAGAAGGTATCAATATCTCTGTTCCTTTTGCTTTCTCTTAAACTGTACGTTGTTCGAATTGCAGACGGGATTATACCAAGTGGGCCTGTGGGAACCCCGCCCTCATGAAACCGCTTGGTTAAGGAGTGCCTCCATAGTTCTCTTCCAGACTGTGCTTCCAAAATTCTGATTTCTGTTTCGATCAAGGTTTGAGTATAAATAAGCAAGAAAATCCTTTTGAACCTCTTTACGTTTCCATAAACCAGGGCATCGCATCGCAAAAAATCTCCCAGTTTTTTGGGCTGAATGTTGTGGAAGTCTTTTCCTTCTGTCTCCTCCAATATTTTAATAACCGTATCGATTTCTTCAATTTCAACATCATTAAATGGTCTCACACTCAAATACTCATAAAAACTCTCTCTCACCAATCGATTTAAACCATGAACCTTGGTTTCATTGGTGAATGGCAAGATGGCAACAACTTTGGGCGCATCGCCACATGA
>JAFGFQ010000159.1 GCA_016930995.1 Thermoplasmatota archaeon | reverse complement strand
GGTCCTTGTTGCTGGTATTGCAGCATCGGTGTTGATTCAGACTGCGAATCGTTTGGAGATTCAAGCGATGCAGACCGGTCAAGAAACAACCGAGGAAGTTGCAACAGGTATTGGTATCGAAGATATCACTGGTGAGAAGGGAAATTATGTCGGTTGGACAAATGGGTCAATCCTCAACGTCACAATCTGTGTATCTCCGCGATCCGGGTCAAAAGACATTGACCTTTCCAATACCGTTGTTGAGCTATCAGATTCGACAAACAAATATCTCTTATTATACAACACGACTCTACAATGTAATGCACCAGCTGCTACAGGGGTATTCGACACGGTTGCTTTTGCGACAGATGCGACATTTAGTATCATTGTTTTGGAAGATGCTGATGGATCTTGTGTGGATGCAAACCCCGTAATCAATAGAGGAGATCACGTCCTTATAGCAATATCTGCTGGGGCGTTATTTGGCGGACTTACCGAGAGAACCGATATCTGGGGTATGGTTATACCGGAAAGCGGGGCACCAGGAGTATTTGCCTTTAGGACTCCTGCATCATATCCAGACACAGTCTACGACCTCTATTAAGGAAAACAAGGAAAAAATACCCTTTGGGTGTTCTTGGCACCCTCCTATCTTTTTTTTTTTTTTTTAACTCATCACCCATAGTTTTTTATGCTGTTTTGTGTTTCTGTATATGTGGTGGGAGTACTTCTTAACACCCATAATCATGGTTACTAGGGTGTAAGAAAGAGTTCGATGACTTACAAAAGACTCAGAAAGGATGTCAATGCGGATATTGGTATCGGTGCCTTGATTATTTTTATTGCTATGATTATGGTTGCAGGAATAACCGCCTCAGTCATGATACAGACCATGAACAGCCTTCAACAACAAGCAGTGAAAACAAGTGAAGATACGATACGAGATATCTCAAGTGGATTGAAGGTCACTTATGTGAGTGGGTATGTGCAGAATTCAACGATCACGCAATTGGCGATCTTTGTCACGACGACGACCGCTTCTGATGATATCGATTTAACGTACGGGATTCTTTCAATCTCTGACTCTACGACAAAGGTCATATTAAATTACTCAAGCAGTTGTTTTGGTAATACTCTTTCCAATGGCCTGTTCGGAACGTTAAATACAAGTAATTTGACCTCATCATTATATGGCGTCCTGGTGATTCGAGATATCGATGGCTCCTGTATTTCAACAAAACCAGTGATTGATGATGAGGATATGATTGTTATTCTCGTCAATACGACTGCATGTTTCTCTGGGATTGGAACGAGGACCGAGGTGACCGGAGAATTATATCCTGAGCATGGTATTCGTGGTGTTATCGGGTTTACGACACCAAGCACATTTTCACATACGATTGTTGATTTACAGCCGTAACCGTAATAAGGTAGAATTCTCTACTCTGGTATTTGTGGTAAAAAAGGTTTTTTATAATCCAAGATATCCTCGCAGGCCAATATCGACGGCGACTGCAGTGATTGCGACGATCCAGGCAAAAGGAATAAAGAAACAGAGGCTGACAAGGATATGACTGCCTCGGAGGGAGCGGATCGTCAAAGCCATAAGGAATGAATGGCAGAGCAATACGAGAAAGATAAGATAATAATTCTGTGCGAACACCTCAGGAGGAACGGTCGTCAGGATTGCTCCGACATCAATTGAGGTTCCTTCAAAGGGATGACCGGCATTGCTACTGATAAGAATTGTATTGAGATGACGTGCGACGACAAATGAAATATATATGGAAAATGAAATACCAAAGGTGATTCCTGCAAGCATCGCTGAGGTTGTTCGTACAATTGCAAATTTTTTCACCCGAAGGTCACGAATCTTCCGAATGTTTTCTGCAATCATCCGAGAGACGGTCCGGGGATTGGCTGCTGCTGCGGTTGCCTGCCTGAACATTTCACAGGAACGTTGTATAAAATTACTCCCTGTATCAACACCGAACCACTCCCAGGAAGCATCATCATCGATACGCGTTCTCAGACGTCGGTAGAGGTCACGGATATGTTTGGTAAGGACCCCATAGTCCTTCTCACTGAGGTAATACACAGAATCATTGATTCTGCCTCCTCGCATCGTTGAAATCGATCCTAATGCAGGGAGAAACCCCATGAAGTTGCGTTCTTTTCGTGAGATGTGCTCCTCCTCACGGAGCGCTTTAAGGCCAGGGAAGAATAGTGGTGTCAATCCACCGACGATGAGAATCTCAATCGGGATCATGGAAATGATCGGAAGCATCAGAAAATATTTCGAAATAAAAAAAACGATACAAAGTAGAATTGACAGCAGCAACATTCCTTTAAAATTCCGTAGGATGGAAAGTTCAACTTCCCCTTTGTCACCAGTACAATGCCACACCTCATCAGACGGGATCATGGAACGTAAGAGATACAGCAGCATTCCTTCTGAGGCAAGCATCATAAAAGAGGCAACGTAGATAAACGTGCCCATGTCCTGGGACCCCATCACCATCGGCAGAACAATCCCCATAGACATCACAAAGATAATCGCGATAAGAAGGCTGACGTATACCTCACTGAGAATGACGATATTTTCATTGCTTGCCTCATAGATGGTTTTATACTCTTGGAGTACCGCGTCCTGCTCATGTTCGATGAACTCTCGATGCTCAACACCGCTGTCAAGACTCTGTGAGAACCGGTCGAGAAAGTCACGCAGGATTTTACTTGGTGTTCTCTGTCCAACGAACCGGAACGTTTTTGAAATCGGGACCCGCCATTGATCGGCAAGCACGCTGATTTTCCGTAATTCCTCCCCCAGGCTCTTGTAGGCTTTGTTTCCTCCAAGCACATTGACGATATCTTTCAAACTGAGGTCAGAAATCGCAAGCACTCTGATATGAGTGATGAAGAAATGCATTTTCCCATTGATGTCAGATTCTCTGTTCTTCCAGCTAATATACGGATAAAAAACTCCAAGAATGATTGGAATGATCCCACCGAAAATAAATGTAATTGGATTATACTGCAAGGGTGTTGGAATGAGCAGCGGGAGGAGGAACGGTAAACACATCACCAGGATGCCTATGATGAGAAGCGGGATGAAAACAGATCTGATGAATTTCTTCCTATCCTCAAGACTGTGATAGGCGATTTTTATCTCATCTAATGTCTCTTTCTTTTCTTTTTTCTCGTTTTTTGTTGTCTTGTTCTTTTTTGCCTTCTCTTTTGCCATTCGTATTCACACCGTTATCGGTAATCCCTTCTCCCCTTCCCTGTAGAATCCCCAGATGCATTGGACTACCTCATAATAATCAAGGATATTTTCTTCAACCAAACGATCGAGGATGTGTTTGCGTCGGTCATGCTCATCATAGATCATCGCCTTGTCTGAGTATCCTGCATTTTTCGCGATTTTTTCCTCAAGAATAAAACTATTCCTATTAGCCTTAAAAACATGTACATCTTCGTCAGATTTCCAAGTATATGCCGTCCGAGACATGATGCCATCGACCTCCCTGTTATATCCTTCAATTTCATCTAGAGCTGTACATCTCCGGATCATCTTCCCGTCACGTTCGATAGCCAGTTGGATGACGACGAAATCAAGGTTGTCCATAAACGTCTTAGGAACATTGATGGGATCCCCTGTGAAACGCTGAATGACCTGAGTAACACTTCCTGCATGAAATGTCGTCATGCACGGATGGCCTGTTTGCATCGCCTGAAAGACGATGTTTCCTTCTGCGCCTCTCACCTCACCAGGGATGATATAATCAGGTCTGGACCGCAAGGCAGCCTTTAAAAGGTCAAAGAGGTCCACCTGGCCTTCTTTTGGGCCGGTGGTCTTGGTCAATAACCGCTGCCAGACAGTATGTGGAACCTGAAGCTCTGGGGTCCCTTCTGCGGTATAAATCTTCTTTTGAGGAGGAACAAACGGGATAATGGAATTCATGGTTGTCGTTTTTCCACAAGCAGTCCCACCACAGAGGAAAAAACTTCTCCCATACTGCAGACATAACCAGAGATACGCTGCCATGCTTGAACTCAGTGTTCCCCATTTGATTAATTGGGTCACGCTGATAGGGGTTTCAGTAAACCGCCGGATTGTCATGCTAGGTCCTTTGATACTCACAGCAGAGCTATAGATAATGTTCCCTCGGCTCCCGTCTGGTAACACACCGTCAACAATAGGTCGCCCTTCGCTGACCGGTGCACCCATCTTCTCGCTAATCGCCCGGGTAAACACAGGGGCATCTTTCTCACTGACGATCACATTTGTCTTTATCATTCCATAGATTTTATGAATCAGATGTATCTTTTCATTTGCGACGAAATGGATATCCTCAAGATACGGATCCCGCATAAACGCCTCAAGCGGACCGCCACCAACGAGAGTTTTGATGATATAGTATTGAATGATGCTCTTTTGGAATTTCGTGACTTTTACGGTATCTAATTGCGGAAGTTTACCTTTCTTTTTTGGGACTTCTTGTTTACCTGCTTTCTCATCAATAATGGTTATCTCGTCAATAAGCTCCTTGAGCACCTCCCGCATCTCTTCATCGGTCAGAACACTCTTTTTTTCAGGAGCTTTTTTTACGATTAATTTCAGAACCATGTCAAGCTTTTCTTTGATAATGTCCGTAACCACTGGTTCGATGACATGGTATTCAGCTTCGTCCATGTCCATTGTCCGGTAGATATGGATGAACACGACCCCTCGTGTTGGGTAGATAAAATTAGGATGGGTCTCATTTCGGACTTCTCGAGGGACCTTGCTGTAGAAAACAGGGTAATTCATTTTTTGTTGTATGAGAGTAAGATAATCCTTGAGGTGTTGATTCTCAGCCAGTAGTTGTTCAATTTCTTCTTTTTGCATCATATCCATAGTTCGTTTGCCTCGATCTATAGCGTTTTAATCCTATCTTCTTTCTAATCATCCCTTTTTTTTCCTACAATGAGATAGGCAATCCTTTTTCTCCCTCTCGATAGAACGTCCAGATGAATTGAACGACCTCGTAGTAATCAAAGATTTTCTCCTGGATCATCCGTTCAATGATATGTTTTCTGCGGTCAAATTCTTCGTAAATCTGCATCGGGTCGGTAAGACCAGCCATTTTCGCGATTCTGGATTCCAAAATGTAGCTGTTTCTGTTCGCTTTAAACGCATGGGTGTCATCCACCGGGTTCCATTCAAACGCTTTCCGTGACATAATGCCATCGACTTCTTTGTTATATCCTTCAACTTCATCAACGGAGAGAACTCGTCTAATGCGTTTTCCTTTCCGTTCAACTGCCATTTGAATTAACACAACATCAAGGTTATCCATAAACGGCTTGGGAATGTTGATGGGATGACCGGTAAATCGTTGAATGACTTTTGTCACACTCCCCGCGTGAAATGTCGTGATGACGGGATGGCCGGTTTGCATCGCCTGAAACACCACCCGTCCTTCGATTCCTCGAGTCTCTCCAGGGATAATGTAATCAGGTCTTGATCGAAGACCAGCGCGAAGGAGGTCTTCTAACTCAATATGTCCTTCCTTTGGTCCAGTGGATTTCGTCAGTAGCTGTTGCCAGACTGCATGGGGAACCTGAACCTCAGGGGTGTTTTCGACAGAGAAAATTTTTTTATGAGGTGGGATGAACGGAATAATCGCATTTGCTGTCGTCGTTTTTCCGGAAGCGGTCTCGCCACAGACAAACAAGCTCCGTCCGTATTGAAGACATAACCATAAGTACGCTGCAACACCAGCATCAAACGTGCCCCAGTTGATCAACTGCGTGACGCTTATCGGGGTCTCACTGAATTTTCTGATTGTCATGGTCGGTCCTTTTAAACTGACGTCTTTACTATGGATGATATTGACACGGCTCCCATCAGGGAGTGTTCCATCAGCGATTGGTTGACCTTCACTGACAGGGCTTCCGATTTTTTCGCTAAATTCCTGGGAAAAAGTATTTGCCCATGTTTTATCAATAAAAATGTTTGTTTTTATCATCTCAAACACTTTATGGATCAGATGGACATTTTCCCCTGTGATAATATGGATGTCCTCTAGATATGGATCTCGCATAAACGGCTCAAGAGGGCCCCCGCCAATGATATTCTTAGTAATATCATATTCGATACTCTTTTTTTCATTAGAGGTGACACGTAGTTTGCCACTGGTTACTTTCGTACTCCCTGTTGATCGCTCGTCAACGACAGTGAGCTGATCCATGAGAGTGCGGATGGCTTCTTTGATTTCGTCATCGGTCTTTACTGTTTTCCAGAATGGTGCCTTTTCATAAATCAATTCAAGCATCTTGTCGCGTTTTTCTTTTTCTTTCTCGTCAAGACTTGGTTCTATCGCATGATACTCTTTGCCTTCCATATCCTTGGTTCGAAAGATATGGATGAATACCGACCCTTTAGTCGGATAAATGATATTAGGATATTTTTCTTCCCTTAAATCTCGAGGTAATTTGCTGTAGAAAATTGGCCGCTCCATTTTATTTCGAATCTCATCAAGGTAGGTCTGCAAGTGAGGATTCTCTTTGATGATTTTTTCCTCTTCCTTTGTTTCCATCTTCGTCATGTGTTTTGCTCCTTAAAATGCAGCCCCACTTGATTCGATAATCAAACCTACACCGGGTCGGACCGAGAATCGAGTGATCGGATCATATTTGTAGCGTGCACCGTTGAATTTCTCAAGATACATATTATAGACAATTCCAATACCTGGTGCGGTCTCCCGGGATGTACGAAAATGGATCGTCGTAATCATTCGGAACGTATTATGGATTTCCTCAGCCCATTCTGTTGGATTGGCGGTGACAAATATGACTTTTCCACATCCGGTTAATCGATTAAAAAAACTTGTGAGATCGATAAGATTCTCGTTGTTTAAGCTATCTTTCAGTAATGTGGAAAGCGAATCGATGAAAATAATATCCGGATCGAATAATTTTCTTCCAGTGATAAGTCCTTCAAGGAATGTTTTCCGGGGAAGTGTTTCTGCGAGGGTCACCTCTGTTGAGACGAAGAGGAGTTTCCCTGACATGAGGTATTTCCGTACATCATATCCTACTGAGGCGGTCTGACGGAGGAAACTTTTAATTGTAAATTGTGTCGAGACATACGAACAGGAACAATTATTCTTTAATAGGCTGTAGCAAAACCGCTGGCAGAAGATACTTTTACCGGTGCCTTCCTTGCCTTCTATAAAAATCAAGGAGCCGTTTGGTATCACCTTTCCGAATCGTTCTGCAAATCCATCTTTTTCTCCTTTTCGTTCCAAAATGATGGATTTAACTCCTTCCATTTTTCCTCATGCTCTTTTTTTTCTAATTCATAAACGCAAAATTTTTGTCAACTGCTTGGGGTCCTACGATGCGTAGCGTATGGTCTCCCGAAGTAAGTGTTGTATTCACGTAGAGGGATGTTACTGCCTCAACCGGGAGTGAGATTTCTTCGAAATAATATTGGGAGATGCCAAGAAGCTCTCCATCAATGAAGACCTGGAATGTTTGATTGGTTGTGGTCAGACGGTTTCCTCCAATGTTTTTTAGATAGAATGTGTAATAGATTCCTGACTGTGGTATGATGAGTGGGTCATTGATGATTGCAAAGTCGGTGTTCAGTTGTTCTATGACGCGGTCTCCGCGGTTGGAAAGACTCGTGGTGACATTCATTGTCACTGCGATAAAGACGCCTGACACCATTCCTGCGACAATAACTGCTGCAACAAAGAAAATCACATGTGTTCCCGTCAGACTAAATCCCATTTTTTTCCCTCATTCGCCGTAGGTATAGAAAGATGCGATACCGTTGTTTGTAATTATTTTCAGTCGTTTTTGCCCTTCACCAGCCTGATTTTCCATAACAAAATAAACAATATTTTCAGGGTAAAGATACTGTCCTGAACAATAAAAAGGGCACTCAGTCCCATTTAGTAAAATCACAAAATTATCGGTGAGCAGTGTAATGCTTCCCGTGTTCTTTACTGAGATATTATAATTATAGTTCGTGCCATTGACAGACCGAACAACCGCGGTGATGTTAATTCCTGTATGGAGCTGCTCTTGAATGCGATCTTTCATTGTGGTATAGGAGGTATTAATCTCTTCCATGGTGGGAATCAGATCGCTTACAATGATTTCCACTGCCATAAATAGAGTAATTCCTAGAATAGCAGTTGCTGCTATGAGTGAGAACCCCATCTTTTATACCCTCTTAATGAGTTCTATGGATGTGCATCCATCGAATCAAATACCGTATGTGTAATAGGAAATAAAACTAATAAAGTTTGTTCTCTTTTTAAGATATTAGTTCTGATGATATTCCTCAAGGCTTCTGACGATTTTGTCCATGTCCCGCTCTATTCTGCTGAGGAACCGATCATCAAGGTTTACTCCTCGGATCTTCTGGATAAACAGTAAGGATTGAAGATGATCCTTTGCCGGTAGTTGCGGTGTGTCTGTGGTAATCTGGCTTGGGTCTTCTGTTATCCCTTTTGAGTAATTGATAAGGTCAAATCGAGCATCCTCGGAGATCCAACCGATGTCCACGTAGTATCCCAAGGTGTCTGCAAGATTGTTTTTCCCAATTCTATCTACAAGATATTGGAGCCATTTCATGATGACAACGATACTTTCGGGATCCTGGGGGATATGTTGTAACGGTTGCATGTTGCCGTCAAGAATGTTGAGGGGGTCAGGTGTTTTGATGTCCGTCGTCTTGATAAGGGGGCCCGTTGTGTTTTTAACACCATGGATTTGATTTTCTTCAATGATGGTGATTCTTCGAGTGAGTTGTTCTACCGCTTCGATAAGTTTTTTCATATCGTTGGTTTGTAGCGCGGTATCATCAAGAATCACTTCTTGCTCTTTTCTTTGGAATTGTTCGTGCTTCATCGGTGAAGATATTGGAGATAATTGTAATGCATTCTGTATTCTATCTATTAATTTATGTAATTGATTTTTTGTGATTTTTATGTTCTTTTCTTTTAGTTTTTCTAAGATTCGTTGTGCGATTTTCTGAGGAAGCGCATTTTTTTCGACAATGGCAATCAGTTCTGCACTTACTTCCTGTTCCTCAAGGAGTCTCTCCTCTTGGGTCTTCTCTCCTTCGTTCATTTACCAACTCCTTTCTATGAAATGATTTCTTTTATTTTAAATTTATGAAAAATTCATTGATCATAGCATTAATGTTCTGCTCTAGTAACAATGATTCTAATGAGGATGCCAAGCATTTATCTAGCTCCGTCTCGTTGACTTGCTCTGTCATTGTTGAGTGTGAAGCTATGGGTGGTTTTGTAGGAGTCTCTGTCATTGTTGTTGGCTGCGTTGATGGTTCTTGTTTTTTCTCTGGTTGGACCGTAGGTCTTGGGATTGGAGATACCATGTTGTTATTGTTATTCATATTATTTTTTTCAACTACTGCTTCAAGATCGCCAAGCTTTGTTTTAACTCCATCGACCTCTTTGATGATGTTTTCGAGAGCGTCTAATCTTTTTTTCGTCACTTTTGATAAGCCAACAAAAGGATTCATTTGTTCCGAGACTATCTCATATAAGCTTACAAGATCATCGAGGTCCTTTGATAAGCTTTCAACCTTATTTGTTATTGTCGTGATGTCTTCTTGATTTTTCTTTATTTGGAAATCGAAATCTTTCATGTTTTGGAGAATGTTTCTACGTTGTTCTAGTTCTTCTCTGGCAGCGTCTGCTGATGCACCAGGTGTTTTTTCGACGGCAGGTTTTGTTGGACTTGGGGTCGCTGGTGTATCGAATTTTATAATTTTTCGTTCTGGTTCTGGTTTTTTCTCCATTTGTGGGTTTGGTGGTGTTTGTTGTTTAACATCTGTTACCTTCTGAGTCGATGTTGGAGAATCATCTTTAGAAGGTGTAGGCTCTTCTTTTCCTAATTTTAATTTTATTTGTACCCCTCCGTATTTTCCGAACCTCTAGTTGAATCCCAAGAATATCAACAATAATCGTATATTTATACTTTTATGTCTCTAAGTGTAAGAGGGACAAGATCGCTGAAAAATTCATGGGAGTTTATACCAAAGTACCCTTCAGAGCGTAACAGACATAAGAGGAATTGGTTTTACAACTCATATAAGGATATCACGTAGATCTTATACCAAAGGATGTTTTCTTCTTTCTCTCGATTGAATTTGCAAAAACAAAACGTTTTAAAATGACTACGTGATTGTGAGAAGAAGAAAAATTATAAGAGGCATAAATTCTTACCATGGGTTAGGAGATGACAACAATACATACTGGAGATGATATGGAAAATCCAGATACGAGCCATGACTTAATCTTAAGTCTTAGTCTTAATGAAGAGATAATTCAATTTAATAAGGAAAGCGAACGATTTACTGGGTATTTGAGAGATGAGATATTACATAAGAATTTTTATGAAATTTTGGTACCTGCAGAGTCAGCACAGCAATGGAAAGACCTTCTTACTTCAATACAGCAGTCTATGTGGGTCGATAATATCGTTCTTCCTCTGAAAACAAAAAATAATGAAAACCCTATGATTGCGTGGACTGGTTTTCTGGTCAAGGATGAAACTGGTTCCATAAAAGATATCTGTATCTTCGGAAAACCACTGAAAAGTGATACGAGAGCACAAAATACATTGGAGGTATCTGTCACACCATCACTTCAGGTAGATGAACTAAAAATATCAGCGGAACCCCTGCCTAAAGCTGCACCGATCACACCATCAGAATCATATACGGATGTACCGAAACAACAAAATACAAAGCCGATAACGAGGCATGGGTCAAATAAAATACTGTTCGCTAAAGAAAAAAAGGCTGAGGACGAGCAGACGAAAATGCATATCCCTGATGTATCTTCACCTCCAGTGGAAACCAGGGAAGTGGTATTGGAAAAAACATCGACACACTTCAATACGATGGACCAAGCACTAAGGGAATTATCACAAAAATACGAGGCAGTTGCTCATCGTATCACAAGCAGTGAGGGAAAAGAACAACGACAGGATAATAAGCAATCGATACCTGATAAATCCTGGGATTCTATTCAAAAGAGTTCTCTGCAAACCATACAAGCACAAGACACGACAGATGAGAGTGAACAAACATTCGATGAACAATCATCTCAAGATGAAAAACTCTCATTTTTCTCAGATCCGTTTGGGTTTAAACGACAACATCGGGAGTTGGATGCTCGGCAGCAACAGTTAGACATCCGTTTAAAGCAGTTAGAGGCATTTGAGGCGCAATTAAAGAAAGAAAAACGAATTTTTAATGCACGTGTCGAAGAGTTTTCCAAGTGGCGAGAAAAATTATTGCTTTTGGAAACAGCGATTGAAAAAAGACGACAAGAGTTGATGAATCAAGAAAACATTACTTTTTCACAAGTCACCGCACCCGCTTCCACCCCAGAAACGGAGACCGTTAAGCAAGAAACTCAGAAAACAGGAGAACCTATTGTTCCGACGAGTAATGATGAGACCTTAGAGAAAATATCACAATCTGCAGCGATTATTCAACGAGGGATAGTTAAACAGATAAATACCTCCTTTTTAGAGTTGCTTGGGTATAGCATGGAAGAAATGCTTGAAAAAAGTTATTTTGATTTTATCGCCCTTGAAGGACTTGCAGATGTCGAGAAATATTACCTTGATCGTTTAAAGGGTGATAGAATCTCAATGTATAGAACTGTTTTTACGAAAAAGGATGACATTAAAATACCTGTTGAGGTGAGTATTAAACAAACGATTTATCGCGGTGAAAAAGCTGAAATTGCATTAATCACCTGTATCGATAGCTCGCAGGCTGACTAAAAAAGATGAATCTCTTCAAAAACAATGAAAAAATAAAAAAGGGAGAGTGATTGTTCTCTCTTATGGTTTTTTTCTTTTTTATAGGTCACAGACGCGGTATTTGAACGCCATTGGTGCTTGAGCGACAAAGATACCCGATCCACCAAAATCGGGTACGAGCGTTCCTTCAAGTACTTCTCCAGGGCGTAATCCTTTGGTTGTGTTGAGGACTGCTGTGAGATTGACAATGAGGATTGCTTGGTCTGTGGCGCTAATACCATTGGTTTTCATTATGGAATTATCACGATCATGGATTGCGATAACCCCGTAGTTTGTTGCATTCAATTTACTCTGGTTTAGTGTGTGGAAAATTCCACTACCATCTACGACAGATGCTTTTGATGAGAGGTTAAGACTTAAAACAGAGAAGTTGTCCAGTTTCATATACAGTAGCGTTCTATTAAGATCGATATCTAATGATCCTGCTCGAGGGCTGATTGCGATTGCGAGATATTCGACTTTTGTCTTGTTGGTATCAGTGTATCCTGTGACACCTATGACGCGTAGACCGCTTGAGACATCTCGGATTGTTTGTTTACCAACAGCATATGCGCGCTGTTGGAGGTTTTCTGCGGTTTGTATAATGACACTTGCAGCGACTGCTGCGACGAGTACCATTGCGATAAAGATAATTAATGTTCCAATACCGACTGCGGCTTGGTCGTCTTCCTTTAATGTTTTTTTCTCGACTCGATGTTTATTCCCTGGTTTTATAGCTATGATTGTATCGATCCTGAGACACCCTAATCCTTGGTTGGAATCGACTAAAATAAATCCATCTTTGTAATCGACGTCTTCAAGGACTCCGGTTACGACATTTGCTCTTTCTTCACCAGGTTCTTTTGTTACAATCTTGCAGTATTTGCCCACCAGCCTTTCCATATATCGTTTCGTCATTTCTTTCACCTTCCATTCCTGCCATTCATAATCATGGCAGTCATATGCATGTAACATGTTCGCAAATGACACTATATAAAGATACGGCGGTGGACCATCAAAATGAAAAAATAACAAACCAAGAATTATGTCATCCTCTCCTTATGGATTCAGATCAATACAGAAAAAAAACAGAGATATAAAAAGAATGAAAACTCCCTTAAAATTCTCTATTAAAATTTCGGTTTTCTCTCCTTATTTGATAGAACAGATAACAATTGTATAACAAGATTTATATATTTTTCAAATCAAGCGTTTTAAGGAGAAAACCAGTGATTGTATGGATAATCAGGCAAAACTCGGAATGATTGCCGGGATACTACTTATCTTCTTTCTCCTAGTAGGACTCGTGTCTGCATCGATCATTTACACCACTTCAGGTGATATAACAGAAGAAGACCTCAATAGGATAACAAATGAGGTTGTCGATGAAATATGCAGCTATCTACAAATAAAACATATCATTGGACAATACCAGATGATTCAAAATGAGCACACAATCAAAAAAATAGGAATACTCATAAAACCTTATGTGAGTCAAAACATCGATATTTCCCATATAAGCATTGAGGTATGTAACGGTGAACAGTACCATATGCTCTTCTACAGTGAGCTCGTCGGATCAATACGCTCTTCTACGCTCTTTGAACATCCTCTTTGGGATTTAATGAACTCGAGCGGATTTAGCGTTCTTTCAACTATAGATGATGATAATTCCATTGGGAGTTCACATATGATTAATAAAAATACAGATATGGCATTTATCCTTATAACTCTCCCTGACAATCTTGCTATGAAATACGGTGATCAAATAGAAATTACGATACTCCCCTCACCAGGGATGAGTCGGACGGTCTGGTTTGAGGCACCACTCCCAATAAAAAATGTTGTTACACTTTACCCGTAAAATGTAGTTAGTTTGATTCGTCATCCTTTAATTTTTTTGTTTTAAGATGATCTTCTGAGGAATGATCCAAACTCTTTTCGATTTCATTACAAATACGTAATTTTTCTTTCCATGAAATATCCTCATGATGGTTATCTGGTTGGCTCTCTTTGGTCTTAGCAATCATAGAAATGTCTCCAGCTAGACCCTTTTTATCAGCCTCAAGAGGGGGGCATTCTCCTTTAAAAGACGTCTCAGGACTGTGGTGCTCATCAACCAGATGCTTTATCTTCAATTCACCGATGATTTCTTTTTCAGGTAACTTCATAGTGAACGAATCCCCCTGTACATGGCTGTTTTTCAATGCTTCCTGGAGTTTCTCGGCTTCAAGGGTTTTTATTTCCAGTTCTTGCTTCACTGTTCCATAATCTTTTACCAAGGAAGTAACATGGATATGTTGGGTTTCCAACTCGTTTTTCAAATTCCCAATAGTGAAGCATTTCTCGTCTAATTGATCGAGACGATTTTTTAAATCTTGTTTAATCCAACCAAGCTCTCTCTCTTTCATGTCCAATTCTGAGTTTAGGGATAAAAGTTCACTCTCCTTTTTTTCGATGACGTGCCTATTTGCCAGTAACTCTTTATTCTTTTCCATCAATTCAAGTTCTTTATCTTTTACAAAACGGTGCTGTTGTTCAAGGGTGGTGAGAAGCTCAGTATTCTGAAACGATTTTTCAAGAAGGTTTGTTTGGTTCTCCGTTAACTGTTTTTTCATATCACCGATGATATTATTTCTTAAGAGAATTTCTGTGTGTAAAGCGCTGATGCTATCCTCTTGGTTTTTACGATCCTCTTTCAGAATGTCCAATTCATCGATTCGTTTCGTTAATTCCGATTCAAGGGTCTTTGCTCTCTGTGACTTTTCTACAAAGACGAAGTGTCCCGCTGTAAGCTGTTGCTCCAGTTCATTAAGTAGCTTGCTACGGGTTGATACATCATTGGCCAGTGCTTCTACGGTATTTTGCAGGTTCTGATGGCTACTGGTAAATTCCAATGTTCTTTTCTCGATTTCTGCATGAGCGTCATGGAGTAAGCGTTCCTTTTGTTCAAGTTTTAACTCAAGTTCGTTGACAAGTTCACGATTATCTCGAAGTTCTATATTTTTCAAGACCACATCAACCCATTTCTTTTCAGAATCTCTTTTTATCTCGTCAATCTCCTTTTCCTTCTGTTGTATTTCTCGTCTGTTATCAAGTAATTGTAGATTTCTTTCTTTCAATTCCTGAACAGTCCTTTGAAGTTCCGTCTCGAGTTGGTGTATGGATTCCTCTTTCTGTGCTAAAATTGAGCGAGTTGATTTAAAATCAGTCATGTGCTTGTCTAGCTCAGATTTTAGATGACTGAGTTCTTGTTCTTTGTTCTGTGCGTGGCTTTTCACACACGTTAATTCTTTTTCCTGTGTCTCTTTTTCTTTCTCGATTTGACCTAATTCTACTTGAAGATGTTCGACGGCTTGGGTTTTTTCAATAAGATGTGTTTGTTCTGTCGCGAGTTGTTGTTCCATGCTTTCAATGATTTGATTCCGTGAATCGATTTCACCACGAATCATGTCTAACTCGATACAGGCTTCTTGGAGTTGTAATCCTTGTGTGTGCAACTCGTTATCCTTCTGTATTAACTCTTGTTGTTTTTTTTCAAGTCTCTCACGGATCTCTTCAAAGAGTTGTTGCTGATGATCGAGTTGCTCTTGTAGTTGTTCTGTTATTGATGAATGCTGAATCATTTGTGCCTGATTTTCTGTGAACTGCTGTGTGATACTTTCGATGATTGTGTTTCTGGTAGTAATCTCTAATTGAAAGCGTTCGATGGCCTCTGCTTGTTGTTTCAATTGATGTTTTTGCTTTAACATCTCCTCATTTCTGTTTTTAACCTGAGTGTGCAATGTTTCAGCTAACAGCGTCTTTTCCATTAAAGATACTTGCTGGTCCTCGATTTGTTTTTCAATTGTGCTAATGATCCTGTTTCGTAAAATGATTTGCTTGTGTAATTCCTCTATCTCCTCAGTTCTCTGCTGCAGTTGTGTTATGGAACTATTGAAATCCTCGTCCCTCTTTTTTAACTCGTCTTGGACCTTACTAAGAAGATTGGTATTTTGCTTCAATTCTCTACTGAGTTGTTCTGTAAATTGATTATTCTCGACAATCCATGCCTGCCTTTCGAATAATTGTCCTTTAATATCTTGGATTATCCTGTCTCGTTCTTCGATTTCCTGCTGTAAGGCGTTTCTTTCTTCCTCTTTTTCAGTGAAGTCTTTTTTTAATATTTGGATGTCTTTCTCCCTTGTTGCTAATTCTTCTTCTAATCGAACGTCCCTCTGTGATTCTTCGACAAGTTGTGTTTGTGAATCAAGAATCTGATGTTCAAGATCATCAAGCAATCGATTTCTGATATCAAATTCATTTCGTAATACTCCTTCTTTGTCCTTCATATCGATGCATGCGTCTTGTTTTGTTTCTTTTGATTTCATATCAAAGTTCTGGTTGTTTTCACATGGTTCAGTAGTCTGGACATCTTGTTCGTTGGATTTCCTCTGGTTTATCTTCTGTAAAAAAATGTCAATAGTGTCATGGATGTGTACGATATTTTCCTTGGAGGTCGATACATTATGTAATGGAGTAATTTTATCTCTAGCACGGTTTTTTTGAAAACCACTTGGTATCCGGTGGAACCGCTGGTTTTTTCGTTTCCGACCAAGACCTATACACAGCTTCTTTTTTGTTCTTGGAGAGGACTCCTTTCTGGTTTTATGACTGCTTGATGCAGTGATATTTTCTGTTTCTTCCTTGGTTAAAAAAGACATTTAGCACATCCCTTTCTCTTCTGCAGGTCGCATCTACCCTCCGGTAATGGTAATAAGCCTTTTTATTCATTAACATTTCGGAGTATCTCTATGAAAGCTACTGCATCGCTATCCATAAAGAGGCAGAAGAGACGGTGTAAGAAAACTGATGCATTCCCTTTGTAGGACTGGGCGATAGTACATCTATCTGAACCTTTTAAAAGCAGAGACTGTCTCATCAAAGGACATGATGGAACGATTCATGAGTGATTCGAACACTTGTCAAAACTAGTTTGTTCTTCTCTGCGAAGGGTATAAATAACAACTATCCTATGACGGCAGACATCATGCCTGATAAATGGAATAATTTTGAACAAATTCCAATAGAATCACCATTCGACATTGAATTATTACAACGAGAAGTAGGACAGCGTTTCCCTTTTTATGATATGAAATCCAATATCAACACGGTCGCTTTTTTCTGTCGTATCGATGAAGAAACCCTTGAGGAAAAATTTGAATCGCTCCGTCGTATTCTTCTCGAGAAAAACTATATCCCTATGATTCGACATGAGCATGGAGAATATATACTCTACGTTATCAGAAAACCACAAGGAAAAAAACGAAAGTCGGTATGGGTTAATATCGCTCTTCTGATTGCTACAATCTTTACAACGACACTTGCTGGGTCTTTACAGTGGGTTGATATCGGCCAGGTTGATTGGATCAATATGGTCTCAATGCAGTATCTTTGGCAAGGATTCTTGTATTTTTCGGTTCCATTGCTCTTGATCCTTGGTGTGCATGAGATGGGCCATTATTATGTGTCAAAAAGACATCATGTCGATGCATCGTTACCCTTTTTTATCCCGCTTCCGCCCCCTTTTCTGCTTGGGACCTTTGGTGCGTTAATTTCTACAAGAGAACCAATCCCCGACCGAAAAGCCTTGCTTGATATTGGAATTGCTGGGCCGCTCTGCGGGTTTCTTGTCGCCATCCCCGTATCATTGATTGGTTTTTATTTGATGCAACAAAACCCGCTTCCGGTTCCTTCGAACGGAGCAAGTATCATTTTAATTCCTCCTTTACTTTTGCAATGGATGCAAAGCCTCTTTTCCATCCCTGATACCTTTATCATTCATCCGACCCTATTTGCAGGGTGGGTTGGAATCTTTCTTACTGCAGTAAACCTCCTACCCGCAGGTCAACTTGATGGTGGTCATGTGGCTCGAGCGCTGTTAAAGGAGAAACATAAGTACATGAGTTGGCTTGTTATTTTCGTCCTTGCTGGATTAAGTTATTTTTACACAGGATGGTTGATGTTTGCCATTATCATATTGCTTTTCATTGGTACCCAGCATCAACCACCGCTAAACGAAATTACGCGGTTGGATGCAAAAAGAAAACTCCTTGGCCTGGTCATCCTCATCGTTTTTATACTCTCTTTTGCCCCTATCCCTTTTGCTATGGAAGGATTATAAAAGTACCCTTTCATCCTTTAATCACCTCATCGTAATGGTTTAATACTTAAAGATGAATCCTTACATGGATGTGAACCCTATGAAGACCTATATTCAGGTTACGTTCAACAGTGAAGGGGCTGCTCCTTCTGAGATAAAAAACCAGTTGCTCAACATGGGTTTCAAAGCAACAAAGGGCAACTATGATTTTGTTTTTGATTGGGGAAGGGAAAAAGCAGATATCAATGAACTGGTCTTTTTTGCAGATAAAATCCATGCGTCATTAAAGAATTGTAAGGTCTTGTTTAACATTGAGACTATTTAGTGTCCTTTTCCTTCTTCTTTTTGATTGTTCCTCGTGTTTTGCTGAACACACCCATCAACGTATGGTACTCCCATTTTGAAAGCAGAGCCCGTCCCATGATACGTTTAAACATGATCTGTGTATGGTCTTTCTTATGAGATGGATAGTCGATTTCATCGAGGAGCTTTTCAAAGAAGTCATAGAGTTTTGTTTTCTCAAGGGTTCCAAGGGTCCTCCGATGTTTCGGGAGAGACACCGTCTTCCTGTATAAGGAGTATAACACAAGTGTCACTGCATGAGAGAGGTTTAAGGAGAGGTAGGAGTCACTGGTCGGTATCTTAAGCATAATGTCACAGGCTGCGATTTCCTCGTTATATAACCCGTAGTCCTCTCGTCCGAATATTAGGCCGATTTTTCCTTTGACATCAAAGATCTTCTCTGAAAACTCCTCGAGGTACACCGGGTTCCTGAGGTGTCGTTTTTCTGTCTTTGATTCAATAGAAGAGGTTGCCGCAAGAAAATCAAGATTCTCTACTGCGTCTGTAAAAGAGGAGAATATCTGCGCGGTATCAAGTATTTTTGTTGCATGCATCGCACGGGCATAACAGACGTTATCTAACTCACAGGGGTTGACAAGATAAAGATGTTCAACGTTGAAATTCATCATCGCCCGGGCGACCGCACCGATATTCCCGCTGTTTTTCGGTTCAACAAGGACAACATAAAAAAGAGATAAGGGGTTGCTCTCAACCATGAGACGTGCAGAATTATTTGATATTGAATTCTTCTTCTTTCTCAGAGAGCATCCGTTGGTATTTCGAGGGAAGATGTTTCACTGTTGTTTCAAGTTTACTGCGCATTTTTAATATCTCTGAACGTTTATCTGTCTGAAGTTCATTTAATACGAATTTACGTTTCGTAAAGTAGCTATAGAGATAATACACCCCAATCCCAAAAATAATCAACCCAGCGACGAGGATGTAATCATTCCATACCCCAACCACATAGATGAAATAAAAAAGCGAGTCAGCTGGTTCTATAGCACTGTTAAAAAATAAGAATATGACTCCCATGAAGATAAACACAATCCCTGGGATGATAAGTATAATGCTTAACGCAAGGACATATTCTCGTAGAAATCTTACGATCCTTCCACTCATTTTTCCTTCACCTCAATATGATTTTGCATATCTCATCCATGTTTTCGCAGGTGAGCCGCATATCGGGCACCGCTCGTGGCAACCTGCGTTTTCAATCGGTTCCCCTAATGTATTCCCCTCTAAAACATTTTCTATTTCCAACGCACAGTCTTTCGTACCGCACCAGGGGAGTGTCACAATGCCTGATTTTTCCTTTGCCTCTTCTATGGTTAGAACACTATGCGTATTTTCTCTGAGAAGTTTTTCTGCGTTTTGATACAGGGTTTTTTCCATGGATTTGAGTTCTGCTTTTATTGTGGTTTCCGCATTCACTATTGGGAGCGGTTTTTTTGTGCTGCTGTCTCGTCTTACCATGGTTAATTCATTTTTTTCTATATCTTTTGGGCCAATTTCTATTCTGAGTGGAACGCCTTTCAGTTCCCAGTCATAATATTTATTTCCAGGGGTGATCTCCCGGTCATCAAGGTGGGATCGTATCCCTTCTTTTAGGAGTTTTTCTTGTAGGGCTTGACACTCCTGAAGGACTCTCTGTTCTTTACCTTTAAAGATAATCGGAATGATGACGACCTGAACTGGTGCAACCTCGGGTGGCATCAGCAAGCCTTTGTTGTCCCCATGAACACCGATAAGTGCCCCGAGCAACCGCTCGCTCATTCCATACGTCGTCTGATGGCAGAACGCATGGGTTCCTTTCTCTGTTTCATAGGAGATTTCGTAGGGTTTGGCAAAATTGTCACGATACTGATGAATAGATCCTATCTGCAGTGTTCTTCCGGAAGGCATCAGGACATCGATACTGATGGTATAATACGCCCCAGCGAATTTATCCCACTCCGGTCGTTTACTAAAAACAAACGGTAGACAGAGTTTATTTAACAAGCGTTGAGCAATCTCCTTGTCTTCTTTTATCTGCCGCTCGGCATCATCAAAGTCAACATGGCAGGTGTGTGCCTCAAAGAAGTGGATTTCTCGCACACGGATGAATGCCCTGGTCTGTTTGGTTTCGTAGCGGAAGGTATTGACGATTTGAAAGGTTTTTAATGGAAGATCAGTATGGGAGCGGATCCAAAGGGAGAAGATCGGGTACATCGCGGTTTCTGATGTTGGTCGAAGCAGCCAGCGCTCTTCAAGTGGAGTTAAACCAGCATGCGTCACCCAGAAGACTTCTTTACCGAATCCCTCGATATGCTCTTCTTCTTTTTTAAAAAATGATTCAGGTATAAGGAGGGGAAAACAGACTTCCTGGTGATTGGTTTGCATCATTTCGTCCCTGATGAGTCGGTCGACGTTGTTCATGAGTTTCCAACCGTAGGGTTTCCAGATGTTCATCCCTTTGATAGGATAACGTTTATCACATAAGTCAGCAAGTTCAACGATCTCGTTATACCATTCGTTGAAATCCTCGCTTTTTTTTACTTTGGTCTCTGGCATAGCCTTTGCACTGTGTCAACCAAAAAGAGATATCTTCTTTTTAAAGATACTGGTTTGTGTCTATTGTCCTCTGCCTTCTTTTGCTTTCATTCGAAGTTCTGTTGACCTGCATCTTCGACAGCGCTCTGCTTTTACGGCATTGGATGCTCCACATTTCATGCAGATCTTCTTGTTTAACAATCTACTTTCAGCTTCAGGGAATCGTGTCATCGGTTCTCGCCTTGGTGTATCGAGAATAAACATATTATATTTAAATATGATGTCGTACTAAGGATTGGATTTCTGAAACAGGAATATCCCCCATTAATAGGTAAGAATATGGAAAAAAGGAAGCATCCGCTAAAAAGTATTGTTTTTCTCTTCTTTTTGCTCTTCTTCATCTGGGTTCTTCTCCAGTTCCTTGCACCACTGGCGTTGCCCTCGGGCAGTGTTTCTGATCTCTCTGGTGTTGTGGGATCCTCAGAGAATGATGCTATTTTCAAAGATCTGTCGTTTCCCTGGAATGTTGTCTATTCAGTTGGTGATCGACTCTGTCATCAGAGATCGGAACGGTCATTGTATTTGAACGGCAATGAGATGCCGTTTTGTGCTCGATGTACCGCTATCTGGCTTGGGCTTACAATCGGGCTTGGGTTTATGGTCTTCTACACCATTGAGTTAACTGAGAAATATGTCTTTGCGATTATCCTGGCACTGGTGCCAATCGGGGTTGATGGCATTGGCCAGCTGTTCGGGTTCTGGGAAAGTACAAATGTTGTGCGCATTCTTACGGGTCTTCCTGCAGGGATTATCTGCGGTGTTGCTCTGGGTATTATTTATGATGAGGTCCGTTCTTTTCAATTTTTCAATAAGACGAAAACAACGTGATTGCTGTCAAGGGTTATTCGTCTTAAAAGAGACCCTGTCTTTCCTTCACTGTTGAACTGGAATAGCATGTTGTTTGTTGTCTGAAGGGAGGTTATTCGAAATCTTTTCTTGAAATCAAGACAAGAATCAGGCCAATGAGGGAGAGGATGCTACCAAGGAACATCAGTCCAATCGTAAAGAGTCCAAGAATCCCTCCGATAACCGCAAGGCTCCATGCTTTTCGTTTTATGGCTACAATACCACCAGCGAATGTAATAATTGAACAAATTGCTATGATTATTCCACATATAGAGAGAACAGATTGGAGTTGTTCGGGTGAATAAGGGAATTCTGCAGGAAACACACTTTGTATCGTTGCTAAATCAAATGCTAAGATCATTGCCGCTGTTAATAGGCCTGATAATCCACCTATGATTAAAAAGATCCCTGCGATGAGTGGTTTTGAACTAGGTTGCTTTAGCTGTTGATTTTGATCTGGATAATAATCTTTTATGGACGTTTCACTTGGAGTTGAAGTCTCCATCTTTTCACCTCTTCTTTCCCTGGTAATCGTTATTTGCTTTTTATCTCTATTTGTTTTTGTGTTCGTTTCCGCCGTTGACCTTTATCTAATATCTGGGGCATGACTTTTTTTATCGCATACCAAAATAAGAAGGTGCCATAGAGAACAAGGAGGATTTGCAGATAACTGGTTTGAGAGAGAGTTGTAAGTAGAGTAACGGTGGTGATAACGAGATGTAGCAGAATTGAGATCGTGAGATATTTCGTGAGTTTTTTAATGTACACTCCATATCCGATCAGCACTCCGGTCGCTGCATGGAAAAGAAGGATTCCGAACGATCCGATGATTGCTGCGATAAATGTCAGATCGAGTTCTTCAAGTCCCATGATGGATGCTGGGATGAACACGGATCCGAATCCTAGTCCCAGTGAAAAACCGTAGATGGTTGTTTCCTGTTTCTCCTGGAATCGTCCGAGGTTCAGTACAATGGTTTTGAAGAGTTGTTCGAGAATCGGGAAAAGGATGATATAGATAATACCAATCGTTCGTGTGTAGTATTCAATCGCTACTGCGATTGTCCCAATGATGATTCCAACGATGAACGTGAGGAAGATGAGTTTATCTTTAAAATGACCTTCAAAGCCTTTTAACCCGATATATAAGAGGATTAAAGCAGGGATAATGCCGATGAAGAGGCTTGTTTGAAGAATAAAACTGTTCATGGTCTTCTGCGGGTTTATGATGAAGGAATATATTAATCATTGCCATTGTTCTGCTTTGTGTAATTAAAATTTAAATGACGTAGTCCTTTGCATCTATCTGGTGAAAGATGGGATGCAAAAGACACGTCAAAAGAAGGATAAGTGGAAGGGGAATAAAGAAGTTAGTATCGACTGGAAATTATACGACAAATCCAGACTGAGTGAATGTCGTCGAATTTTAGACCTTACACAGGTTTTTCATGGATTAGATCAACCGGTCCAACGGAGGGAATTCCAGCTCTCTCAACTCGTCGTTCTTCTGCTGTTTAAAATCCTCTTTGGTCTCTCTTGCCGAGGCATCGCCAATGCGACCAAAGACCTACGTATCTATCAAGCGCTCGGTATGAAGCGAGCACCTTGTTATAAGACGATACAGAACACTATGAACCATCTCCATTCCATGGTTCTCGCTGAGATTAATCAGTTGTTCCTTCCAACCCACACCCAACTGGGTGGCGTGGATTCCAGCGGGATGAAAACCCACCGGAAAGGAGCATGGATCCAAGTCCGCTTCCACCACTACCAACAGAAAAAAGACTTTAAGAAAATCCACATCTTCGTCGACCTGCTCTCCAAGAAGATCATCTACTGCCTGGTCACGAAAGGCACTGCATCCGACCATAAGCAACTCAAGAAGATCCTCAAGGAATGTGACTGGGTACGTGTGGACATCATTCTCGGCGACAAAGGCTACGACACCAGAGAATGCTTCAACGAGGTCACCAGCCACGGCTCCATCCCAGGGATAAAAGTACGTAAGAACGCGTCACGCAAAGCCCGCGGCTGCCCGAGCAGACGTCGGGCAGTCATCGCCCAACAGGAAAATATGGACGACTGGAAGCAGAAAATGAAAGCGACCATGAGATGCGTTGTTGAGGCGATTTTCTCTGGAACAAAACGACGTTTCGGTGAGTACCTTTTTAGCATAAAGGCGAGGTTTCGTCGGGTTGAGGTATGGTTGCGTACACTCCTTTGGAATGTCCTTATTTACCCGAGGTGAGAATAATTACACAAAGCAGGTTTTTTGTAAAACTTATAAAAGTATATATATGAAAATTCATTTAACAATACAAAAGATTTTTTTTGACAATTAAAAAAAATTTGAGGTTGACGATACGAATCATAAGAAAATCATATGTAGGGATATGGGTCTGGTTCTTATTATCGTTGGATTCGCTAATATTTTTTCTGTAATAGTACCTATTATTTTTCATGAATATCCTGCAATCCCGTATCTGGTACTATCAACAGTTCTATTACTTATCATCGGATTTCTATTTCGGGTAATTGCCGGAAGAGAATCTGGTGAGACGAATTTACGACATGCGGTCATTATTGCAGGTTTAAGTTGGATAATCATCCCTATAATTACTGCTATACCTTTTAAATTCATTGGAAACCTTGATTACCTCAGTGCTTTTTTTGAATCAATGTCTGGTTGGACGACCACAGGACTGACGATGTTCGGTGGTCATGAAGGAGAACTTATGTTGACGATTCAGTTTTATCGTTCGTTTACTCAATGGATCGGTGGTGTTGGTGTCGTTCTTCTCACGGTATCTATTTTGCCTCGTCCTGGTACAGGAAGTTATCTCCTATTTGTGTCAGAGGCAAGATCGGAGAGAATCTGGCCAAGTGTGATATCCACAATTCGTTCCATGTGGGGCATTTATTTCTTTTATACGATACTTGGAATTATTCTCCTGATGATTTTTGGTATGCCCATTTGGGATGCAGTCAATCATTCCATGTGTGCGATTTCAACAGGTGGATTTGCAACAATAGGCGGGAGTATCGGAGGATATAATAATATCTTCATTGAGATTATCGTTATTCTTTTAATGATCTTTGGTTCAATAGCGTTTATTGCTCATCGTCAGCTCCTTCGAGGAAAGTTACAGGCATTTTTTGGTGACATGCAAGTGAAAGCACTTCTTCTCCTAATCATTGTCGGAGGGATGTTATTAGTGTTGTTTAATCTGGATTATTATCATGGTGATATACTGACTTCCTTACGGTATTCATTTTTTCAGTATGCCTCAAGTCAAACAACAACAGGTTTTCAGACCACGGATCTTCTTCAATGGTCGATTAATTCCAAACTTCTTGTCGCTTTTGCTATGATTGTCGGAGGAGCTGCCGGAGCGACTTGTGGGGGCATAAAATTGTATCGGTTTATTTTTCTTGGGAAATCCATTGGATGGAGAATAAAACGGACTATCACTACTCCTCGGAGGATTTTTGTCTTCAACATTGAAGGAAAAGATTTATCATTAGAAGATCAATTGGATATTACGAACGAAGTTACCATCATTATTTTCTTATGGATGATCTCATTGATAATCGGTGTTTTTATTTTAGGATTCACCATACCAGGTCAGCCCCTGGAGAACATATTTTTTGAGATATGCAGCGCTCAGGGGAATATCGGTATGTCATTAGGGATTACAAGTATCTCGATGAGTCCGATAGCAAAAATCATGATGATTATTAACATGTATATTGGTCGTTTAGAGATTATACCCGTAATTATGATGTTCTCAACGATTTTCCGAAAATATGTATAATCATTTTATTGCATAACTGTAGTAAAGATTTATTTATATTCAAAATCTTAATAATTTTTTTTAAGAGAAAATTTTGGTACTATTACTCAGATACGAAATTATAAAAGGAATAGTTTGATTACTTGGAATAAATGAGAGCGCTTCTTGCGAACATGGGGTTTGTTCTGCAAATCTCAGGAATTTTTCTAACTCTTCCGATCATTCTCTCATTTATAAACAATGAGATAGTCGCCACTATTGGATTATTTATCACTGCAACGATATTTCTAACATTAGGTTTTTCTTTTAATGCTTTCTGCGAACGGAGGGAACTAAGCTATAAACGCTCCTGTGCTTTATTTGTGTTAGTATTTATCGTCTTAAGTCTAATCGGTTCGATTCCTTATATGTATGTGAATTTTTCAAATGGCGATATCATCCAAAACATCTCTGATAGTATTTTTGAGTCAGCATCAGGATATACCACAACCGGTCTTTCTGTTATACCGAATGTCTCTGCCCTCCCAGAATCAATCGTATTCTACCGGGCATTAACCCAGTTTATCGGTGGGATTGGTATAGTACTGGTTCTTCTTGCATTCTTTTATCCAGAAACAAAATTACAGGATTTTGCACGAAGCATGGGGTTTTCTAAAAACCAAAAAGTTAAAAAAGCGTTCCTTTCGATTATCCTTATTTACTGTATTTATACAATTATTTTTACAGTTGCAGGTATCGCTCTTGGCTACCATGATGTTGTGAAAGTTATATCGTTTATTTTCTCAGCACTCAGTACAGGAGGTTTCACCCCCATTAATGATATCACCAGTGTTGCAACAACATTTCCAATGAACATTATTCTTGTTGTTACTATGGTACTTGGTGCCTCAAATTTTTTTATCATCGCAGGACTTTTTAAGGGAAAGTTTAAGGAATTTATTACCTCGGAGACCTCTGTGTTTTTAATCATGGCGATTTTTGCGATAAGTATTGCGACTATTTTTTTCGGTCTTCCTATTGGTGACGCAGTTTTTCATATTGTAAGTGGGATGACAACCACAGGATTTAGTTATCTTTCTGTCGCAGGTTTTTCGGATGGGTTGAAGCTTTTTTTCGTGTTCCTTATGCTTGTTGGAGGAGCGAGTTTTTCAACAGCAGGTGGAATCAAAATCTTCCGATTTGTTCTGATGTTAAAAGCGCTTCAAAAAACGATATATGAAAGTGTTACTGGCAGGGAATACACAATTCATCTTTTTGGAAATAAGTATACCGGTGCTTCTCTTAATAAAGCGGTGGTCACTGTTTTTTTGATGATTTCGTTGGTCTTTTTTTCTGCATTCATTGTTAGTTCTTATGGGTTCCCTCTGGTTGATTCGCTTTTTGAAACAACATCTGCTGTTGCTACGACAGGTTTGAGTACGGGTATTGTACGTCCTTCACTTGCAATGGAACTGAAATGGTTATTTGTGGTTCTTATGATACTTGGGAGGGTTGAAATCTTTGCTGTTTTGATTATGTTTTCGAGAATAAAAGAAACTAAGAATCCGGAGAATGTAAATACATTTACGGTAGCGGAAAATGAAATTGAATCAAAGCAGATTGTAAAACAGTTTAGGTGTCCGAAATGCGGTCACTTAGAGACATACATTGGGTTACCCGGAGAAAATTTGTTCATAACTTGCACTTCCTGTGGAACAAAGGGAAAAGTCACTATCTAATTTGAAAAGCTACTTAAAATGAGAATCTCATTATATAATTCATTTCCTATCCTTCACGAAGCTATTAAATTAATTTATGTGCAAATTTTAATTTTGCACATATATCCCCCTATTTGTGTGCAAAGCCTACATAAATAGGTCTTTTTACTCTGTTGCTCATATGATTTTTTAAGGAGAGGAAAGCGCCGAGGAGGAGATTTGAACTCCTGCGGAGCCGAAGCCCCACGAGCTTTCCAGGCTCGCGCCGTACCGGTCTGAGCCACCTCGGCAAAAACAACGACCGCAAATACTGTTCCTATTTATGTCTTTTTCCAGATGGACGGGTACGTCCCTTTATTCATCAGCACCCGTTCAAGGGATGCACACATCCCTGTGTCCTTTTCAATAATTTGGAGCGCAGGCATCAACATCTTGACAAGAGCAACACCTTCCCCTTTCAATGTCATCACTGCTGCTATCTCACCTTCCTTCATCTCATCAATTTCAACGACCCCTGGAATCGCAAGATTCGCACCATGACACAACGCATCAACTGCGGAATCACGCACGACGATCTTTGGGACAACCTCAAGAAGCCGCTCCATTGAAAGTATCGTCCTACGCAACTCGGTCTCATCTCCCTCCTCTTTCCAGAAGACATATGCATCCTTAAGATCCTGTAAGCTGACTGCTGTTGCTTCTGTGATATTCCCCACCCGTGTCCGCCGTAACTCAGCAAGCTGTGCACCACACCCCAGCTTCTTTCCGATATCAACACACAATGTTCGGATATAGGTTCCTGCCTCGCATCCAACACGGAACAAAACTTCGGTGCCATGAACTTCCAGGACCTCCAGATAATACACCTCTCGTGTTCGCCGTACTCTCTTCACAGCGGAACGAAGCGGCGGCATCTGAGAAATCTGTCCAACGAAACTATGACACGCCTCCCGTACTTTTTTTTCATCAACCTGCTTATGAAGCTTCATTAGAGCAATGTATTCCTTTCCTGCGACAAGAAGCACTTGCAGGGCACGAGCAGCATCACCAAGTGCAACGGGAAGCACACCGGTAACAGCGGGGTCCAGAGTCCCTCCATGTCCTGCTTTTTCAATGTGAAGAATTTCCTTTACCCAAGCGACCACCTGATGCGACGATGGACCTGAAGGTTTATCAAGAGTAATAAAACCGTTCTGTAACAGCTCCCGAACAGTTCTCTCCAAAGGAGCCTTGCCATAATGGATGTTCGTTGTTGCAGAGGTTTTCAGGAGATGTTTTCGCTGTTTCAACGATGGTAACATCGTGTATTTCTCAGACATGACACTTCACAGAATACCAGAAGAATATAAAAAGTCGTTTATCTCTCAAGATGTTTTACAATGATGGTCATGATTTCCTCAGGGGTTTTATTTCCTGCATCAATAATGACGTCGTAGATTGAGGTATCGGAAACATCGATTCCATAGTAGTTCTTATAGCGTGTCGCCTCACTTTTCTCCCGTTTCAGAATCTCTTTTTTCCGTTTTTCGATATCACCTTGCTCTCGTTTCACGATACGACCTGCACGAACAGCGATATCTGCTTGGAGTAAGATTTTCACTGCAGGGATCTTGTTCTGATAGGCAAGCCACCCGGAGATTCGCCCCTCCACGATGACGTTCCCTTGTTTTAACACATCGAGTTGATATCGATCGAGTTCCTCGTCAATTTCACGGTGCGATTCACAGTAGTGACCAAATTCCTCCAACGACATATGATGCTTCTCTGCGAGTTGACGAAAGATCTCCCCTGAGTACACGTACCGTAACCCAAGGTGTTTCTCTAAAAGTTTCGCCACCGTTGTTTTCCCGGTTCCTGGAAGACCACTGATCGTGATCGTCGTCATATCGTTACCCTATTTTGCTGCTGGTCTGATGGTTTTCCGCATATTCTGCCACCAGTTTGTCCAGCTGATCCATTTTAACCCCTGTCGTATCAGCTGACCCGCTAGGAACGAAAACAGCATGTAGAGGAAAAACCAGTTTGACATGATAAACGCATCCTTGCCAAATAAAGAGACGCCAGAGCCCCAGGGGACCGTGAAATAGGAATAATAGACAATATTTCCTAAAAAGTAGGTCAGCCAGATAAAGATTGGTGCGATGAAGATAAATAAGAAAAACATCGACTTCATCATCCCGCCTGAGGATTGTGTCGTCATCCGCATGATCTGCGGTTGCATCTTCATAAGTTTTTGCATGCGATTGGTGTTGCCTTCTTTCCTTGCTTTGGTGATTTCCTTGTTAAACGCCTTACTTGCTTCCTGTGCTTGCCCCATCGCTTTCCAGTTGGTGAACAAATGCGTGAAGAACGATGAGAGGAACACGACGAAGGTGCCTGCAAGCACTATCGTAACCAACGGGTTTGCCCCTCCAAATCCGATAAGGGGAGCAAACACGCTATTAAAAGAAAAAGCGATTGTATTCCTGATATTGACATCACTAAAGATGAAGATCATCACAAAGAGAAGAAGCATTAACAGGAGCATCTGGCCGGTCTGGGCAAGATCATCTAGTTTTCTTCTCATCGGATCACAGGCTCCGCTTCTTTCACAGCTGCATCCAGTGCGTCGTCATGGTTAAATACGATTTTTACGGTCGCACCAGTCAGCGTTGCATAGGACATCGCCGCTGCACGGTTCATCATCTGATGCTCTGCAATTTTCTCAATAGAATCAGGATCTCGGTTTCGTGTCGTATCTTTGGCTCGTCGGTTGTAGATTTCTTGTGGGTCTGCCTCGACGATGATAATCGCAGTCGGATTTAATTTCTTTAACACCCATTCTGGTAGACCGGGCATGTACCCTTTTGGCGTCTTGACCGTGCAATGGGTATCAACAATAACGTTCTTCATCTGACCGACTTTCTCGGCAGTTTTAATCTGGAGCTGTTTTTGCTGTTCCAGACTAAGTTTCCTCATCTCATCGCGGTCTTTAACCATTTTTAGGTCTTTCGCGATATCGATCATTACAGATCCGAAGGTGACAAACGAAATGTCCAGACCTTCTGCTGCCTTCTGCATCACTGTTGTTTTCCCCACCCCGGGTATCCCGGTCACGACAATGACTCCCATAGTTTTCCTCACTATTCTGCTCCGAAGAATCCTCTTAGAATCGGATGCATCTCCATGGCTTGTTCTTTTGCAATCTGCTCGTATAACTGAATCATGATACCTACGGTGAGCAGCACCCCTGTTCCACTTGCGTTTCCGACGGTCCCTATAGCATCTGCTCCTGCTGCAAGCGCACCGACTGCTGCACCACCAATTACTGTTACAACTGGGATGTATCGCTCAAGTACTCGTCCTAACACACGTGGGTCTCGTCGGAACCCAGGCATGACCATACCTGATTGTTGGATTTGCCTGGCGACAGCCGTCGGACCCATATCTGTTGTCTCAATCCAGAATTTTGCGAATAAAATGGATCCAAAGATCATAATCGATAGATAAATGAGGGTTTTAATTGCGAATTGCCACGGTGCATGACCACCATACCCACCGCTTAGCATCGGGATGAGCCAGCTGTTCACGCCATTGAGGTTTGAAAGGTACCACGCTCCTCCGGCGTAGGGCATGGTAGAACCACCAGTCGTATCATACGCACCAATCCACCATTGTCCACCAATCCCTGGCAGTCCCTTCAGTCCCGGATGCGTGTAGAACAACAACGCAAACATGTTAATGTTTGCAAGAAGCGCAGACATCAAAATGACCGGGATATTCGACGCGTAGATGAGTCGAATCGGATACCGACCTCGCGCTCCTCGGACCTTCGCATGGGCGAGGGGTAACTCTATCCGTGATGATTCTGTGAATGTGACGATAAGGAAGACAACGATAGTTCCGATAAGGGGAACAATTGCATTCTGAAATCCTCCGTGACCGATGAACAGCATTTGGAACCCCCCGTCCACCATCTCACCAAGGCTCATCTGTGATGCAAGATAATAAGTCCCCGGGATAGTACCGGCAGGAGGATTGGAGATACTGAGTGGTTGTGCGGACTGTCCAGGTAACCAGTTGAAGAGTCCGGTGAAAATCGATTGTGAGACACCCGCTGCGATGAACAGGGAAATCCCCGAGCCAATCCCCCATTTTGAGATGAGCTCATCCATGAGGAAAACAAGGTAGGCACCCATGAACAACTGTAAGATAATTATCAGGTCGGCCGTAAGTTTACCACCTACAAGTCCGACTAATCCGTCACTCGGACTAAGATATCCGTATACCTGGGGGATCGCCTCGATGAAGATCATCGCGATGACAAGGACTTTCTGCGTCCCTTGGTAGATTGCTTTATCTTCTTTTTTTGTTAAATCAAGTTTAATGATTTTGGCACCGACGAACAGTTGAAGAATAATCGACGCGGTGACAATCGGTCCGATACCAAGATGCATGATTGAACCAGATGCACCGGCCATAATGGCTCGATAACTGGCAAACATGTCTAGTATTTGTCCGCTGACACCATAGATCATGATGTTGGTGAGGATAAAATAAAGAATCAGACAGAGTATAGTCCAGAATATTTTCGATCGGAAATTAACATGGACCTCTGGCTTTTGTACTGCTGGCCAGCGTTCAATAATCGGTTTTAAGGCATATAAACGGCTCTTCTTCTCTTCCGCCATAACAAAACCCTTATTCTTCTATTTTTACTTCTCCGCCGTGTTGTGCAATCTTATCGATTGCCTTCTGGGAGGCGGATTTCACTGTTATTTTATATCCGTGTTCAACGATTCCTGCGCCAAGAAGCTTGTCAAATCCTTCTTTTGAAAGGTCGATTTCCTTCTTCCCATGGAACTTTTCATCTAACTGACCAACGTTTATAACGCGATCTTCTTTGAGAAGGCTAGGGTCTCGTTTGAACCCATGTACACCGAAATGATCAGGCATGTATTTCAACATATATCCAAACTTATGTTTATGGAGCCCAGCGTTTCCTCTCCCACCACGTAACCCGGAACCTCGGCCGCCTTTCTTTCCTTTCCCATGCGTCATGGATCCTCTGAATTTCTTTGTCTTTGTTCGTGCCACGTCAATCACGTTCCATTTTCTTCTTTGTAATTTTAAAGTCGAAAGCACATAAAGTACTATATTATTATCTTTTCGGATGCAGTATGAGAGATACATCAGACATTATTTTTTCCAGTTTTCGTGTTGATTTACCAGTTTAGATTCCTGTATGGTTCTCCTTTCTACTTTGTCGTGTGGTCTGCTTTGTGCTAAAGGGCAATAGCTGAAGAGTTTTTAAAACATTCTAGTTTTTATGTTTCTGTGTGAGTAGATATTTTGTATTCTTATCTAGATCGATAAACAAGTCTGCAACATCAAGGAGTTTATGAGACGTCGTCCTTCCAAATGCCATGACTTCGGTCCTGCATCCAAGACTTTTCGCGTGGTCGAGAAGGTCGGAGAAATCACCGTCACCGCTGATGAGTACAACTGTGTCAAGCTTTGGGGCTAAACGCATGACATCCATGGCGATCCCGACATCCCAGTCGCCTTTCTTAGCACCTCCGTAGAAAATTTGTAGGTCTTTGGATCGGACTTCAAATCCGATTTCCTCCAGGACGCTATAGAATGTCTGTTCGTCTTTGACATCTGCTTTTATGACATAGGCAATTGCTCGTACGAGTTGACGATCAGCAATTGCTTCTTTTAAAAGTATTTTAAAATTTACTTTTTTGTTGTAGAGGTTTTTTGCAGAGTAATACATGTTTTGAACATCGACAAATACACCGATTCGTTGATCTTTATTTCTTCCTTGAGACATGTCTCTTCACGCTATTCTTTCTTTGAGGTGAACTCTCTTTTCTTTTATTATTATTGTGGTCTTTGCCCTCGTCATAAAACTCGGTTATCTATGGGTGATAATCCGAAGGAGGGCGACGTCGTACGACACTACTTCTTTATAATGGAAGTCAAATTGCCATTTAATCGGAAATTCATAGTCTTTTTGGAAGGCGATTTCTCCTTTTAATGAAGTAATCATTTTTTCGATAAAGGGAACGGTTTTTTTTAGATGAAGCGAATAAATCACCGATGCGATTTCAAATCCTTTTTCTATAAATTTTCTGTCTGCTTTAAGGTTTGCTTTCTGCGCCCCAAACGGTGGGTTCATCAGCACCGTGTCACAGGATGTTTCTATCTGGGAAATATCCTGAATATAGAACTCAATAGGATAGTTATTCTTGGTTTTATATTCTTTTGCAAGGGAGATGACGGCCGGGTCTATGTCGTACCCTTCTACTTTTTGAGCTCCCATAAGATATGCGCCTACTGCGAATATACCGGTGCCGCATCCTAAATCAACGACTGTTTTCTCATGGATATCCCCGCTGTTATAAGCAGTGAAAATGATATCTGCTGCGATTGTTGCTGGGGTCAAGTATTGCTCAAGATGAGGGATTGGGTTCGTCGTTCGGGGGATTTGTTGAAGGATAATTTCTAGTTGCCGTTGTTTCATAGTACCATGGGGAAGAGTGGTTTATTTACTAATAGTTTTTTATCCAAAAATTTTATCTGCTCATGGTTGTTCTAGGATGTCCTCTGGGCTCGTAGATCAGCGGAAGATCGCCCCCTTGGCATGGGGGAGGCCTCGGGTTCAAATCCCGACGAGTCCACTATTTGTAGTTTTCGCTTTTTCATTATAATTTAAATTTTCTCCAGGATATAACATGGATAAATGAACGCATTTTTTCGCTGTTATGAGAATTTTAGCCTATGCTTCCTCTGGAAAATCTTCTGTTTTGTGAAAGAAAACATCTCTTCAAAAATTTTAATTGTTATTTTTTAATAAATTAGTCTTAATACAAAAAGTATAAATATGAGAGAAGCTGTTGTTGGGTATCTTGTTCATATAAAAAGGTACGTGTTAAATGATACGAACAAAAGTCATCAATGATTCAACCGATTTGGTCTCGATTATCAGAGCATTTGATTCCCCAACAAAAAAAGAAGTATTCATGGAGATATCAAGGGATTGGATACCATGTAGTCTTATTCTTGACAAGTTCGGTCAGGATGGCCAGGCTGCCTTGGAATTCTTTGATAAAATGAAACTTGCAGAGACCAAATGGACGACTCCTGAAGACGGCATTGATGGCAAACCACAGAAAATGTATCGATCATTTTATTCGCTGTTTAACATCAACATCTCTTGTCCGGTCAATGAAATCAGTGAAATTTTTAATGTGTCGTCGCTTGATGAATATCAGTTTAAACAATTAGAAGAGGATATCTACGACTTCATAGGTGATTCAGGAACGTTCGCAAACAAGGTTTCGGAGAAATTCGGTATTTCAAATACTGCGTTGAAAGCATTGGTGAAACGATCTAACAAGTTCCAATATACGGGATTGAAAATCACGCGCACCCAACCTGGGCCTGAGAGTAATTAGTTATTTTTTCACAAGCATTTTAAGGCCTCTAGTGATTCCGCACGTAATGGATTATACGATTCTGGTACAGGCGTTTTGGATAGTCATCCCTATTTATGTCGCAAACGCAAGTGCAGTCATCGTTGGCGGGGGGATCCCTATTGATTTTGGTAAAAAAGGAAAGGATGGACGGCGTATTCTGGGCGATGGAAAAACATGGCGGGGATTGTTCGCAGGCACATTTCTTGGTATGACTACGGGTTTTGGTCTTGTCGTTGCCGCATCCTATATCTCCTCGAGTGAATACAGCTTTCTTAATCTTACGAACTTTGGTGGTTTCCCCTTGATGTTTCCCCTTCTTTTTTCCTTGTGTTTTGGTGCGTTACTTGGGGATGTTATTGAAAGTTATTTTAAGCGGCGTGTCGGTGTCGACCGTGGTCAGGATTGGATCCCATTTGATCAACTTGATTTTTTGGTTGGGGCACTCTTTTTCAATTTCATCATTAGTGAATTTCTTTTCGTATTACAGGTGACCGACCGTCCCTGGTTCTTTCAAAACCTAACCCTGTGGCATATCGTAGTCCTTCTGATTGTGACCCCGTTTATTCACGTCTTGGCAAATCTTCTCTTTCGGAAACTTCGTCATTCGAAGACAAAAAATTTAAGAGTGTAAGAGGATATCTTTTTTTGTTCTACAGTACTGGCGTTAGTATGGATGAACACCAAGGAACTGCGATGAAGAAAAAATCGTCACACGCATCTGCTATTACGATGAATAAGGATTTAGAACATTGGGTGTCCTCGGAAGAACAAGCAGATATATCAAAAGTGATTCAGGAGCGGTTAAAGGATAAGAAACCAAAGGGAAAATGCGATATCTGTCGGGTGCATCCGGCAAAATCAATCTGTATCAAATGTGGGAATTCTGTCTGCAGCTCCTGTTATTTTACGATGGTTGGCTTGTGTCAAAACTGCTTGTCAAAGGATACAATCGAAAAATGGAAAAATAAAAAAACCGATTGGAAAAAAATTCTTGAGGTCGACTGGGTCGATTAGAGTTTTTGTTCCCGCTTCAGTCGTTCCCCTTCTAATGTAAGAGATAACATCGCCCGAGCTGCTCTCCAGGAGGACGGATAGATGGGGACTCCAACTGCTTTTAGGTCTAAGACAAGGTCTTCGAATTCCTTTCCACCGACCCAGCATCCGAGTATTGGTTTTTTGTATTCATGGTGGAGTCTCTGCTGGTGGATCATCTTAAGGATGGCGCCGGTGTATTCTCGGGGTCGTGCGTACCCCGCGTGTACTGAGGCAACAATGATGCCATCGATGTTTTCATCTTCGAGAAGCGCTCTGGTGGATGCCCAGTACCGGTAAAACCCTGCATCTGCGACAAGATCGATTGGGTTGTTCGGTTTGACAAGACCCGGGATGATTTTCTCGATTTTTTTGAAGGTTTTCGGGGAGAGTTTTGGGACGGTCAAGCCGTTTGCTTCGCAGGCATCGGTAAGAAGGATCCCTAAGCCGCCTCCGTTGGTGATGATGCCGATACGATTGCCTTTTGCTGCAGGTTGACCTGCGAGGGCACGTGCCATGTCGAAGAGTTCAACAAGATCCCGACAGCGGATGCCCCCTGCTTGTTTGATTGCGGCACTATATACTTCGTCGCTTCCGGCCATCGAACCGGTGTGTGACGCGGTCGCTCGTGCGCCCGCTGGGCTTCTTCCTGCTTTGACGACCAAGATAGGTTTGTTGCAGGCTTTGATGCTGTTCATGAAGTCCCTCCCATGTCGGATGCCTTCGATGTACAGTCCAATTACTTTTGTCTCCGGATCGTTGCTGAAATAGTCAACAAGGTCGTCGTCATCAATGTCAAGTTTGTTTCCCACACCAATGATTTTTGAGAGTCCGACGAACTCGTTGTTGGCAAGATAAATCATTCCCATTCCAAGTGCACCGCTTTGACTGATTAAGGCGAGGTTTCCTTTTCGGGGCATCCCAAATACAAAGGAGACATCAAGGTTGTCTGATGCGTTTTTGTAGCCCATGGTGTTCGGTCCAAGGATTCTCACGCCGGTTCCTTGTACCATTTTTTTGATGGTCTCCTCTGCGTCATGATTGCCTATTTCAGAAAATCCAGATGAGATGATAATGACCCATTTGATTTTCTTTTTGATGCAGTCTTGTATGATTTGTATGACAAGTGGCTCGGGAACCGCGATCATGGCCAGATCAATTGTATCGGGGATGTCTGTTAATTTTTTATAGCATCTCAAACCAAGGATTTGATCTTCTTTTGGGTTCACAGGATAGAGTGTGCAGGGATAATCTGAGATGAGGATATTTTTCAGTGATGCATGGCCGATTTTTGTTGGGTTTTTTGAGGCTCCAACGACTGCGATGCTTTTTGGTTTGAAAAATGTCTTAAGTGATTCTGTCATTACATCTTCCTCTTTTTTTCAGACATTCTCTTTTGTTACTTAAACATGATG
>JAFGFQ010000042.1 GCA_016930995.1 Thermoplasmatota archaeon | reverse complement strand
ATCTCAGCACTCGTAGAGGCGAGCCGATATTCTTCAAGTGGCTCCTGATTCAACTCCAAAAAACGAAGACCCCATGTATAGATCCGAAGTATCTCCCTTGCTTGCGCGACCTCCCCAAGGATATATAATGCTGCCGAAAACGCCTCAAGGGTGCTTAATTGGTACGGTTTTCCATAGTTCACAGGATTGGCTGCCAATAAAAACGGTAACGCACGAGAGGTCATGGTTCCCTCAAGAGTTTGAAACGTCTGTTCAACATGCTTCCAAGAACAATCCAACGCCACCAACCCATGTTCCAACGCACTCCGCAAATCCTCCTGCGAAAGGCTCTTCTGTGCAAAAGGGTTCAACAGCACCGCATGATACGGCAATCGCCTTTGACTTTTCACCAAGACCGCATAACCAAATCGATGTAATTTTTTTGCTGTACACTTCTTTGGGTCATCTTCATTCGTATGATACACCACGAGCCGTATTGGTTTGTTCATTCTAGGACCCTCACATCTAAGACGACGTGATATATCCCCGGGGCATAGGATTTAATCACATGGGTCTGCAGTAAATCAACGGATCGATTGATACGCTTTCCTGCCTCTTCTATGTGTCTGAGTGGTTGTTCTGGGATGAGTTGAGAAGGTACCAACTCATGATAATGAAGGATACCAACGTTATTTCTCAGACACTCAAGAGCAATCGGTAAAAAATGTTGTGACTCCTTCAAATAACCAAGAATGACACGGTCTGCACAATCCTTTGGCGCCGTCTGCTGATTGTCACCTAGGACAGGCGCAACAATGCGACTTACATGATTCAGCACCACGTTTTCACAGAGATACCGATAGGCAAGCGGATTGATCTCACAGGCAACAATCCTCTTTGGCCTACTATACACGGCCATGGGAAGCGTAAAATAACCAATCCCGGCAAACAGATCAACTACGGTCTCCTCAGCATTCGAAACCCATGCCATCCGTTGCCGTTCCTTGAGATTCCCTGAGGAAAACATGATTCTCTGAGGATCAAGCCGATATCGGATTCCGTTCTCAGCATGGATGGTTTCCGTGCGATGAGAACCAAAAATCACCTCAACGTTCGGTTCGCGGTGCACCCCTGAAATCCCTCCCCTGTCATTTAGAACTGTCGAACAATGAAGCTCCTCTGCGTAGACCTTGCCAATGATCTGCTGATATTTCTGCAATCCATCAGGTACTTTGATGAGAACAACCGACCCGATCTTTTCCCATTTCTTGGGCAGAGCTCCAATTACTTCAGATGGTACTTCCTGTGAAACCTTACTTTTTATGTTCTCAAATGGGGTCACTTGCATTGTCTCTTCTTACATACTCTTCCCCTATAAAACCTCATCCCTCCAACAACTCTATGTACTGCAATTGCCATTCGCAGAATGGATGGCGGAGTTCTTTCCTTATTCACCACGAAAAAATCAAAAAGAGATCATCGAAGACATCACCAATGCATTAGTGAAAAGAAAACAATTCATATTTGAATCAGGGACTGGTTCAGGCAAGACGATCTGTGTCCTTGCTGCAGCACTATCCTATGCCTTAGAGAATAATAAAAAAATCATTTACACGACCAGAACCAATGCGCAACAACAACAGGTGATTCATGAACTCCGTGAAATCAAAAAGAAAACAAAGGATAAACGAATCTTTGGAGTTGGAATGCAGGGCAGAGGAAACATGTGCCTGCTTGCGCAAGAAAATCCTGAGATGCAGAACGGGAATTCCGAGGAACTTTCCCGGTTCTGTTCCCATCAAAAAAAACTCGCGCTCTCCGAAAAAAGGAAGGGATGCGGTTACTATCGAAGGTTCCTTGCCGATAAAGAGCGTGTTGACTCCGTCAAAGAATGGGCGCTGCAACACGTACCGACTGTAGAAGAGTTTATCGAAACATGCGAACAGCAAGGGATCTGCCCCTATGAAATCAACAAGCTCATTGTCCATGAGGCGCTCGTCGTCGTTGTGCCCTATGTTTATGTGTTTGATAAATCGATTCGCATCAAACTCTTCGACTGGCTCTCCATCGCTGAGGAAGATGCGATCCTTGTTGTAGACGAGGCTCATAATCTCCCAGACTACCTCCGGGAACTCTTTTCTGCTGAGTTGAGCACTTGGATGCTTACCAGTTGCCTCTCAGAGGCTGAACAATATGGGAACCCGTCTCTTGCTGGTGGGCGAATCACGGTTTCTGCTTTCTGCAAAGAATTAATCGACGTAATCAATGTCCTGCGAGATACCTACGTCTACGCGTTGCTTGAGGGGGGCATCCGACGAGTTACTCAAGAAAAAAACGATGCGCTTATCCCATCCCACGAGCTTGAGGTCGAGATTCTCTCACGGTTGAAAATCACTAGCAGAACACTGAAAGATATCATCGCGGATCTGTATGCATATGGGGAAAAGATTCAAGAGTACAAACAGAAAGAAGGAAAGCTTCCTCGTTCCTATTTACACAACCTTGGCGTGTTCCTTGGTTTCTGGACCACTATGGAAATGGATGTGTACATAAAACTCATCGTAGACGGTGGCCAAGGGAAGAACCCACGGGTGGAAGCCTATTGTCTTGACCCATCCATCGGTACGGACGTCCTCAGGGACGTTCATTGTAGTATCCATATGTCTGGAACTCTTGAGCCGTTAGACGAGTACCGTGACGCACTTGGTCTGTCTTTGGATACAAGACTGGCAGTCTATCCATCACCGTTTCCGCCTGAGAACCGGAAGATTTTCTATGTCCGGGATGTCACCACCCGATATGAGGAGATGATGAAAAATACCTCCATCATTTCACAGATGTGGAGGCATGTCAGTGGAATCTGTAACAGGTTCGAGAAGAACACCATGGTGTTTTTCCCAAGCTATAACACCCTTTCATTGTTTCGGAAGAACGGTTGTTTTGCTGAGATTCATCGATGCCTCTATATCGAAGAGCAGAATATGTCGCAGTCAGAGCTCATCGATCTTGTTAGCGACTTTAAATCCTGCGGGGATGGAAAGGGAACTGGTGCTGCTCTCTTTTCTGTCATGGGGGGTCGTATCAGCGAAGGCATGGACTTCCCCGCTGAGCAACTCGAAATCGCAGTGATTGTCGGTATCCCCTATCCAAAACCAACAGCACGTCAACGTGGGCTGCAGAATTATTATGATCAGAAATTCAATAGAGGATGGGAATATGCAGTGCAAGCTCCGGCAGCCCGTAAAATGCTTCAGGCAATAGGTCGTTTGATTCGCAATGAAAGCGACCGGGGTGTCGCGGTCATCCTTGATAAACGAGCACCACGGTTCCAACAGTATATTAAAAATATGCAGGAGTCAAGAAACCTCCTCAATGACATTCGTGTTTTTATGAAACAGTAATTCGGTTTGGTGCATAGGAATTTCTTTAAGATACGAATGTATTCAGTCTTGGACGTCAGAGTATTACTCGTGGGTGAGGGTGTCCTAGCGTGGAAACAAAAAGACAAGCAAAACTCATACTGCAGGATGGATCTGTTTTTTCTGGGTTTTCTTTTGGTTCGAAACGATGTACTGCAGGAGAGGTGGTCTTCAACACCGGAATGGTTGGTTATCCTGAGACGCTCACTGACCCTTCCTATAAGGGACAAATTGTTGTCCTGACCTATCCATTGATTGGGAACTACGGTGTCCCTGGTACTGAACGACAAGATGGTTTATACCAATATTTTGAATCTGAAAAAATCCACGTCGAAGGCTTGGTTGTCTCAGATTACTCGGAACACTTTTCTCATTGGAACGCAAAGAAATCCTTATCTGCGTGGCTTCAAGAATACGACATTCCTGCTATCTATGGAGTCGACACACGGCAGTTGACGAAGCAACTCCGGATGAAAGGAACGCTGTTAGGGAAAATCTTACAGAAGACTAAAAGAAAATCATTTGAAGATCCAAACAAAAAAAATCTTGCTTCGGAGGTCAGTATCAAAGAGCCGATAACCTATGGAAGGGGAAATTCAACGGTTCTTCTTGTTGATTGCGGGACGAAGAATAGTCTTATCAAAGCGTTTTTACAAAGAGGATTTACGGTGAAACGTGTTCCATGGGACTATGATTTTTCCGCAGAGAACGTTTCTGGCATTATTCTCTCAAATGGACCAGGTGACCCAAAAAAATGCAACGAAACCATACAGCATGTCACCTCCTTTTTATCACGTGATATCCCGATTCTGGGCATCTGCCTTGGCTCTCAAATCCTTGCACTGGCTGCTGGTGCAGACACCTATAAACTCAAGTATGGTCATCGTAGCCAGAACCAGCCCTGTCGAGAAGTAGGGACGAATCGATGCTATATCACCCCACAGAATCATGGTTTTGCTGTTGATGCAGATACCTTGCCGACAGACTGGCGTGAATGGTTCTACAATGGAAATGATCAGACCAATGAAGGTATTAAACATATCTCGAAACCGTTCTTTGGAGCGCAATTTCATCCAGAGGCATCGCCGGGTCCTGATGATACGGAGTTCTTATTTGACATGTTTGTGAGAGCGATGAGATGATAGCTCAGAAGAAACCGAAATGGAAAAAAATCCTTCTCTTAGGATCAGGTGCGATTCGCATAGGTCAAGCAGGAGAGTTTGATTACTCAGGGAGTCAAGCAATCAAAGCGATAAAGGAAGAGAGGATAAAAACCATATTAATAAACCCGAATATTGCGACGATTCAAACCTCTGATTACCTAGCGGACAAGGTGTATTTTTTACCGGTAACCACTGCATTTGTTGAAAAAGTCATTGCAAAGGAACACCCTGATGGTATCCTTCTTGGATTTGGGGGGCAAACCGCACTGAACGTCGGCTTAAGCCTTGCTCAAACCGGTGTCCTGAAAAAATATAAGATCGAGGTTCTAGGAACGCCCATCACCGCCATTCAGGACACAGAGGATCGTCAACGTTTTGTGACGAAAATAAAAGAAATCGACCTTAAAGTTCCTCACAGCAAGGCAGTAAATACTGTAGATGACGCACTTCAGGTCGCAGAAGAGATAGGTTATCCTGTGATGTGTCGTATCGCCTATGCTCTTGGTGGGCTTGGTTCTGGGGTGGCGAGGAATAAAAAAGAACTCTCGGAGCTTGTGAAAAAAGCATTCTCCTATACGAATCAAATCCTTGTCGAGGAATATCTTGGCGGGTGGAAAGAGCTTGAGTATGAAGTGGTCCGGGATCGATATGACAATTGTATAGTGGTCTGCTCCATGGAAAATGTTGATCCGATGGGGATACATACCGGAGAAAGCATTGTTACCGCCCCGGTCCAGACGCTTTCAGCAGCTGAAAATTTCATGTTACGCTCATTGTCGATGAAGGTGATTCGCCATCTTGGGATTGTTGGCGAGTGTAATATTCAATTTGCTTTAGACCCCCATTCGCAGGATTACCGTATTATTGAAGTGAATGCACGATTGAGCCGAAGCTCAGCGCTTGCGTCGAAGGCAACCGGCTATCCCCTCGCGTTTATTGCTGCAAAACTAAGTCTTGGCTATGGGCTTCCAGAGATACAGAACATCATTACCGGTGAAACCTCGGCATGCTTCGAGCCTGCGCTAGATTATGTTGTTGTCAAATTCCCACGATGGGACCTGCAGAAGTTCAGACAAGTCAGCATCCGTCTTGGGTCGGAGATGAAATCTGTTGGGGAAGTCATGGCCATCGGCAGAAGCTTTGAGGAAGCGGTCCAGAAAGCGATTCGGATGCTTGATGTCAGCATGGTTGGTCTTGTAGGGAACAGCATTGAATTTCGTGATCTCAAGACCGAGTTACGAGAACCATCTGATAAACGAATCTTCGCAATTGTTGAAGCATTAAAACAAGGCTGTTTAATTTCGCAAGTTGCAGAAGCATCACATGTCACCCCATGGTTCCTCTATAAAATACAAAACATTATTGATATCGAACAGCAATTAAAGCAGTTTACTATTTCCACGCTGCCCTCATCATTACTGCGGGAAGCAAAACAAAAAGGTTTTTCCGATCAACAAATCGCTCTATGTACGAAAAGTACCGAAATCGATGTTCGAAAACGACGGAAGAAAAACCATATCCTCCCAAACGTAAAACAGATAGACACCTTAGCTGCGGAATATCCTGCGAAAACGAACTATCTTTATCTGACGTATAACGCGAATGCCGATGACCTTGATTTCAGAGACACACATCAGGTGGTCGTCCTTGGGGGTGGTGCGTACAGAATTGGTTCTTCAGTTGAGTTTGATTGGTGTTGTGTCAATGCTGTTTCCACCTTGAGGAAATTGAAATACCCGACAATCATGATTAATTGCAACCCGGAAACGGTCAGCACTGATTATGATATTTGTGACAAACTCTATTTTGAAGAACTTACCCTGGAACGGGTCCTGGATATTTTCGAGAAGGAGGCTCCGCAAGGAGTCATTATTTCGATGGGGGGGCAGATTCCGAACAACCTGGCTGTGCCGCTTTACGAGGCAGGTGTCCCGATACTTGGGACGTCCCCAAAGGATATTGATGTTGCAGAGGATCGTCATAAGTTCTCAGCGCTATTAGATGTCGCAGGAATCGATCAACCGGAATGGAAAGAGCTTACCAGTCTAGAATCAGCAGAGGAGTTCGCCAAAAAGGTCGGATACCCGGTGCTGGTCAGACCCAGTTATGTGCTCAGTGGTGCAGCAATGAGCATAGCTCTGAGCAATAGAGAACTTCATGAGTATCTAAAAAAAGCATCAGAGATTAGTAAACAATACCCCGTGGTGATCAGTAAATTCATCACTGATGCAAAAGAAATCGAAATCGATGCTGTTGCTGATCATGGGAAACTGAACTGTTACGCAATCTCGGAACATGTCGAAAACGCAGGGGTTCACTCTGGTGATGCTACAATCGTACTTCCTCCTCAACGCACGTATCTTGAGACCATGCGGCGGGTCAAGACCATAACGAAAAAAATCGCGGCATCGTTGAAAATCACCGGACCATTCAACATCCAGTTCATCGCAAAAGACAACGAAGTTAAAGTCATCGAATGTAATCTACGTGCTTCCAGGAGTTTCCCGTTCGTATCAAAGGTTTTTAAAATCAATTTTGTTGATTGTGCAACCAGGATAATCATGGGGAAGCGCGTCCCTCGTATTGACCGGTCTGCCTTTGATTTAGATTATGTGGGAGTCAAGGCATCTCAATTCTCATTCACACGGTTGAAAGGATCAGACCCAATCCTTGGTGTCGAAATGGTGTCAACCGGGGAGGTTGCCTGCCTGGGTGATGATTTTAACGAGGCGTTTCTGAAAAGCCTGCTGTCTGTCGATTTCATTCTACCGAAGAAGACGATACTTCTCTCGACAGGGCCTATTGCTAGCAAGGCGGATTTCCTGGTCAGCACCAAAATTCTCCAGAGAATGGGGTATCGGTTCTATGCCACGAAAGGAACCGCTGATTTCATGAAGAACAATGGTCTGAACGCAGAAATCTTATACTGGCCCTTGGAAGAAAAAGAACCAAACACGCTTACCTACATCGCAAATGGGAACATCGAACTGGTCATCAACATCCCAAAAAACGTCGAGAAAGATGAACTTGATAATGATTACCTGATTCGGCGCAAAGCAGTTGATTTTAATATCCCGCTTATTACGAATCTTCAGCTTGCAAAACGATTCGTCGAGGCGCTCCAAAGGACGTCCCTGGATGACCTGAAAATAAAAAGCTGGAATGAGTACGAGTGATTTCTCAAGGTTCCTGTGGAAGAAGATTGGGGATTCCATCAACGATAGGATACGAACATTTACACTGTGGACAGGAAAACGTACCAGTGATGATTTCTCCTTTTTCTTCTTTTTCCACGGCAAGATTCAGTGCGGATTTACAAGTTGGACAGCAAAGGATTTTCACGAGTTCTTTTTTCATAGACCATCCCTCAATTTAATACTCCCCTAAATAAATCGCCCGTTTCTTTCCGGCATCGGAGTCATAGATCAACGTCCAATCTTCATCAGTCAATTTTTTCGCATCCTCAATCATCTGCAGATAATTTTTCACCTGGGAATCCATGAGATCCGCTTGATGCAGAATGCACGCTTCAATAAGTTTTGGAAGCTTTGGTGATCCCCATTCGTACTTCCCATGGTGGCTTAGGATAAGATGGATGAGATGGTGCTCCAATTCTTCTGGAAACTCTTGTCCTTTGTTCTTCAATCCCTGGATTTTTTCTCGTATCCACTGTTGCCCAATCACGATATGGCCGATGAAGTTCCCCTCATCGCTGATGTCAATTGCTGCTGCATATGTGTATTCCTTTAATTTTCCGATATCGTGTAATAAGGCACCACAGAGTAAAAGGTCGCTATTCACATGCGGGTACATCTCAGAGATATTCCGACATAAGCGCAGGACGCCTACCGTATGCTCAAGATTCCCCCCAACATAGTTATGATGATGGGAGATTGCTGAAGGGGAATGCTGATACATGGTGACAAACTCAGGGTCATCGAAGAAGGAATCGATTAGGTTTTTTAATGGCGGGCTTTGAAGTGTCTGTATCTCTTTCTTGATGAATTCATACAGCTCGTTGATTCGCTCTTGGCTTAACGTAGGGAGAAAATCTGTAACATCGTATTCCTTTGGTGTACATTTCCGGATCCCGCCGGTATTTTCATTAACAGAAATCTGAAGCCGATCCTCGTATGTTTCGACCATCCCGGTTCGCACCTGGACGACGTCGCCACTATTGAAACTTTCATAGAGTCTTTTAACTCTATCTTTGTTGTCCCCGCCCCAGAATTTTACGCTGATTTCCCCTGTTTTGTCCGTGGCAAGAAACTCAAAAAACATCCCTCGTTTGTAGGGTCGTTGTGCTTTTTTTATTTTCACGGCAAAATAATCGTTCACCGCGTCTCCCTCACGCAGGTTCTCGATATATTGTTCTTTTTTTCGCTTTCCCGTATCGGTTTTAATGATGGTTTGTTCTTCTTTCTTTTTTTCGTATTGGTAGATATCGGTCATTACGGTAACCTCCCATGACTTAGGAGTTGATATCGTTTAGAGTTTATAGGTTTTTCCCTCCTTTACCATTGTAGTTTTGCTGGGGAGTTGTTGAAATAATTCTGGGTGCTCAGTATGAATTGGGTACAACTTTCTTGGATGAATGGTCGTAATGAGATCCTTAAGATCATAGCCGTTAATATGCCCCGAGCAGTGTGATTGGTAGAATTCAATGTCGAAATGATCAAGCCAGTTCTTCATTCTTTCATATGAAATCTCCATTTCTTCGTTGAATGGTTCGGAGAGTGAATGGATGTATACTCCTTTTTTTGGTTTCAGATCGATAAGGTCTGAGAAGTACCAGAAGTTCAGGACAACCATATATCTTGAAGGATTTTTTGTGATATCCGCTGCGGTGACGATGTTGTTGTAGTGTAATCGTTTTTTGATATAGCTGTCTGTATAGTCCTCATCGATGTAGGTCCCGGTGAGTCGTTTTGGTTTTAACAAGGCAAGATGCGAATCGTTCACTGGTGGGACCTGCAGTTTTTTATCCTGATGATATTGTTCAAGAAAACACGAATGTTTAAAATTAATCACAAGTGTTTTTCCTAGACTATTTGCTATCGTATAGAACGTCGTGAACCGGTCTACGTCCTTGAAGTTGAAATCAACGATCGAAAGAGCTTTGCAGTGGTGTATTTTCTTTTTGCAGTCATGATAGATTTTTTGTTCTGATTCATTGGTTCTCTTTTTATCGATTCTGGTTCCTTCTGTGATCATCGCAACAGGTTTTGCTTGTTGTGCTGCTTGTATAAAGTCTTGGGTCATGTCTGCATGAAGACCATGCATGCGCAGGTCCCCGGTGTAGATCAAAGGCCCCTCGGAGGTATAGATGAGAAACGCATATGCTCCTGGGACTGAGTGGTCAACGTGGATTGGTTTGACCTCGATCGAATCAATTGTAAAAACCTTACCTGTGGTAAATGTATGAAATTTTCGTATCACTGGTGGTATCTTATATTGAGAACGGTACAACGGTCTGAGGCGGAAATCGACGACCTCATTTTCAAGGTCTCGAGTGCTTTGTTCTGCGACCGCATCAAGAATTCTTTTACAGGTTTGTCCGCAGTACACCGGGATGTCCTTATGTAAGAACGAGATGTAATTTGCATGGTCTGCATGGGCATGGGATAACAGAACCCCTGCAACCGCTGGGTCTTCGGCTTTTTTTCCCACATGTTCGAGAAGATCCGTACGGTAGATGCCAGGGATATCAGGGAGTAACCCCATCTCAAGGAAATCTCCGATGCCATTGGCTGTGCGAGGAGAAAGAAACTCCTCAAAAAACCTTCCCCTCCGGGAAAAACTCATCCCGAAGTCAAGCAGGATTCGAGTACCATGATCATCGAGCAGGATTTTGTTTCCCCCGATTTCATTGACACCCCCATAGAACGTTAATGAAACCATGTCTGCTCCCTATCTCTTCTTTCAGAGATAGATTATACTATTCATAAAGATTTGTAATTAAAAATGAAAAGAAGAAAAAAAGGAGAAAGACTACTCTATGCTTACTTTGAATCCACCGTAATCTCGTTTCTTTTCCTTTTTATCAAGAACAATATCAAGGATCCCGTTCTTGTAGGTCGCTTTTGTTGATTTTGTTTTTACGTTACAGGGAAGGTCGATACGTTTATGGTATTTACGTTTCGGAGAATCGACTTTGATTTCAAGCGTGCTTTCTGTTGCAATAAGGTCGATATCGTCTTTTTCGACACCTGGTATTTCAACGGTGATGGCCACATCGTTTTGCCCCTCGATGATGTCGGTAAGAGGTTCGATTTCCTCAGAAATGCTGGGGACGCCTTCTGGGGAGCGTATCGAACGATTTCCAAAATCTTCTATCTGGGGTTTTCCGTCAGGACCGATGTCGATTTTAAACCCATGAACAATCGGTTTGCCTGGTTGGGCGTTTGTAAACATTTTCATCATTTCTTCTGCCATCTTCTTGATATCATCCATGATTTTTCCATCATTAAAGATATCTTTTATTCTGTTATCATTAAAGATGTCACGGAATATATCATCGTCTCCTCGGAAGGGATCATATGGGTTTCGTTTTTTTCTTTCGTTATCTTCCTCATCAAAAGGATTCATGTGGTACTACCCCCTTTTTTTGTTCTTTTCGATATACTACTTATTAGAACTACTATTTATAATTTTCGCTTTTAGTTTTCCAGTTCCCGTTGAAGCTCCTCCAGGAGAAGACGAGCCCTCCTACTGAGTTTCTTCGGTGTGGTCACCTCGATTAACACGTACAGGTCTCCAAAACCCGACCCATGGATCTTCGGCATCCCGTTTCCTTTAAGCTTAAAAAGAGTACCATGTTCGGTCCCCTCAGGGATCTTTAGTTTTTCACTGCCATGCAACGTCTCCACAGATACGGTTGCTCCTAAGGAGGCTTGTGGGAACGATATGGAGAGTTTCCGGTACAAGTCTGCTCCTCGTCGTTCGTAGACAGAATGCTGTCTCATATGCACGACAACATAAAGGTCACCACTTTGTGTTGCTCCCCGGGGGTGTTCTCCTTGTCCAGCTAAACGAAGATGCGCCCCGTCATCGATCCCTTTTGGGATACGCACCTCGATTTTCCTTGTTTTTTGCAGACTTCCTCGTCCCCGACAGCTCGGACAAGGGTCTTCAATGATGGATCCCTGACCATGACATTTCGAACATTCACTTATCTGAGTAAACATCCCAAAAGCAGTGCGACGGGACGATTGCATCTGACCGCTCCCACCACAACTCGGACAGCGTTTCGGGCTTCTGCCTGGACGCGCACCGCTTCCTTTACAAGTATCACACAGTTCCGTTCGTGGCACCTCAAGTTCAGTCTCAACACCTCGAAACGCATCTTCCACACTGATTTCAATATCATAACGGATGTCGTTTCCCCGTTGGGCACGCGGACGCTGGGTAAAACCGCCCCGCCGACCGAAGAACTGCTCGAAAATATCGTTGATATCAAAACCCATCCCTCGAAAGATATCCCCAAAATCCGTCGTACGGAAAATATCCTCCTTGGTATATTGTTGATCTATCCCTGCATGTCCATACTGATCGTACATCTTGCGTTTTTCATCATCGTAGAGAACCGCGTAGGCTTCTGAAATCTCCTTGAATTTTTCTTCTGCACTTTTTTCTTTGTTCTTATCCGGATGATATTTCAAGGCAAGTTTCCGGTAGGCTTTCTTGATATCATCTTTCGTAGCAGAATGGTCAAGACCAAGGATATCGTAGTAATCTTTCTTTTCCATAGGACTAGCGACTATACATTCAAAAGGGGTATTTCTTTTTTAT
>JAFGFQ010000158.1 GCA_016930995.1 Thermoplasmatota archaeon | reverse complement strand
TGGAAGGAATTGGGCTGGTAGTTGTTATTTTGTTAGAGTGCATCCCATCCCCTCCTAGTGAGGCCAGCCGTCCTTCCCTTTTATTCATACGCTAACAAAGTTTTTGTATATCGTATTCCTTTTGTATTTCCGAAAGCATGGCTCGACTTATGAAGGCTCAAAGAGGCAAAACACTTCGATGTAAAGGATGGAAACAAGAAGCTATTCTCCGGATGTTGGAAAACAATCTTGAAAACGCAGAGATACCAGAACAGCTGATCGTCTATGGGGGGACGGGTAAAGCAGCTCGGAACTGGAAATGTTTTGATGCGATTATTGACTCATTAAAAACTCTTGGGAATGATGAGACTCTACTCATTCAATCAGGAAAACCTGTTGCGATGTTTCGGACTTGGCCAACAGCCCCACGGGTCCTTATCGCGAATGCAAATCTTGTGCCGCATTGGAGCACCTGGGAGCAATTCAGAGAACTAGAAAAGTTAGGATTGACCATGTACGGTCAGATGACCGCGGGATCCTGGTGTTATATCGGTACACAAGGTATCATCCAGGGTACCTATGAGACGTTTGCCGCCTGTGCACGAAAACATTTCAGAAGCAACCTTCAAGGGAGAATCGTGCTTACAGGTGGTCTGGGTGGCATGGGTGGAGCCCAACCTCTCGCAGTGACCATGAATCAAGGGGTTTGTCTTGCGGTTGAATGCGATGAGAAACGCATCAATCGACGTATCAATTCTGGATTCGTCGATAAAAAAATAAAAGATATCGACGAAGCAGTGGACCTTGTTATCCAGGCGAAAAAAGAAAAGCAACCCCTCTCAGTCGGCATCCTTGGCAATTGCGCAACAATACTACCACAACTCGTAAAAAATGGATTTCATCCTGATGTCGTGACCGATCAGACCTCCGCGCATGATGAATTAGACGGATACGTCCCTGCCCCGTACTATGGAGATACCCTTCGTGAGGCGATTAGCGTACGAAAAAAGAATCCAGCATCCTATATCAAACAATCCCTGCTGAGTATCAAACAGCATTGTAAAGCACTCATTGAGTTTCAGAAAAGAGGATCTGTCGTGTTTGATTATGGAAACAACCTTCGTGGGCAGGCTTTTAAAGCAGGGTTAAAAAACGCCTTTGACTATCCGGGCTTTGTCCCTGCCTATATTCGACCAATGTTTTGTGTTGGTCGAGGACCATTTCGATGGATCGCACTCACTGGGAACCCACAAGATATCATAAAAACCGATCGAGCTGCCATTCAGCTCTTCCCGAAGGATACCGTCCTTACAAACTGGATCACTCTCGCGGAGAAACACCTGCCCTGGGAAGGTCTCCCCGCACGCGTCTGCTGGCTTGGGTACGGAGAGCGAGCTGAATTTGCCTTGGTTATCAATAACATGGTTCGAGACAACCAGATCGGTCCAATCGCAATCACCCGGGATCATCTCGACAGTGGAAGTGTCGCATCCCCGTATAGGGAAACCGAATCGATGCGTGATAAAAGTGATGCGATTGCTGACTGGCCGCTTCTCAACGCACTTTTGAACTGCGCAGCAGGAGCAGATAGTGTCCATCTCCACAATGGTGGAGGAGTCGGTATCGGTCTTTCCACCCACGCAGGTATGGTCGTTGTCTGTGACGGGACAACAGAAACAGACGAACGTATCAAACGAGTGTTCACTACAGACCCAGGGATAGGGGTTGCACGACATGCGGATGCAGGATACAAAGAAGCAATTGACCTGGTCAAAAAGACAGATATCCGTCTGCCGATGATAAAAAAATAAAGCGGTATCACTCAACAAATACTCATTGGTTTATCCTAAACTTCCGACGACTTCTTCGACCTTATGAAGGATCTCACAAGATTTGACAAGTTCCTTCATGCGGGTATGATCAGGGTATAAGGGTCTATCTTCATCAAGGAATTTCACATATTTCCTGATGACTTCTTTTGCTTTTGTCACCCCTTTGCCAAAAGTATAGTCTCGGAAGTCGAGAGCTTGAGCTGCTGCCATGAATTCAATCCCAAGAATTCCATACGCATTGTCCAAAATTTGAAAGTTTTTCAGCGCCGTGTTCATTCCCATGGACACGAAATCCTCTTGGTCAGCTGCGGCAGGAATCGATTGAATGGATGCAGGTGCTGAAAGAATCCTCTGCTCCACAATCAAAGCATCAGCAGTATACTGGCTTAACATCAGTCCTGAGAACATCCCAGCTCCCTTTGTTAAAAATGCTGGAAGCCCGACATTTAATGCAGGATTATTTAACCGGTTCATGCGTCGCTCAGACATCACGGATACCATAGTGATGGCGGCACCAGCCATATCCATTGGTAACGAAACCGGTGTACCTTGGAAGTTCGCACCAGAGAGCTGCAGATTCTCATCAGGGAAGAAAATCGGGTTATCACCTACACCGTTTAGTTCCGTTTCAACCTGAGAACGTGCATAGGAGAGTGCATCATGGGCCGTACCAATCACCTGAGGCGTCGACCGCATCGAATACGCGTCTTGAATCTTACATTTCATCTTCCCCTCGATGAGATCACCACCTTTGATCAGTTTCTGGATTGCCTTTGCACTCCGTATCGCACCGGGGAACCCCCGGACCTCATGAATTCTTACCGTATATGGTTTCATATTCGCCTTTAACGCCTCAAGAGACATCGCTGCAGCAATTTCAGCCTGTTTTAACCAGGCATTCGCATCGTAGAGAAACAGTGCGCTCATTGCAGTAAGAAGGTTAGAACCATTGATGATTGCTAGGCCATCACGGGCGTGCAAATCGGGAATTGGAATTCCAGCTTTTTTCAGTGCCTCTTTTCCCTCAAACAATGTTCCCTTGTAGTACGCTTTTCCCTCACCTAACATAAGGAGTGCAATCTGTGCCATTGGTGCAAGGTCCCCACATGCTCCCACAGATCCTTTCTGACAAACGAAAGGAGTAACGCCTTTGTTTAACATTGCAACAAGGGTCTGTGTTATCTCTGGACGACATCCAGAATTCCCATGGGCATGGACATTGACTCGCGCAACCATCGCACCACGGACATACTCGATGGGGGCAGGGTCGCCAATGCCTGCTGAATGATTATAAATAAGGTATTTCTGGAATTCCTTCATTTGGGCATCGTTTAGGACTACTTCGGAGAATTCACCAATCCCGGTATTCACCCCGTACATGATTTCATGTCCCTGTATCTTCTTCTCAAGCATCACTCGGCAGGCCTTTATCCGCTTGAGTGCATCAGGATGAAGGGTTATCGCTTCATTATGTCGTGCGACGCGTACAAGTTTTTCAATGCTTAATCCAGACCCAGTTATGACAATGGTCATCAAAGAACCTCCTTGTGTTGTAAAGGTAAGACGGATATAAAATAGGAGGGTATTAAATCTCACGCTCGTCTTTCTCTGAAAATAAGGGAAAAAAGACGAAAAAATTATGTGAGGATAACGATCTTAAACACGAAAGGACCGAATAAAAAACCGGTTGCATGCTGTATCACCTGATTTGCGTTTGATGCGGTCGCCGTTGCAGTGATATCAATAGGTCCAAATCGAAATACTCGTGCGGTACCCTGCATCACGTCATCAGGTAGTAATATTTCTTGTGCAACCTTTGAAGAGACATCTATGAAACCGAACAGGCCACCGGTTATCACAATATTCACCTCAGCATCGGTTGCGCTAACTGAACCCCTGTTACGTACCTCTGTCGTGATCCCAAGACCACCAGAAATACTAATGATTTCAAGAATCGGTCGTGGTTGAGATGCCATCTCAGCAAGTGTCGCAAGGATAAGTCGAGAAAAATGCATCGAATACGTGATATTCATATGCTCAATCGTGTCACCAGCTGAATGGTAGTAGCTATTAAAATGAAACTCATGATAGAACACCGCGTTGTATCCGTATTGCCAGAAATAGTAATGATCACTCCCCGAGGACGCCCCCATTGGAGTCAGTTCAATATGAATATAATCAGCATAGAGCACGCTGATGTCCTGAGTGTACTCAACAATCCATTCAGATGGGGTATTTGTAAATATCTTCCCTTTCGTCCCATCAGATGACGTTGGTGCAAACCCAATCATGTCTGCGTTGAGTACCGCAATAATCGAATCATTGCTATGATAAGCGTCTTCTGCATAATGACGACTCCCAATCAAGCCTTGTTCTTCTCCAGAGAAACAGACAAACCGGACGGTATGATAAAACTCATAGTTCCTCATGATGTTGGCTGCAGCAAGAACCGCAGCGACACCGGAACCGTCATCATCCGCTCCAGGTCCTGCCGCCACTGAATCATAATGGGCGCAGAGAATAAGGATATGTGTTGAATTTGACCCAGATAATGTTGCCTCAATATTACTGCCTGAGACAGTACTATCGGTATAGTTATGGTATCGAACCGCTAAACCCATGTCTTGAAACGTGTCATACAGGTAATGAGCCGCCTGATCACAGGCGGGTGTCCCTGAGAGACGTGGGCCGAAACTGGTAAGATTCTCCAGATATCCAAGGATAAGTGTCTCATTTAATTGTTGGAGTAATTCAACAACATCAGGTTGAGACGTACGAGGTGCTAGAGGAGGAGTAGGTGCCTCATGAGGAATAACGTGGACCGTAACAAGATCATCTACACTAGTAATGTAAGCAGGTTTATGGGGAGGTGCACTGAGTATTCCACCAGGTGTTTCGGCAAGGCTATATCCAGGAAGCAGTAAAGAACAAGTGATAAGTAGAACGGCACATGCCATCCAGAGGTTATTTTTTCCAGATATCAGAGTTTTCATACGAAATCCCCCTTTTCTTTGGTAAATATATAATATATAGTAAATGACGCTATTTATATATTTTTATCTCTGCAACCACCAGGGAAATCAGAAAAGATGTACGAAAGGAAATAAGAGAAGAAAAAGATGCCTTAGGTCAACGGGCCATGTTTCCAAAGATCCTCACGCATCGGTCTGCCTGTTTTTTTCTCCCATTCTTTTATGGGAATCGAATATTTCTCACGGATCTTATCACCGTAGCCAAGACCGTTATAGGAACAGAACGGGATGATACCCTCCTCGGTGGTATAATGGATGCAGCATCGCTGGAGACGATGAAGGTTGAGGTTAAACGTATCCATGAACCACATGGAGCCGACGAACAAACTTTTATAATGGAATCCTCGCAAGGAATCATAACTCCCGCCGACCGCTGCGTCAATCAGGATTTTTTTCAAATCGAAATCTTTGGGTGCTTTTGTCTTGTCGACAAATTTATCAACGTTCTTAAGGAAAGCTGCACCGATTCGCACTTTTTTCAGTGGACCTTTTACTTTTGCCTGCTCGCTGATAAAGCTCATGAATGCTTCGACGTCAATGAACCGTGTAATTGGCAAGGGTTTTCCGTCTTCCAGGAAAATATAGGTGGCCCCACCACAGCCAGGGTGTGCAGTAAACTCCACTTGTTTTTCTCCTTTTATTGACTCAATTAACTCTGATATCGGGTAGACAAACGGGACCGGATAGAAATCATCCCGTGAAATCATTCCATTGAATTCTTTCTCGATAACCTCCATCATGCTGACGTAATCAACGCGTTGCTGCTCCCGCTTTTCATCCTTGATTTTTGTAATCCTGCCACAGAATGAGACTGGTTGGAAATTCACTCCTCGGATGATATCGATGTTATCTAAGGCGAATTGGATTATCTTGCCTGTTTCATGGAGGTTCTTTCCCCCGATAATAACAGGTACCAGCACGGCACGTAACTTTGCTTCCCGGAAGTTCTCTATGGTTTGATGTAATTGATCAATCCAGGGGTTTGTCTCTTTGGTGACACCATCAAAACTCATGTAGACCGTATTGACTTTTGCTTCCTTTAACCTCTTACAGTATTCGACACTTTCTGCTAGTTTAATGCCGTTGGAATTCAGTTGAATATGAGAAAAACCAGTTTCATGAGCCATGCGAATGATTTCAAAGAGGTCGTCTCGAATTGTCGGCTCCCCCCCTGTTATCTGAATCGCTTTTGAGCCAAGAGGACGTTCATCACGGGCTTGTTGTAACATCTTTTTAATTTCATCAAGGGGTGGTTCATAGACAAAACCAGAGGCCCCTGCATTCATAAAACAATATCCGCATCGAAGGTTGCATCGATTCGTGACCAGCAGATTCGTCAGCACGCTTTGAGATCGATGCTCAGAATAGAGGGGAGGATCATTAAAAAGCGATGTTTTTACATCAGGGAATGGCTCTCCTAGTTTTTCATACTTCATCCACCGTTCATATAACGCGCTATCAGCGAAGAAAATATCTTTAAAATCACCATGTTTTTCGCATGTTTTCGCAATCCAGACTTTCCCGTCTTCCTCAACAATCTTTGCATCAATTTTATGAAGTTTTCCTTCTTGGAAACACGCAGGGCATACCGAGGATGTTTTTTGTAGTTCCTTCATATCTGTCAACCTTCACCAGAACTAAAAAGGACTATAAGGCTTTTTCTTTAAAGATATACCTATCAATAGAATGTCTCTCTTAAAAATATGGGATGGGATGGGCAGGCCAATGGAAAAAAGATGGTGTTCGGCCTGCACCATATTGGTGTTCAAGGAAGCAAAAGTGCAGTTCATCTATAAAAGTCTACGCTGTTAAAATGCCATTTTGACATAATGACATACCGAGGAGGTCCTCATGGATGAATCATTCAGTTTTATAAAGTCCTGAATGATACCATCAGATGATCATCAATGGTAATTGTTGCTCCTTCAATTCTCTCTGCAGATTTCACCAGACTTCATGAGGAAATCACAGCGGTAACCGCAGCAGGGGCGGAATGGCTGCATATCGATGTCATGGACGGACATTTTGTCCCAAATATTACCATCGGACCTGTTGTTGTCGAGAATATACGAAAAAAAACATCTTTATTTCTTGATTGTCATCTGATGATACAGCATCCTGAAAAGTACATTGACGCTTTTGTAAAAGCAGGTGCTGACTTACTTACGATTCATTATGAGAGCATCTCAGATCCCTTAGCAGTCATCAAGCAAATAAAACGATTGGGATGTAAGGCTGGTCTTTCTATTAACCCAGAGACGCCATTTGAGAAAATACGAGACCTCATTGCAGAGGTGGATTTGGTACTGATTATGTCTGTTCATCCGGGATTTTCAGGCCAAAAGTTCATCGATGATGTCCTTCCAAAACTCAAGGAGGCAAACGAGGCGATCAAAAAAACAAAAAAACAGATATTCTTACAAATAGACGGTGGCATTAACAACGTAAATGCACGGCTGGTCAAAAAGAATGGGGCAGATGTGCTAGTCGCCGCGAGTTTTATATTTAAAAGTAAAGATTATCATACTGCTATCAAACAGTTAAAGGAAGCGTAGAATCTCGTGCTAGATACCAGAGATTAAATCCCTCAAGGTTTCCTCTTTATTTTTTGCTTTGACCACACCACTTGCCAGAAGCACTCCATCGGCTCCCAGTTCAAGAGCTTTGGCAACATCTTTACCGTTTTTTACCCCTGCACCACAGAGGATCTTTACAGTTTTCGTGATACTTTGAACCGCTTTTACTGTGTTACTTACAATACCGGGGTCTGCCGTGGTAACTGAAATGTCCCCTCCGATTAGTTCTGGAGGTTCCACCGCAATCATCGATGGAGAAAACGTCGCCACTGCCTTTGAGGTTACGACATTATTTGTACAGACGAGTGAATCCAATCCGATGTCTTTTGCTCTCTGGAGGCAGGTGTCGATATCTGCAAGAAGAAGACGATGTTCGCTATGGTTAATAAGAGTACCGACTGCCCCTGCCGATTTCACCGCCTCCGGGAGTGTCCATCCCGTGCTACTCCCTGGTTTAATCGGGTCAATATGCTGTGCGTACACCGGGATATGCAGCTCTTTTGAGCACCAAGCAATATCGCTGGCTTGCACGGCAATCGCCATACTTACATCAGATTCTTTTGAGATTTTCTCCATGAGTCTACCAAGTTCCACTGCATGAATACCGGTTGCCTCTGAGTAGGTTTTTACGTTTATCACAATAACTGGAGTTCGCAACATAGATGATTTCTCACCGACCTATCTACTTGGTGTAATAGGGAAGAGAAATAAATAAGCTTCCTTGTTTCAGGCTGAACAAAGTAATCTTGTTTTTCACCCTCCAGCATAGGGTTGATGTTCATCAGCAGCTATCACGTTATTTTGTCACAACGATCGTTAAAACATCCTGGTCTTTTAACACATGTTCAAGACCGACTTTCTGACCAGCATGTTTCGCAGAAGGCCCCCAAACCGAGGCGTACCGAAAATTCCTATGAAAATCACGATGGATTTGACGGCATGCATCCCCGACTGTTTGACCTTCACGTAAAATCATTGGCTGAACATAATCAGCTTTTTTCCCTATCGGCTTCATGTAAATTCTGATGAGACGGAGATGTAAAAAGATTTGGTCTTTCAGATGGTCGAGATTGTCTTTATTTTTCGCAGAAATCGCACATACATCCCATCGCTTTTGATGCAGTCTGCTGATAGCATTTTTAAGTACGTCAGAGGCGATGAGATCAGTTTTATTAATGACCACAAGGGCAGAGATATACACACGGTTTTGTGCAAATGCATCGATGAGTTGATCCTCGGTTAAATCCTCCCGCAGGGTGATATCCGCATTAATCACAAACTCAGATGCAATCGATTTAATAAGCAGCTCATTAAGATGAGTAAGGGGGACAGTGGAATTGATAACGATGCCACCATAGGATTTTTTACTGATGACAAGGTCTGGTTTCCTCTGATTCAACCGCACCCCCGCCATGTGCAGTTCTTTTTCAATGATATCAAGATGGTACAGATTAAAAGAATCAATCATTAATAGAAGGAGATCGACACTTCTGACCGCGGAGATAACCTCCCGGCCCCGTCCCCTACCTTTTGAAGCTCCTACAATCAGACCAGGTAAATCAAGGATTTGAATCTCAGCTCCTTTATGCTTCATCATACCGGGGATGGTTTCCAGGGTTGTAAAATCATAATCTCCCACCTTGCTGTCCGCAGCGGTGAGTTGATTTAACAATGTGCTTTTTCCAACGCTTGGGAATCCGACAATACCAACGGTCGCATCACCAGTTTTTTTAATAGAGAAGCCTTTCCCTTTCCCACTGCTGCTTCGGCGTTTCTCCCCTAGCTCTCGTAATCGTGCTAACTTTGCCTTTAACTTGCCGATATGATGCTCTGTAGCCTTATTTTTCTGAGTTTTGAAAATCTCATCTTCGATTGCTTGTATTTGCTTTTCAATGGAAGTGTCCATAGATGTATGGCCTCTGAATAGGAAGCAAGGATATAAAAACGCGTGTTATTGATTATGAACGGACAATTAACGTTCCAGTTTCCCCCTGGAGCGCCTCCCAACCTCGCTCGATATTAGAGATGACCACTCGTTTACCGCCAAATTCCAAGAAACGGAGAGCAGCAAGTATCTTTGGCCCCATGTTCCCTTTCGGGAATTCACCAGAAAGATAATATTGTTTCATCTCTGCATAGGTTACTTTCTCCAGTGGTTGTTGCTTAGGCGTATTATAATGGAGATAGACACGCTCCACATCGGTTAGTATGAGTAACACATCTGCACCGACTGCCTCAGCAAGCCTCTCAGCAGCTAAATCCTTATCAACCACGGCTTCTAACCCGTCAAGTCCCCACCCTTCTTTCTCAATGACTGGCATGCCTCCCCCCCCTGAGGCGATGACAATGATGTCATCGTTTAACATCTTCCGGATGATTTCCCCTTCAACAATACGCAATGGATCTGGCGATGGAACAACCATCCTCCACCCACGGGGTAAACGAGTCATATGATAACCCTGTTTTAACATGGTAAACGATTCACTTTCTGAATAGTACGGTCCAATAGGTTTTGTCGGATTTTCTAAGGAGGGATCCTCCGGGTCGACGATGACCTGTGTGATCAGTGCAATGACTGGCTTATCAATGTGTTCTCGTTTGAGTGCATTGGAGAGGCACTGCTGAATCATGTATCCTATCAATCCTTCGCTTTCTGCCACACAAATCCCAAGTGGCATTTCAGGGGTGATGTCTTTTGCTTTTTGATTCTGAAGAACTAGAGCTCCCACCTGTGGGCCGTTTCCATGGGTGATAACGACATCCCAACCCTCCTTAATCATTTGCACAATAGACCGGCAGCTCTCTCGAGTGTTCGTAAATTGTTCGTAAATGGATCCTTTCTGCCCCTTTTTTATTAAAGCATTCCCACCAAGGGCAATGACCGCGCGTTTCTCCATGATAGGCTGCCTGGAATGGTTTCTTGGTATAAAAATCAAATGGTGCAAGGACATAAATAGATGGTTGAATTACTCCATTAGTGCCGTATATGTTTGAACAGGAAAGAGAACGACTCATCGCTGCCCTCTGCAGGGAGGGATATATTAAGACAGAATCCGTAAAACAAGCGTTCCTCTCAGTACCTCGGGAGGTGTTTGTGCCGACGTTCTTAAGGAGATATTCCTATGTCGATACCCCTCTTGATATCGGCAATGGTCAAACCATTTCCGCACCCCATATGGTCGCAATCATGTGCGAGGCACTTGATACCCAAGAAGGCCAGACCATCCTAGAAATTGGTTCTGGTTCCGGGTATCATGCTGCGATTGTTGCACAGCTGGTCGGACAGACTGGCAAGGTCTACAGTATTGAACGATTGAGATCACTGGCAAATAAAGCAAGAGAAAACCTCGAACAGATCGCCTGTAAAAACGTGTTCATTGAAACAGGGGATGGGTCCTGTGGGCTTCCGTCTCATCAACCATATGATCGAATCTACGTCACCTGCGCGGCACCCTCCATCCCGAAACCATTGATTGAACAATTAAATGAACCCGGAAAATTACTTATTCCTGTTGGGAACATGTATTGTGAATTAACTCTAATCAAAAAAGAGCGACAAAAACAATCAATCCACCAGCTTGGAGGATGCGTGTTCGTACCACTCGTAGGTAGATACGGCCATGAATCAGAGTTTATACCCGATGTCCCGTAAAAATTTCTTTCTCCACGAAATTTCCTCGTTGTTTTCAATGCCTTTTGGAACAAATCCATCGAGAACTCCAAGGATTCCCCTACAGCGTTCTGCTCCATGAGTTGACTCTGCCATAATGATTTTCGTTGGGTTTGCTGTTGCACAGAATATTGAACACACCTCAGGTATATTTTTTATAGTATTAAGGACATTAAGGGGATAACAGTCCTTCATGAAAATGAGAAACGTATGACCTGCACTCAGGTTCATTGCGTTCTTCTCTGCGAGTTTTTTTAGTACAGGATCATTTCCCTCGCTGCGGACTTTACAAGCACCACTTGCTTCGCAAAAGGCGATACCGAATTTACCATTAGGGACGACGGTTACCATCGCCTCGTATATATCTTCAACAGATTTGATGAAATGAGTTTGTCCAAGGATGAAATTCAAATCATCAGGCTTTTCAATCGCTATACTTAGTAATCGAATATCCTCCATCTCTAACACCCCAGTATTGCGCACAAAAGGAATGGACTCACAGTATTTAAGCGTTCAACAGCAAAATCTTTTTACATCCATCCAAATAAAAAAGGATACTATCACTCGAAGCGAAATATATCTACAATTTTATTCTATTATAGGATAGGTTGTATCTTTATTATTTTCTAAACCTTACTTTGCAATGAAAAAAAAAAAAAGAGATTGTATTTCCTCCAGATGCCCTTAAGGAACACTGTATGTCTCTAAAGAGCCCTGTGAATCGTCTTTCACGGTCTGTGTTTCTATGCAAGACCAAGAAGCTGTTTTAATAAGACAAACTTCCATTCGTAGTAAATGACGTACTGTCTGACCGACTTGTCGATTAAACGACCAGTCCCGTCATATGCATAGACGGACGTTTCATACAAACCATCCATTAAATAAAAGTTGCCTTCGAAGGAGTTACCGGTAAGGTTATTTGAGGTGGCATTCCATCGTTGATCTTCCAAGAACCGGTTCTTCATCTCAAAAATCACGGTGTCCACTGCATCTGAACCAGTTGCATAGACGCTCATCCCAAGCCCACCAGCACTAATGATGAGACTCATCCCAAGCAAGTCAAGTGAATAAATATACCCATAGGTTTTATCAAACGTAAAGAATTTGAAATACAGGTACCCGGATTTACAGTTCTCAATTACAACCTGCTTTTCGATAGTAATAGAATAAGCCAAAGACCAATCGCTTGTTTTCCCTAATGAATCTTGCGCTCGTACCTTAATTTCATAGCTTCCATTTTCTGACCACTGGTACGTCGCTGATGTCTGTTCACCGAAATCATAGGGGCCAAACCAGTCACTAATGGTTCCATCACCCCAGTCCCATTGATAGTACACATCATCTCCCTCCGGGTCAGGGGCGACTGTATAAAATTCCAGGGGAATCCCAGGCCCTGCGGTCGGAGGACCATCAAGGACGGTCGGTTTGAATGGAGGTTGATTACTCGCTGTTGTAAAACTCCAGATCGGACCTTGGGTCGACTCGTATAGGGCGTTATATGCAACGATTTGCCAGTAGTACGTCGTGTTCAACTGGAGCGGATCTGGTTCAAAAACTGGTGTCATCTGATTTGATGACACAAGTGGCGGGGGAATCTCTGTACCAAAATAGATATCATAGGTCAGGTTTGTCTCACCACAGGTCCATTGCAAATCAACAAAAACAGTCACGCCACTTGAACCTTGTGATGGAACGGGTTGACTTGGCTCTGCAGGGGGGGCTGCAGAAACAGGAGGTATTCCTACCGCTGAGAATGCTATCAATAGCATACCTACACAAATGAGATTGTGTATATATTTTTTCATCATATGATCCCTCTTGATTTCTTTTATTATATTTTTTTACTTTTTCTTATTTCCAAGGTGACCTTGGAGGCATACATTTTTTTTAATTGGGAGAGGTTCCTATTTCGTATATCATTTTTTTTTATTGGATTGGAAGGATTTGGTTAATGACGGAGACGGGGGATGACACGAAGGCGTTGGAGACGACCCTCGAGAGGATCAGTAGCGTACCGACCGATACGCATGAAGAAGACGGTAAAGAGGCTATACCTATCCACCAGGGTCCCATTTGCATCAAATGCAGTAATATTAAGGATATATATACCCCGAGTAATGTTCATATTACAGGAGAACCCGTCGGTCTTATTGTCATCGATGACTATCGTGTCTATTGCTTTCATTTGATTCATTGCTTTAAACTCAACTGATTCGACGATATCTGTGGTAAACGCCTCGAGATTCATCTCATGGCTGGTAAGAATGAAGACGACGCTGAGACGAGCCAGGAAATCAGAGAAGATAAACGATCTGTTAAAGGAAAACAACTTGAAGTAGATATGTCCAAGTCGTGTGTTGGAAAAGTTTACCTGTTCTGCGATGACCATGACATGTATTGCTGACCAGTTTGTCTCAACCCCCTCCGCATCCTTTGCTTTCACACGCATGCTATAGTTAGCATCAGTTGCCCATGTATAGGTCACTGTCGCAGGGATACTTGAATCATAGGGGCCGTACCAATCACTGATATTTCCGTCACCCCAATCCCACATATAGTAGATTTCTTCTCCAGGGGGTTCGGATGCAACGACGGAAAAGTTAAAAGGAATCCCGTTTCCACCCTGAGAGGGCCCGTTTATTTCGAATGCGACCGCCGGGTAATTATTGATTGAAAACGGGCTGTCCGAGACATCTGAACCGATGTTAAAGAACTCATCAAGAGTGCTTATGCTAATAAGATAGAAATCTCCATTGGGGACCAAAGTGGTGTTCCATATATAGAAACCGGTATTGTTTTGATGGGACGCAAGCAGATGCCAATTATTCCCGTTGTCCGCACTGTATTCTAGAAGAAGAGAGCCGTTGAGGTCCGTTGTGAAATCATCAGTAGCGATCCATTGGATCATGATTTCGCCATGGACCACTTCCCCGCCATTGGGGTAAAGAACAGTGACTTGTGGAGGGAGTGTATCGATAACACCGGAGGGGTACACCCAGGGATGGTGATCGGTGTTGTTATCAGAGGGGATCACCAGATAAGGGGTATTCCATGTTCCGGTCGTGGGAATAACGGTGGCACCGGGGTATGATAATCGATAATCATCCCAGTAATTACCGGTTATTCCATTGTCCCAGGCGTTCGAAGAGGTATTGAAGAAGGAAGAGACGTGGAGCACGTTGTTGAAAAAATTATTATGGTAAAATTGATTGTCATGACAGTTGGAGAGTTGTATCCCGTGGTTGTTATTCTGGATGACACAGTCTGTTACCAAGCAATTCTGCGATTCTGATAAAGAAATGGCAGCGTCTGTGCATTGCGAAAATGTGCAAGAGGCAAGTGTTGTATCACTTGTGTTATGTGCTAATACACCGACCATCGCGTTTCGTAGTGCGAGATTTATGATGCTAATTTGATGATTACCACTGATACTTACAATGTAACTGGTCTCAGCACCGCCTCCATCAAGAAGAGTTGACTGTTGGTTCTCCCCGATGAGCGTCATGCTTTTTTCTAGTAGTATAGAGGTGTTTTCATAGAGTCCTTCATAAAGGAAAATGGTTCCGTTTGTAGCAAGCACTGCAAGAGCATCAGAAATCGATTGTAAGGGATAGGCAGCTGTTCCGTTCCAGGGGCCAGCGATGTTATCGACATCCACATAGATGTAACTGAGATAATCATCGAACACAAGCATATGATAGGTGGCTGACTGGGCAGTATTATTCGAAATGTCGATCGCCCAGATATAAAACTCATACATTCCTGAGAGAGTAACATTATGGACTTCGTAGGAATAGAGGCCACCGCTCAAATTAACCATCGATGCATTAATCGGGGTAAACCCAGCAGGGCCCATGATGATGATTCTGACATCTGCGACACTCACATTATCGGTAACATAACAGGATTGATAGAGGTAAAAACCTGGATCTGTACGGACACCGGCATGTGGTGCATAGGTGACAGAGGAAATCACGGGAGGCTCGGTATCATCTGCTAAAACAAGTGATATTGGGGTTAATAAAGAAATAGTGATTATGATAATTAATCCAATCTTTATTGTATTACGCATAGGAATCCCCCATTATGTAGTATGTTATACATAGTCGTTGTTACTAATAAAACTTTCTATATATTTTTTCTTCGAAATAGATTTCCGTATAATGTTCTCTTTCTAAGTATTTAATATTTTCTGATATAAAGGGGGAGATTTCTTGAATTAACATATAAAGAGACGGAAGAAAGAGTTGCTCAAAAGAACATCACATAGGAAGAACTCTTATAAGATAGCAAATGAACAGGTATTAAGGATCAATAATACTATACTCCATGACCTCTGAAAGATGCTTACAGGAAAAACAACAGAATGAATGCGGGAATTTGCCCTGCAACGAAAAAATGAAATTGTCTCTGTGTTTAAGACTTCTTTGAGTAACTTTTTGTCCACCGTACCCGCCGAGGGATGCGACCTAAGTGTAACATGTTTTTTTGGCACTTCATCTTACAGAAATATAAAACGGTACCGTCTTTTTTTACAAATAATTTCCCTGTTCCAGGTTCGATATCTGATCCACAAAATGAACACGTTCTCTTCTCGACCATGCTTGTCTCCCTCTTATCGCGGTCCACCTAGTTTCTTTGCTTCTCGTTGTGTCTCGCTTAACATGAGAATGTCACCTAATCGAACCGGCCCCATAACATTACGGGTGATGATCTTCCCTTTATCTCGCCCATCTAAAACCCGGACTTTCACCTGTGATGCTTCACCAGCCATCCCTGTTCGTTCGATGACCTCAACGACTTCACATGGTGTTCCTTCAATAACCATACTCTTAACCCTGTTTCTTTACTGATTCAAGTTTTTTAATGAGATTATCCACAAGATCTTTTTCCCGCCCTGGATTAACGATTGCAATCGCGCTCGTCGGAATCCCAAGTCCTGCTGCATTACCAAGTTCTTCTTTACTAGGAACATAGGTATACGGAACGTTTTTTTCTTCGCAGAGAATCGGCATGTGAGCAAGGATTTCTTCAGGTGTGACATCCTCTGCCATCACAACGATTTTTGCCTGGCCTCGTTCAACGTATTTGGTCGCCTCATTCGCTCCTTTTCCGAGCTTTCCTCCATCTCGAGCCTTTTCGATCAATTCATAGGCTAAATCTTGCAGTTCTTTTGATGCTTGAAATCTAACGTACATCGGCATTTTTTTAGCCTCCTTTGAGAGCTTTCATCGATTCCATTCCTTACGAAATGGTAAGGTGGGAATGTAGCCCCCATATAAAAACCTTTTTCACAGAGAAGGCATAGGAGTCCGCTCGACCTCAAGCCTGTCAGCGGTCGGGTACTCCTCGACAATGTAACAATGATATCCATGATGTACGAGGTTGGAAGCGATTTTTTCCAATAACCATGCGGCAATCTCGATTCGGTTCTTTTCAAGGTCAATAAAACAGAGATGAGTCGGGACATGATAGGTTTCTGTAAGCAAAGAAAGGGTTTGCTGTAAAGAGATGTAGGAATGGTCAATAACTCCTTTTATCAATGTTCCTTCCTTTGTGATGACATCATACGGTTGTGCGATATGATGTGCACGTCGTATCAATCTATTTCTGAGTTGAACACCGTCCTTAAACGAGACAGAACAGTAATGAACACCGACATTGACTCCCTTTTGTTCGACCATTGATAATATTTTTCTTGCGGTAGCTTCACTTCCTTTTACCGCAGCGGATACATCGCTTTTTACTTGATACCCTCTGGAGGTAAACGCCTGGACATTTCGCTCGGAGTACTCCAGTTCATTCAGATTTACCCACTGAATACCTTCTGTATCAGCCCAAGAAATCAATGAAAGAATTTCCTTATCTTTTTTTGGAATCACAGGGATTTCAATAGCGACATCGACGGCAGTTTGGACCATCCTTCGTATAATTTTTTTCAGCGGGCTTTCTTCCATTTTGTTCCACGTGCTTGGCATTGGATGAAACCGTACTTCGTCAAGACCAGCAGCCACGATCTCGGGGAGATGTGCGGCATTCTTTAACCCTGATGTATAGAGATGAATATGGAAGGTATCGCCAAAGGTTTTTTTTAAAAGGGTAATATAGGCCTGTGTCCGTCTCCACACAAGAAGCGGATCGCCACCCGTGATACCAGCTCCGGAAGCATGGATGGACTCTGCCTCACGAAGGAGTATGTCAGTATCATGCTCGTTTTTCAACTCCCATTCGTCTGCAAAAATTTTATCTGTACCTGCTTTGTGAAAACTCAGGGGACAGTAATAGCATTTCGATGAGCATTTCCCAGTTATTAGGACAACCATTTTCGAGCCTTTTGCACACATCCGACAAGCTGGTGACAGTGGGGGGATATAGATACTATGATGCAACCAGATTTTACTCTGTTTCATACGACTCTTCTAGGATATCTTCATGCTATAAAAAGCTACGGTACTGTGTACGTTCTTGGAATATCAAAGAACGATTCATTTCTTCTTTTATTTTGATAGTTCAGCATTAGCAATCCTAACATATGTCGTATCGATTTCAAAACCAAGGAAGTTCACACCAAGTTTTTTACACGCAAGGGCAGTTGAACCAGTGCCCATGAACGGGTCAAGCACAAGGGTCTTGTTCGTAATCCCATGTAATTTAATGCACATTTCAGGCAGTTTTATTGGAAATGTCGTTGGATGTGGTCGTGCGTTCTGTATGGTTGGGTACGGGATGAACCAGGTATTGCCTCGTCCTCGTAAATCCTTTGACGCTTGTTTCCAACGACCGATATTTGTTTTATCCTGGTATTTTACTCCTATCGCAAGGTGATCAAGAGGGATCTTTCCTGTTTTCGTGAAATGAAAGATGTATTCGTGACAACTGCTCAGATACCGCGTACTGTTGACTGGTTGGTAATGCCCTACCGCAAGGTCATCTGTCAGCACTGAATAATCACCAACATCATTCTTTGGGATAGCAATCGACTTGATCCAGTGAATCGTATTTTGAAGGTGATAATGCTTACGAAACCGGTTCGCGATATCAAAAGCTACCCAAGGATCAGTTGGTTTTCCACCAACGTTGAGAAAAAACGATCCATGTTCCTTTAAAACGGTCGTACAGTCTCCTGCAACCTGCTCCAGCCAATCGAGATACTCGCTTCGTGGTCGAACATCATTGTAGGAAAGATATTGTTTTCCAATGTTGTATGGTGGCGAAGTGATGATAATATCCACTGATGCGGGGTCAAGTTTTCGAAGGCCTTGTAGGCAATCCATGCAGTAGATGTTATTGATTTTAAGCATGTGGATTCTCACGTATATGAACTGATGTTCTCCTAATAAGTATCTATTCAGTATATATCAATATCCATAAAAAATTTATAATACGTACTGTTTCTCCTATGCCATGTCGAACCAACACATAAAAAAGGAAATAGAATCACGTCATATTCGCTGGATCCAAGTTCATTTCACTGACCTCATGGGCGGATTGCGAGTGTTCCATTTCCCAGCGAGCCGATTCATTGAAGACGACATCCTTACCAAAGGGTCACGGTTCGATGGATCATCAGTCGGATTCCGTAAAGTGGAACGCTCAGATATGATTGCTGTCCCTGATTCTGCAACATTCCTTTTTCTTCCACATCTTGATAGCGAGGCTCTAATCAGAGCGGATCTTTACGATGTCGATCATAACCCGTATCGTGCAGGACCACGGCATATTCTGAAACGAGCAACGGAGACTGCAAAAAATCACGGGTATGATAATATCATGATTTCCCCTGAAATCGAGTTTTATGTCTTCAATCATAACGAGAATAAATTTACTGAAATTAAAGCAAACCAGGGGTATTTCATCGCGCCCCCTCTAGATGTAGCAAAAGAATATAGGAAAAAACTCTCGGACGTTTTAATGGCCTGTGGGTACCCTGTGAAATATCATCATCACGAGTCAGGCAAATCACAGCATGAAATCGAGATAGCAGACCTTGCTGTGATTCCAGCAGCTGATTTCTGTAGTTTTTTTAAATATATCTCACGGGATATCGCTACCGCATTTAACTTTGATATTACGTTTATGCCAAAGCCGTTTTCAAATGAGGCAGGAAGTGGGATGCATGCACATATCGCGATGTATAATAAAGGCAAAAACAAGTTTGTTGATAAAAACGATCCGTTTGGTCTGAGTCAAACTGCACGGTATTTCATCGGAGGTATTCTTGAGCATTCGCGTGGTATCGCAGCGATTGCCAACCCGACCCTGAATTCATATAAACGACTGATTCCCCATTATGAGGCACCTATCTACCTTGCGTGGGCACCTCATAACCGCAGCAGCCTCATCCGTATTCCCTCTAAGAAAAACGTGGACGTCGAGGTACGAAACCCTGACCCTGCAGCAAATACCTACCTTCTTTTTGCTGCACTCATCCATGCAGGTCTTGATGGGATAAAAAAGAAAATCAACTATGAACCCATCACACAAAACATCTATAAAATGAGCGAACAAGAAATCAAGGACCATAACATCAAGCGGCTGCCTACAAACCTCATGGAGGCATTAGAGGAGTTCAGAAAAGACACCGTCCTTATTGAAGCGATTGGTCGTGATGGCGCTGAGTTGTTCGTCGAAACAAAAACACAAGAATGGCAGAATTACATGGGAGAAATCACGGATCAGGATTACAAGTATTATTTCCATTGTTAAGACATGTCGTATTAAAGCATGGATCTCCGGAGAAAAATAATAGTATTTCCTACGAAAAAATAAAGAAAGAGAAGATGGGCCCGGAGAGATTTGAACTCTCGACCTACCGGTTATCAGCCGGTTGCTCCAACCGATCTAAGCTACGGGCCCCGGTGTTG
>JAFGFQ010000002.1 GCA_016930995.1 Thermoplasmatota archaeon | reverse complement strand
TTTTTTTTTTTTTTTTTTTTTTTTTTACGCTTCTTTCCGAATTTTTATCATGTAAAGTTATCAATAACCTAGCCAGCAAAAATTATAATAGTTTTCTAATTTTTCCATAACTTCTCGACTTGTTTGAATAAATGACTGATTATAAAGAACTGGATCATCTCTATTGAATGATTTAGAGCAATACACCAAGCACATATCGTATCTATTCATACAATTAATAATGATTTCATTGGCATGCTTATCTAACGAGTTACCAAGTAAGAAATTGTTTTTTTCAGTGCATCTGTATTCTTTATCCTCTACATGCTCTCGTTTATAAATAGTGAATTCAAAACCATCAAGGTCTTGTGCAATATTCATAAATTTTAATGGGAATTTTCTTATATTATCTTTTAATTTTCTCGATGGTTTCACACCTTCACAAAGAACCCCGATAGAAAAATGGGTCGCGTGTAATGCAAAACTAAAATGAGGTATTGATACCGGACTTTCCTTACCTTCATTACTTTGTGAGTGGGTCCGAACATAATCTTTGTTACCTAATGTTCCCCAGATATGGAAAGTACTACCTATCGGTTCATTTATATTTATCCAAAATTTACTTTTACTCCGTAACATTGGTTCAAGATTTATGAATTTATCATGTTTCAATAATTCCTTGTGTACATCAGATACATATTCCTCCATTTTTTCTATTAATCTGGTTACATTCTTTCCATCCTCATCTTTTAAATTCCTTAGTGCATCAAAATCTTCAGGCTTCCATCCATTGAATTTTATTTTTCCACCAACATGCAAATTTGAAATCTATCATTTGTTTAAATAAATGGTGATACAGCCCAGAATGAATAATATATGAAATTATATGTCCTCAGTTGTTTTTTTACTATTATCATAAAGTATTAGAAATAAATAAATACAACATCTTTCATTTATAAAAGGGAATACAGCTAAATTAGTATTAAAAATCTGGCGGAGTTGCAATGCATTTCACTTGTCCAAACTGCAAAAGGCGTGTTCGTAGTCTAGAGTCAAAAATAAAGATTTGTCCGGATTTTAAGAAGTGTGGCTATGATGAACGGTATGCAAATTTTAAACGGTTAGAAAAAATCTATCTAGTTGATGCTAACATTATCATCCATGCATTAAATAATGACCCTCACAACGGAGCTGATTGTCAAGAGGTGTTATTACGTCCTGATATTGCGACGACAGACTATGTCATTGCTGAAAATAAAGGTAGCCATGATAAAGATCCAGGGTACGTGTTTAAAGTAAAGGAAATTTCGCCAGATCTAAAAGAATTAAAAGCAAATAGAGACAAACAGCCGTCCCAAGCTGATTTATCTATTATTCAAGCAGCTGTCGATAATCCAGGCGTCATTGGTATCATCAGCTATGATCCTGATTTCTACAATGTCTCAGCAAAGGGATATATAGAAGGGAAATCTAATTACACAAGACGTATTTGGGTTGGCACTGCTAAAGAGTTTTTAAAAAAGTGGAAACGATGATTCGAAATCTGGATGATTATAATACCAAGGAATCACCAACAAAATCTAGTAATAATGCAATTAGTCTTCTTGGAAAGGATATACGAAAGATTGAAAGAAGGAAAGTAAAAAGAGTTGATTCATGGAGAGAGCAAGGGATTCTTAAACGTAAGTATGGGTATAACGTTCAACACAAAACAAGTGTGTCATTCAGAAGAAGATGTTTAGAGAAAGCCTACATCAAACTTGGGGTAATAATTGTGAAACGTGAGTTACATAGATATATCTTTACAGCTAAAAAAAGAAAGGATAAAAAATATGTTGATGCCATTAAAAAGTGGGAAAATGATTTACAATTTATTGAGGAGCTCACTAAAAAATAAAACTATGAAGACATCGATGGACGGAAAATTTATTTTGAACGATTTAGTAACAAATTTCTGATATCATTTAATTAATCGAATTTTTAGCATAAGGCATATCTAAAAAACGAATGCTTTAATAAATGATAACAACTACTAAAATTCGTGTGATAATAATGACAATTCATAAAAGACCACAATTTAAAACAATAGCCCCAAAGCCGGGTACAAGAAATTTTGCCAAAAAACGTAAAAAAATTATAACGTTAAAACCTAAAAATAAAAGAGGAAAGAAAAAACAATAAGCTATTTCATAAAATCTCCTATATAAAAAAATGATGAAACATGAAATAAGAGGTGTAAGGAATGAATATAACAGATTTAATCTCTGAATTGTATCACCATCAATTAATCGAAGGCCAAATTCCTAATCAACATCATGTGTATCATAGAGAAAGTGAATATCATAATAGTATTGAACAATCTAAACCCAAATCTATTTTATCAGATGACAATGATCGAAAAGATATTTCAATAGGAACTCTAGATGGAGACGAGTATATCTACATATCAAATGGCGATATTCAAGTTTTACCAGATGTAGATTTTGAAGAACTCGATGCAAAAGTGAAATCCGGAGGTATTGATGCTTTAGCGTGGTATCGTTCCTTCCATTGGAATCCGGCAGATCGTTGGGGGATATATATTCTCGATAAAGGTATATACTACCTCGTTAAGCATATTTTCGAAAAAATAATTCAAGTATCAAAATACGGCCGTCCTTATAATACATTGGACTTTCTTCAACAAGGTTACAAATTATTATTCCTTCACGAGTATTTCCATTTCATAACAGATATTGCAGCTTCAACTCTTGAAGCCTCTGCATGCTTCCATAAATCGTACTATACAGAATATTTAAAGAATGTCTATATGAAATCTCAAACACAGGATGAACCTATTGAAGAAGCACTTGCTAACGCGTTTGCTTATAATAAATTTCGAGAAAAAGGCGTTTGTCCACACCTACATAAATTTATGAAATCTCAACCAAATGGATATTCTGCATTCGATCAATATATACGGAAAAAGAATTTCACAAATGGACGACGTACGCTGGGTACTTGCATAAGAGATAGTGCAATTGTACACGGGATTTCTCCTCTAGAAAATCTCTTTGATTGTTATATGCATGATTTAAATTTTGGAGATGTCCCGGTTTATATCGTACAAACTGTTAAACAACCTGATCATGTAATAAAATTCATACAATCAATACCTAGATCTTCTGTCATAACATCAAGTTCATTTGATAACGATTTAAATCAACTTCCTAAAGAAATAAAAGCTAAATTTGAGAAAGCCATGTATTTGCTTGAATATCGTATACATCATTCAGGATTAGGTTTTGAAAAGATTAAAGGATGTGACACAGTCTTTACAATAAGAATCGATAGAAAGTATAGGCTTTCTCTAAAACCTTATAACGGCAAATGGGAATTGCTTAGAATCGCAGAACATGATGAAGTATATAGGAACCCTGGCAAGAAATAATCTACTTTTAGAAGATTATTTTTTTTTAAGAAAATATTCTGTTACATTTATGTGGTTTTAATTTGTAATTAGTATTAAACAGAATAGAAAAAATTATGAAAACTCTAATGAATTTTATGATCATTTATGAAATCTTTTTTATTCGAAGTTGTTTGATTTCTTTTTTGTTGTTTACAGATGGTGATATTAAAACGATATTTTTTTGTTATTTTGAGGTGCCCTTTGATTGATGATTCGTCTAGTACTGTTATCACAATTCTTATATCTGATTTAAGTTGCCTGCATTTTTCGTACAAATGAAAGCGATCATCAATTGAAATGTCTTCATACAGTTCCACCCAGTTCTCTTCACTATTCGTAAAATATTTTTTTGTTAAATTAACGATTTCTTTGTCTTTTATTATATAAATAGCAATCATCAAAAAAGCGTCTTCCAGCATACTATCTAGATTTGGTATCCAGGTAATTTTCCCTTTTTCTACTTTTTTATTATCAAAAATATTTTGTGGAACAAGAATCCATGCTGGGCGACTATTTTCTGAGAGAAATAAATAGTGTGTTGGGTTGATTCCACCGTGATACGGATCAGAGTCTCCTACGAGCATTTGTGCAGTAAATGAAGCCATATGAAATCACACGAGCCAAAATAGAAATAGTAAGGTAGTATTTGAATACAAGCATTTATTTATAAAAATCAAACAAAGAATAATATGTGCCTAAATATTGAAATATGGAGTGTACATAAATGAAGGATAATCATGATGACATAAAAATTGCAGGGAATTTTAAAAGTAAAGATTAGAAAAATTTACGAATTGATTTATTAAATGATTTAGACAATGATGTTTCTTCACAACAGAAATGGGAAGAGGGGGTTGGAATCTTCGAGGAACGTGTGAAGACAAGATTCTTTGATCCGATACATCTTATTATCAATCATGGACGTGGTAAGGGTGAAGGTTTTTCTGTTGTTGCATTACAATGTATATTGAACCATTGAAGAACATGAAGAAGATATCGTCTGCATCGATGAAGATAACCAAAAAATCGACATTATTGACCGGATCAACAACGCGATAAGTGATTATGTAAAAGAAATGGTTACATTAAACACAAAGAATCTTGAATACACTATATCAACAATGTATCATGACCTAGCAAATAAAGAAGATATGATCATGGAAATAAAAGTAGATCCTCATACGTTCACTACAGAACTCTTTGATTACGATGGAAATCAAATTAAAAAAGAGGGTATATCTGAAGGCGAAAAAGAAATTTATGCAATATCAGTATTATGGGGACTTTCAAAACTTTCACCACATAAACTCCCCATGATTATCGATACGCCCCTTGCGAAACTCGACACAAAACATGTCTCAAATATAACAAAAAATTTCTTCCCGAATGCAAGTGGTCAAGTAATACTGCTTTCACAGGATCGAGAAATAGACCAAAATATCTATACACTTATCAAACCCCATATCAATCAATCTTATACGTTAATGCAAACTGACCAAGATAAAATCAAACCAGGGTATTTCTTCAAATAGGACTATCACATGAAAAATAAATTACGAATCTCAGAAACAGCAACAGAACAACTCACCTTCTTATCAAATAGACTGGACCTTAAACGAAACATCATCTGTAGATTGGCGGTAGCTGAATCACTTACTGTTGATGAACCAGTAGAAAATTACTCACTAAAAGATAGGAAAGGATTGGAATTTAACAGACCAACTCTTACTGGAGATCAAGACCTAATTTTTAAAACTCTTATAATTCAACACGAAAAAAAACAAATAGATGATGATACTTTTTTTTCAAAATATTTTAGAAACCATATCGAACGGGGCATCGATATGTTATACAAAGATTATCAGAAGGTAAATTCTCCAATTAATTTTTTAATGAAACTTGCAGAGTTAAAATGATAAATATATTTAATTTTTTTAAAATATAACCTAACCATGATTTCTATCCCTCCATCAATCCTTCATCCTTCATTGAACTAAAACACTCTTTCCCAACAATAATGTGATCCAGCACCTCAATACCAATCATCCTCCCCGCCTCTATCAATAGTTCCGTTACTTCCTTATCATTCACTGACGGCTCTGCCGCCCCACTCGGATGATTATGTACTAGAATCACCGCATGGGCACTACACGCTATCGCGGGGGCAAACACCTCCCGGGGATGAATCAGACTGGCATCCAGTATCCCCACGCTGACCAGCTGCTCAGCAATCACCCGATGCTTCGTATCAAGGCACAGGCAGTAGAAGTGCTCCTTCTTCTTGTCAGCCAGCCGTGCAGCAAACCAGTGGTACACATCCTGTGCACACGAGATCTGCTGGGTAAACCCCCGGCTCTGCAGCCGACGCAGACGACGGAACAACTCACTGACTGCTGCCACCCGCAGCGCCTTGACCTCATCACCACCAAACAGCCTCGACAGCTCAGGTACCGACAACCCAGCCAGCTTATCCAGGTTCTGCTCAGCCAGCACCCGACGGCAACAGTCAAGCACGTTCTCAGCCCTGCTGCCCCGACCAAGCACCACAGCAAGCAGCTCAGCATCAGACAACGCCTCAGCACCCTGCCGACGCAACCGGGCACCAGGCCGCTCAAACCACGGCATCTCACGGATACGCATAACATCAGTTCTCCCAGACTCGTAGAATTGAGGAAGAGAATTATTCAGTGATTCTTATATTTTTCTACTTCTCTGAACACTACTCGGGCAGCAGACGGACGATATCTTGGAGTTCTTTCTGGAACCGCTGGACGAATCGGTAGAACCTCCCCTCATCGAGCGACTCCAGGAGAAGATTCTGCTCGGTGCCCCACCGGAACAGCTCACCGGACGCAATCAATCCTCGTTTCTCATCAAGGTTCCTCTTATACTTCTCATAGAGCGCAAGGATGAAGCGCGTCTTCTCCACGATCTGCGGTGCAAGGGGACGGACACGGATGCCGTACCGCTCCTCAAGCAGAAAGACATCGACGAAATCACGTGCCTTCACCCCCTGGCGCGTCAGAATCGCCCGGACCTTCTCGCATATAATCTCCTTGATGTCATAGGTAGCCAGCGACACCGGCGTCGTGTACCGTTGATACTCCTCATCAAACAGTACGGCCAGTTCCTTATCGGACGTCCCCTCAAGCAGGCTGTGGACGCGGCGCTTGCGTATAGCAAACAGCAGCAGGTCGACGAAATTGATTTGCACCTTGATGAACGAGCGGGTCATCAGCATCTCCGACTCGTACCACAATTTAAACGTGATTGTCTTGTTCCCTCCGCCGAACTCCACATACGTCGTGTTCTTCGTCTCAAGGCGGAAGTCGAACCCCTGCACGCGGGCGATGGTTTCCAGCAGCGCACCGAGCCTCTCCTTGTAATCGGAGATCATCCGTCTGATTTCCTTCTGCGACTTCCCGGAAAACACGGACTGAGGCCGCCAGGTGAAATCGATGTCCTCGGAGAACCGGTAGTGCCCAAGATAGCAGAGGATCAGGCAGGTGCCTCCCTTGAAGACGAAGTGACGGGAAAAGAACCTGTCCTTCGCGAGGACGGAGAGGAGCCAATGGATCCTCATGTCCTTTTCTAGTAAGTCCGTTCGCTGAATAGCTCTTCGTTTCGCGACGTCCTCGATGAATTCCTTCATGTGAGCCCTTCGACCATGGTTCTAACGGTCTGTGGATAGTATTGTGCATACCGTTTGAGCTTCGGTTTCGATACGTTGGTGATGTACTCGGAGAGGTCTAGGCGTATCCGCTCTTCCGGGACACCGTTGTATCTCCAGAGGTACAGGAAATCAAGGATTGTCTTCTCTGGGTCTGAGTAGCAGTAGTTCTTCTGTGTCTTCACCCCGAAGGTGAGCAGGTCCCTGGACAGTTTGTAGACCTTGATGGAGTGTCCAGCGATGGTCATGGGGCGGGCTCGGAACAGCGTGTCGTTGATGATATGGTCGACGGCGAACGATTCATGGGTCATCTGGTTGAGCTTAAGGGCAGTTGAGAGCCCGAAGTACCAGGCGGTGATGTGTTTGAGTGCGAGGCCGTGTGCGATGAGCTCGTGGTAGGAGTAGGTCGTCTTTCCGAGTTCTTTTTCCTCCAGGCTCTTGATGTAGAACACTCCTTTGAAAATGCGTATCAGGTGTCCCCGTGCAATGAGGTTTCGGATGGTGTTTTCGTAGTTGATCCCTAGCTTGTTGCAATAGTGTTTAAGTTCTTCTGAAGTTGCGAATTCTTTTTTGTCGAGATACAATTTTTTTAACAGCAAGTTCATTCTCATTTATATCACTATGTATCAATTTCGATACATTATAATATATATCATAACGTGTATTTAAGGGTTGCCTGCTAAAAGACCAACAGCAGACAACACCTCAGGGCTACTGCGCCTCAGCCGCGCCCCAGGACGCTCAAACCACGGCATCTCACGAAGATTCATAGCTTCAGTTCTCCCAGACTCGTAGACTTGAGGAAGAGAATTATTTATTCCTTCTTATATTTTACGCTTTTTAAAGAGAAAAATGAAGAGAGAATCCTTCTGGTTGTTGAAATTATAATTTATGGGACATAATACTTTCAGTGACCCCTAATCTATCTTTATAACCTTTGCTGGTCATCTGGGAAATGGGCTCGTGAGACCTGTGAGTTCCAGCGTAAACCATAAATATATGGACGTAACATACATATCACACGTAATAAACATAATGGACAGGTGATATGAATGGTTAGCATGACCCTAGCAATACCACTAGAACTGAAAAAGGAAATGGAACTCTACCCGGAAATCAACTGGTCTGTCGTCGCCCGAAAGGCTTTCATACGAAAAATAAAGATCCTTCGGGAGATGGACAAAATACTCGCAAAGAGCGAACTGACCGAAGACGATGCACTTGAACTCGGAAGCAAAGTATCAAAGAAAGTCGCAAAAAGATTAGAGAGTGTCTGATGAATGGAGCTTGTCGTTGATGCCAACATCCTCTTCTCTGCGTTATTAAAGAATGGGATGACAAGAAAATTATTGCTCAACGACAACCTACAGCTCTACACCACTGAATACATCTTTGATGAACTGCTCGATCATTCCCCTGAATTGGAAAGAAAAACACACACCACGAAGAAAAAACTCACCCGTGTCGTCCACGATATCTTGAAGGAATCGGAAATCCGCATCATCAGCCTCATTGAATTAAAACCATACCGGGAACAGGCAAAACGGATCTCTCCGGACCCAAAGGACACACCGTATTTTGCGACAGCCCTGAAGATGAACTGCGCGATTTGGTCAAACGATAAAGCATTGAAACAACAGCAAAGAATCAAGATTTATTCAACAGAAGATATCATTAGTCTCTATTCGTAATACATCCTATACACCGTTCGAAATTGGTTAATCAGACTTTACCAAAGCAGGTCATTTCTGGTTAAGCGAATATTACTACTAATTTTTTTTTTAACATTGAAGTCAATAATAGTCATACTAAAATTGACATGGAGATTAATAAAAGTTCATTACAGCTGGTAGGTATTACGAAAAAATACATTGCATTATGTTTCGATTAGTTTGCGTAACTCTTCTATAGAGGAAAACTGAATGAACGTTCCTTTCTCAATTCTTTGAATTTTCTTGACATATTCCGGTCGTAGTTCTTGCTTGAGTTTTTTGTGGTTTTGGCGGTTCCTCATTACACTATTCGCATTATGTGTACTTATTAAAAGCTTCCTTCTATCTAAGATTTATTCATTCAATGTTTTTATAATAAACGGGACATAATACTTTCAGTGACCCCTCTCTTTGCTTAATACCATATCACGTGCATCTCTCTTTTATGTCTCTGATACGCTATCTCTCTGACAAGCAAATCATCGAGATCAATAATGTCAGCTTAGGCATAACCAAAGAACAAAATACATTCCACCTCGTTCAACCCGACGACCTACGTTTCACCATGCGTTTTGTTGAACAGCACTTCGAGGAAAACGTCGTAAGAAAAGCACTCGCCTACTGTATCGCCATCATCACCTTACATCCCTTTCAAAACGGGAATCATCGGACCTCACTCCTTGCTGCAGAAGAGTTCCTCCGACAGAACCACTATCGCTCATCTGCCACAGATACGGAAGATTTGGATTTACAGAAAAGGAGGATCATCTACGAACAAGACCATGATTTAGAACGGGAATTCTTCAGAGTAACAAACATTGAGGATGAAACACAACGGATAGAAGAGCTACAGATCATCATGAAATCAGAGTATGGTCAAATGATTGAACAATGGCTGACGAAGCATTTTACACAACACAAAAGTTAATGGGCCTTCGAGCAGTATTTTATTGACTTTTTTCTGCTTCTCACTAACTCGACGATATCCTCTTTTTCTTTCTTTGTCAAACGTTTTTTTTCCATGGCCTTCATTGCTCATATGTAGACAACGTATACTTATAATTTCCTGTTTTCTCATCTCTCTTAGCAGTTTATCTTTTTCAATTAATGTTATTATAATTAATATGCCATAATACTTTCACTGACCTCCCCTGTGAGGGTTTATAAGCAAGAAACACCCTTCCAATTTTCACCAAGAACGGGAGGTAGACCACAATGTATAAATATAAGAGTTATATAAACTTATATAATGGCGAAAGACCGCATGAAACAGATCATCCACTACCCAACACTCGACTCCATCCTCATGGTTGAGGAGGCGGCTCAACACATGAACTACCCAAAGAAAACAGAGCTCTGGAAGGCACTGCCCAAGAAAATGATGTACCAAACCTTCTGCCTCATCATCGACTACCTCGAGACCTCAGGCAAACTCATGATCGACACTGACGGACGGATCGTCTGGACCTGGAACCCAACGATGATCAAGAAGATACGTTCAACCGGAGTCACACTACGATGAACAAGACACCATGCTTGGGTTCTGACATCACCAAAAATTATAAGTATTATAACAGTTATAATAATTATAAAATTAACGAAATGGTGGTCCCACCCATGGTAAACACAACAATTTCCATAACCCAAGAAACAAAAAATGCATTACAACAACTCGGCACAAAAGGAGAAACCTACGACTCCATCATAAAAAAACTCATCGTACGATACGCATGGAAAAAACAAGATAAAGACTGGAATGCAATTCTTGCCAAAGATGAGTTCATCCCTCTCGATGAGCTGTGAACGAAATGGCGTATACGGTTCTTGTCTCAAGAACGTTCCAACATCACTTCAACCAACTACCAAAAAAAAACCAGAACCAGATACGCAACACGCTCCACGAGCTTCAAATAGACCCCTATACCCACCGTCCGAAATGTGATATCAAGGAACTCAAGAGCACCAAGCCAAAGAAACACCGATTACGTATAGGAGATTATCGAGTTATTTACTGTATCGAAAATAAAACTGTCAAAATAATCGACCTCATCAAACGAGAAGTCGGATACAACAAAATAGACTAATATTTACAATTCTCAACCTTCTCTATCTTGAAACACTCCGCGGGAACAAACCCAGGGATGCTCTGGAAGTTCTTCCCCACAAAAGGAATCAATCTCCCAGACGGCTGGAACAACCACGGCACCAACCGATCCCGCAGAGGCAGATGCATGTACACCCTGGACAGCAGAAACATCAGCTGCAGACGACCAGAGAACCGCTTAAACTCCTCATACCCCTTCTTCTTTGACACCATCGTCTCGGCAGCAATCCTCCCGGACACTAGCGCACTGTTCACCCCAAACCCAAACAACGGATCATGAAACCCGGCAAGCGCCCCAGCCAACACCAACGACTTCCCAGCCACCCGCCGGCACCACGACACCTCCCGAGGCATCGCATCCTCCACTACCTCCCAGGATTCAAACGAAAACCCCTCCGTCTCCAGAATCATGCGTTGAAAACACCGTAAATCCTCCTGGTACGGCTGCGTCACCAAAAGATCAACCTCAGCAGACGCACACCCGTCCTTCACCGCCACATACCCGTACTTGTACCCAGCCACATACGACTCAAAATACGCGACACACCTCTTCTGCTTCCCACTCATCGGACCCTTCGTATCATAGTGAATGAACGGAGAAAAACGAATACCCAAAGCATCCATCAACCCCGAGTACGTCCCCACTGCAATCAACGAGCCCTCCGGCACTGACGACAGCATCCCAGGCTCCAAGGAATCAGAGAACACGACCTCCACCCTAGCCTCCACCGCCAGCTGATACAGCAACGAATCCAACGACGTCGGACCTGCACCACGTTGTACGACGTACAACCCCTGCGGACTCAACTGCACCTTCTTCCCATACACATACGCAGTGAACGCCTCCAAAGGTGAGAAACACGGCTGCACATCAAACCCCAGGTACTGCTCCATCCTGACAAAATCCAGAGGTGTCATGTGCACCGACGGAGTACAACCTGGACAGCCACCAACCCGCTCTTCCTTCTCATGCACCGTGACTGCATGGCCTTTCCGCGCCAGCGTAATCGCAGCAGACAACCCAGCCAGCCCAGCACCATAGATGTGAAGAATACGACTCCCTCAGCATTACTTCTGATACCAATGACACATAAATACTTACTGCCCACCTGACCCAAATCCTTAAACCAACACCACGATTCGTACCACATGACATCCAGGGACCCCACCGATGTCTACCAGACCACCTGGCCGCTCATCGTCAAACTCCTCAACGTCGATACCACCCACTGCATCCACCATGGCTACTACGACAAAGGCATACGAACACATCACCAAGCTGTACAGCGCATGAACGACCTCGTTGGGCAGCTCCTCGGATTACACACCACCACCATCACCACAGTACTGGATGCAGGATGCGGCGTCGGCGGCACAGTACTCCACCTTGCCAAGAAACATCCGACCATTCACTTCACTGGCATCACCACCATCCCAGAGCACATCACCACAGCACAGCACCTCGCAGAAGAACACCACGTTGAACACAACACCACATTTCATCAACAGGATTTCATGCACACCAGTTTTCCTGACCATTCCTTCGACGCA
>JAFGFQ010000041.1 GCA_016930995.1 Thermoplasmatota archaeon | reverse complement strand
CGTCGTTCGTTTTTCTGGACTGCTTTTTTTACTTCCTCGAAGGTTTCAATCAAGCTTTGATGTATCTCAGAAAGGTCCGTGCTCTGCTTCATTGTAAGAATCCTATGTTAACGATTGTTAATATACTTTTCTATAGACCGGGAGAAAGCAAGCCGCATACCGAACAAGGATGATATAGGAAAGAATATGGTTAGTATTGGCGCCATCGGTGCTCACATTTGGTACAGGTAAAAATCCTTGTCTCAGGTTCGTCACTTGCCCGGGTCTGCCGTAAAATCCAATATGCTTCTTTATTTCCACATTTCGGGCATTCGATGCGTGTTTTAGGTAGGATATCGATCTTCTTCTCCAGAAAAACTGTTTCCTTCTTTTTTTGTTTTTCGACAACCATTTCGCTTCCGTGCTTCTTCTTTTCAAACCCACAGCCACTACAAACGAAACAATCTCCCTTGGGAAGCATCAGTACTTTACATTTAGGACAAAATTCCATAATTACTCCTCTTGAATGCATCCATCAGTATCTGCGCATGATCAAATGCTAATGCTGGTAACTCATCAACCTTGAAAAACTTTGCACTCCCCGCATCATCCCCAGCTTTTACTGTTCCACCGATCGGTTCCACCAGATACGCCACCGTGACTGTATGTCCCCGTGGGTCACGACCTGGGTCAGAGTACACCCCAAGCAACAGTTTAATTTTCACTCTTAAACCTGTTTCTTCAAAAACCTCCCGAATCACGGCATCCTCTGTTTTTTCGCCATACTCCACAAAACCACCGGGTAACGCCCAATGGTCTCGAAACGGCTCATATTTGCGCTGCACAAGAAGCACCGATTTTTCGTTAATGATAATTCCATCAACCGTCAACGCAGGTGTTCTTGGCTTCATAAAAAAAGAAATATAAGGATGGTATAAAGATTTAACCGGATTTTCAGCGATCATAAAAAAAGAAAATCAAAGGCAATCCTTTTCTACTGCTTCAGTTCGATGCGTACATCTCGAATATCCTGAACTCCTTTCAGAGAGCCAAGCATGGCACGTATCGTGTTTGTGATGAACTGTTCAGGAAACTCAGTAAGTGGTATAGCCTTCCCATTGACAGTGATGCGAAGATGAGGAGCTACGGTTTTTTGTATTTCTTTTTTGATACGCGTCAGTATCTCCGGGATATTCCCATCATACTTGGCTATGGTGTTGCTTCTTCTTCGCCCGGCTCCTACCTGTATCTTGAGAATGGCAGGATCATCAGCTCCTTCGATGATAACAACGTCAACGTCTTTCAATTCAGTGATTCTTCTGATAATACCAGCGCTATCCATCTGTTCATGAAGCAGAAAATCCGTCTCGCTACGGGAGGAGAATACGACAAGTGACGCACCTGCATGTTGATGCCGCCACGTATCCTTGTTTTTCGTATCTATCGAAATGCTTTTGTTTGTCTGTTTCACAGTCGCAATCCTGTATCCGTCTCGTACAAGCTCCCTGATAAGCTGTACGGCAAGGGTTGTTTTTCCTGAATCTGATTCCCCATAGATTCCAAAAACCGCTGGTGGTGACATACGTACGGGTAATACCTAACGCTGTTTATGTTTTCCCCTCTTGTTTTATGTGAGGGAAAGAATATAACCAGAAAGCAAATATCCCCCTTCCAACGTATGTCACAACAGGGACGGATCCTCTCAACGGTCAGCCTCATCCATGCGATTAATGATGCCTCGATCGCAGTCATCTCCATTCTCTTCCCGATCTTTAAGCAATTGTTTCAATTAAACTATACACAAATAGGGATTATCACCGGTGGTGGACTGTTCATCACTCTGGTCGCCCAACTTCTCTTAGGCAGATTAGCAGATGGAAAAAACGTCAATTCGTTTTTACTCACCGGGCTTTTCCTGACAAGCATCTCCCTTGTGTTGCTTAGCTTTAGCACGGGGTATCTTTCGCTTCTTTTCTTAATATTCTTCATGCGGTTTGCGACATCATTTTTCCATCCGATTGGTATCGGTTGGATTTCACGAACCTTCAAAAAAGGGAGATTGGACTGGGCGATGGGAATCCAAAGCGGTCTGTCAGATTTCGGAGCGTTCCTTGCTATCCTTACCACCCTGTATATTACCCAGTTGACACACTGGACGATCCCATTATATGCCTGGGCTTGTCTGTGCCTCATTGGTCTTCTTATCAGTTTCATCCTTACTAAACAGCTGCAAAGAGAACTTGTCATCGTCCCAAAAGAACCAAAAAAACATTCACTGCATGAAATGGCAACCGATGCCCTGAAACGAATTAAAGCAATGAGACTTCTCGTACCAGCATTTATCATTAGCGGTGCATCCTGGGGGATCATCATGACCTACTTTCCTTTACTGCTCGCTGAGCGTACGACCCTATCACTTCCAATCATTGGTTTCTTGGTAGCCCTCTGGGCAGGTATCGGCAGTATCACCTCGTTATCCTACGGGAAGATCCGTTCATACATTCGTCGAAAAAAACTCCTTGTCACATCCTACCTGGCCATGGGAGTTCTCAGCATATCCTTGGTGATCTTCACAAATCTTGTTCTCCTTATCATCGTGATGATCTTCCTTGGCATATCCGTGTTTATGACCTATCCAGCTCTGGTGTCCTTTGTATCGGAAGTCACCGACGAGTCGGTCGAGGGATGGACCTTTGGATTAACATTCACCTTCCAGACCGGTGGTGGGACCGTTCTTCTCCTCCTCAGCGGCGTTCTCTCTGATCTTTTTGGTATCTGGATACCCTTTGCAGTACTAGGGACACTCTCCCTT
>JAFGFQ010000157.1 GCA_016930995.1 Thermoplasmatota archaeon | reverse complement strand
TAAAAAACATAATGATATGTGTTAAACACCTATTTTTTATGGTAAACGACTCAGTGTCAGACCAAAGAAACTTAAAATCAATAAAAATCCGCTGATAATGGTTAATGATAATCCTATAAGTTGGATAAAACCACCAAGAACAGTCCCATCATCCCGCATAAAGATGATGAGTAAAAGACCAATAAAGAGAACAATGCTATTAAACAGGACATATTTCGTCATAGACGTCTCAATTCCTATTTTCTTCATTCCTCGTTATTCATCGAGAAAATCCTCAAAATCAATCTCATACATGATATTTATTTTCGTCATACCCACTCTCCTCTCGTTAGAATACGATAGCGCTTTTTTATTTAAATACATATCTCTCTGATATAATGACTCGTAGTTCCCACGTTTGTATATTTTTCCGGTAAAAAATATTGTTTATATAACGATTTGGATTTTTGTTTGAACAATTGGAATAGATATGGAGAATGAAGGAGAGAATAATTTCATAAATCTTAAATACGACAGTTGGATGAATCATACCCAATGAATTTCAAACAATTCCACAACAAGGTTATCGTCCGAATCGATAAAGGAGAAGAGCTTGTTGACTGCCTGAAGACTTTATGTAAGACCCTGGATATTACCTTAGGATCAATCGTTGGAATAGGTGCAACAGATAAAATTACGATTGGTTTGATGAATACGAAAACAAAGAAATATCAGTCAAAAGAGTTCACAGGGGATCATGAAATAGCGCCACTTGTCGGAAATATCTCAAGGATGAATGGCGACGTCTACCTTCATCTGCATGTGACTATTTGTAATGTGGAACATAAAGCACTGGGTGGTCATCTGACCTCAGCGGTAATCAGTGCAACCTTCGAAGGGATTATTGACATCATCGAGGGAGTCGTCAGCAGAGAACACGATAATGAGAGTGGATTAAACCTCCTGAATCTGAAATAGATTTTTTTATAAAAATACGTGATTTCTTAAATGAACAGATTTTTACTTTACATCAATTCAATCAAATGAGATGCATCTTTTTGTCCTCGATACATAAAACAGATTTTTAAAGGGATACAAGATAGAGAGAGATGAATGAGGTGGTTAGCGTTTCATCCATGAAAACGGGATCCATGTGAATCCGCCGAGCTGAAGCCCTTGAACTGCGTCTGTTACGTTTGCTGCATTGGATGCTGTAACCATCAGAGTTAATGTCACACGACCAAACCCGTATGCATTGAAGATGCCTACAGCATAGGCGGTCTGAGGGAGAATCTCCTCTGTGTTTCCATTAACTGTTTCATTGGTCGTCCCAAGAATACCCCCACGAAGGGTGAGTGTGTAGGAGATATTATACGCAGCTGTGTCTCCCTTGTTTGAAATAACGCCTCCGACATAATGGAAGAGCAACGGGAATGGGAGTCCACCAACGAGTTTAATCATCAAATCAGGAGCCGGGTCTGCTGCTGAGGGTAACGATATCAAAGGGAAGAGTAACAAGGTACAGATACCAAGTCCAATAATTCTTTTTTTCATACGTTTCCTCCACGCTATGTAATGATACCACAGACCAGATATAAACTTTATCATCCTGGTTCAACCGAAAATACGAATGAGGAACCTATACGTCCTTGCGTTTAGGATAATACAACACGTCTTTTTTCTTTTTCAATGAAAAATTTCTATCACAACGTATAGACATCTGGATGTTTAAATGGAAAAGCAAGTGTTCGGGCAGAAATTTTTAAGGATAAAAACAACAAGACGAACTCCAAACAAAGGAGCAAGACACACAGTGGAAGAATAGAAAGAGATGATCTACTCCTAAGAATGTTCATTCCAGCGCCCACGACACTCAGAAGGACAAACAAGATCATCGCAACGCTGTATAAGAGAAGGATGTCGGATTTTTTCCCGACGTATTTCACCCCCAGAGGCACTGCGATAATCACAGCGGCAAGAAACGAAAATCCAAGGAACCACAGTAAAAAGAAAAGATCATCAACGCCAAGAAAAAGAGGGATAACTGCAAGAAACGGAAGAGTGGTAAGGAAAGACAACGATAGGGCAAGTGTCTTCCCATAGATTATTGTCTCATTTGTAAGAGGGAGATTCCGAAGGATCCACATGGTTTTTTCTTCGGTCAGAAACAGGTTTAGAGCGGGAAAGACAGCAGTATACATGACAACGATATAGCAACCGAGGAACACGAACAAAGAAGGGAGAAACCCACTGACGTATCGCTGAAGTGACTCCGGGATAAGCAATTCTGCCCCATAAAGGAAAAGATACCCTGTGCCTACCGCCGTCATAATGGACATTGAGACAAAACTGAAATACAGACGTTCACGCCAAACCCCAGTGACTTCCCGGATGAACAAGCTATGAAGCACGCCATGGGGCCGCAGATGAAGCTGTTTACTGGATCGTTCTTTGCGTTTTACATATCGATACGAGTCCATCGGATGCGAGAGACTCCAGATACAATGGAGGAGTGCAAGGGGAAGCATACAAGCAATATACACCATGCTTTGTGACAACCAGAAAAAACCAAGCAAAAGAAGCGTCGGTATCATACGATAGTATTTTGAAGAGAAGAAATGAAGCGACAGAGAACAACCCAGAAGGAGAGCAATAAGGATATCGATACTAAAAAGAACATACTCCAAAGGATAGGTAGCAGGAATCCCAAGCCCGGACAGAACAAGAAGATACACTACTGAGAAGGAAAACCACAGAAAGGTATTGATGACAAGGATGGTCACCACAACATTGCCAACAGTTTTACTCTGTGAGACAGCTGTTGAGAGCCCATATGAAATCTGGGGCGAGGAAATAAAATAGGTATGCATGTCAGAGGCCGATTTCATCAGCAGTAAGAAAAATACAGTATAAAAGACGTCCATGAAGTTTAACGAAAACTCTGTGTAAAGAAGGAAATACGTTAGAAACGCAAACATGACAAGTGAGAAAAAAACCATCGCCGAGAAAAACGTGTACAAGAGAGGGGACATTTTCATCTTTCGTTTGAGATTTCTTGTTATTTCACGGAGAAGAACGCTACTTGTTTGAAACATGGTGTCCCAAAACCCTCGGTTGGCATAGAAAGGAAGATACGTTATTTAAGAATATCGATGAAAAAATTTATTTCTCTTATAACGAAATTACTTTCTCCTTGAAAAGAAGTTATCATAAACGATTACGATGTTCATAAATTAAACTTAGAAAAACACCAAAGGAAATCAGAATCTGGCGAGATGACCTGTATCTTTTTCTATAAAAAATATCTCTTAGATGATTTCCTTGATCTTTTTTGCATTTGGATTAAATATGTTTTGTCGTTTAATGTCAAAAAGTGTCTCAAGCAGATCGATTTTCTGAAACGTATCAGGATACGTCGTTTTCACTAATTCACTAAATTTCTTCGCATAGATGATATCGGGAGCAAGAAATGTCGCTATCCAGTCATACTCCCCATGCGTATATGAACTTGTTTCAATGGTGATGCCAAGTTTTGCGACGACCTCTTCGAATTCTCTTGAAAGAAGAATATCGACGATTTTTTGGTTTATCTTTTGAACGTTCCGTTTCATAAGCAACATATACCGTTTTTTCTTCAAAGGCTCTGTATCGATAACACCAGTATACCCCCAGACGATTTTATTATCCTCAAGGTTTTTTATAATTCTCCATACTTTCTGTCGTGAGAAACCACAATTCTTTGCGAATAAATCAAGATTCTCCATACAGTTTTTCTGTAGTTGGTTGATGACCTTTATTTCATCTAGTTCAAGCTGTTTTTTACTTGTTTTCGCCATGATTCCTCTCCCTTATTCATGTTTTCATATTGATAGATAGTTTAAAAACATATCCTCACAACGATAGTCCTTTGTAAAGAAAAGATGATAAAAACAAAAAAAAGAAGAAAAAAAAGAATGAGGATAAAGTGGCTAGTTATACCCTAAGAGCTGCCGTAACAGTGGGAACGCATTTGGGAACCACTCGAATAGTTTTTCTAAGAGACGTAAAAACGGTGGCTCGTAGGCCAGCGGCATCGTTACGGGTAACGGATCTGACCATTCACTCAAAACACCATGCTCATCCTTTGAGACCACCTTAATACTATAGGTCCCTTTCACAGTCCATGTCTTTTTGGCTGACGCAGGAACGCCACTATTTACTGGACCGACCCAACTGCTAAATGTCCCATCGCCCCAGTCGAACATGTATGATACCTTATCACCATCAGGGTCAGTTGTTGAAGAGGAATACTCATATTCCGTTTTGATGTTTCCCGATGTAGTCCCCGTGGGCGTGGCTGGTTTTGCTGGGGCCTGTGATTCCTCAGCGATGGCAAGACTTGGATCACCAAACGCTATCCATTCTTCTACCACTTTATAATCAGTCGGCTGCATTGATGGTTTGATATATCGGTTGAGTGCCTTTGTCCACATCTCACCAAACGTCGTTGCTTTATCAAGTTTGTATGCCTTATAGGTATCAAGTCCCATTTTTCCAATCAAACCCTGAGTTGTACCGGTCCCAACATATCCCCATCCTAATGCAGTGGCTCCAAAACTCCCAATACCTCCACCATTTGCATTAGAGAGAAACGCCCAGTTAAAACAATTGGAATCAGAATTAAATTTCGAAGTAGAGCATGCCTCAACAGTCACAATGGGGAGTTTATTTCCATTGGTAAGTGATTGAACATCGCTGTTTTTAATGTTCCCAAATGGCGTAGGCACCCAGAGTGCAAACTGCGTATGCGGATGCGTGGCAAAAGCTTGAGGATTCCCATGCCCGCTAAAAGCGACAAACCCAGCACCATCGTTAATGGAATCCTTAATGTTGGCAAGACCTGTGGGGGCAAGACCTGTTAACATCCCGTTTGTCACCCAGAGTTTAACAGAGGCAAAACCAGTCATCACATCGATAACCTTCTGATTGGTGTATTCTCCTTCGTCAATATCATCATCATCCTCATGGGAATCACCGCCGATGGCAATCACCTTCGGGAACCAACTCTGTTGATACCCTGGTGTAGTCTCATACTGTTTAATTTTATTCACACATGTCGTGACCTGACTTGTGGATGTTGCAGCTAACCGTGCTAAATAGACGTCCGGATGAAGATCGACTTGATCGGTTTTTCCTTCCCATTGATATTCCCCAAAGATATCATTTGCATTGGAATCCCAACTGCAGAACCCGCCGGTTGAATTGTAGATATCTGCATAGTAAAGATCACTGACAAAAACCTCAGGGCTTGGTTCCTCATCATCAATATATACATGCGTTGTTCTTGTTGGCAATTTCAGCTGTCCTCCAACCAATAATATACTACCGGTAAGCCAGGTTTCAATAGCATTTTTAATGAAGTATTTTATCTTCTCTTGATTGTCTCTCCCCGTAGCAGGGAAGTATGTGCCTGCATAGATATCTTCTAAACTGACAAACCGTGAAGTGATTCCCGCTCCTGTTTTATGAGTAATAAGTGGTGCGATTTGACTGCTAAACTCAGCAGGACCTATCACGACAAGTTGATAATTGTCTCGGGTTGATGCCGGTTCCGGAGATGGTGTAGTATATTCAATAACGACAGTCGCTTCTTTTGCACTTTTGAGTATTTTCTCTGCTGGATGATACTGAATCGGATAAACCTCTACAGTCACTATCGTGCTAAGCGTCCCATCATAAAGCCCACAACCAACACGGTAAGTAAACCAACTTGTGGGGTATGGTTCATCCCCGTATTGTATCTGTTCTTCATTTGCTATTGTAACAGGCTCACCAACAAGCACTTGTCGTGGAGTTGGCTCGACATTATTTACAATGGTCTTGATTGTTATATCTCGTGGCGTTACCAGAACACTCTTGATAATTGTCTTAAACGGAAACGTATATGTTTCGATATAACTAGGGAGCAGTGGCTTGCCCTGTTGCATGATAAAAGAATTTGCTTCTTGTAAAAAAACAGATGCATACGTGTTCTTAGTTTGAACATTTGGTTCCGAAAAATTAAGCATCGTCGTCTCAATTCGATACTCTGAAGTAGTTTGTGCGACAGCCCCTAGTCCACTGAGGACTACTATTCCTATAATACATAACGGAAGTAATTTCTTCATAGATTATTTCCCCTATTTTCTTACCTAATAGTGTTCATATATATATTGTTTTTGCGACTATATAAAGGTACCTCATAAAAAATACCATCTACGACAAAAAAACATCATTCTCCTTAATTTATCAGGTGGCAGCGAAAAACAACATAAGACGAAGAAAGAAATATATCCTCTATCAGCACACAATGGATCCGGCAAGAGAATCTTTACCAAAAATTTTAAAGTTCTTTTCCGAATGTTATTGTATTTATCATCATCTTGTTTCCGGCAGGAGTTGCTTCTGTGCAAAACGATTCTCTTTGTGATAGAGATACTCTTTAAACTTCTCTACAGTGTATTTATTAGTTGTATTTATCGTTATACACCCAGACAAAATATTCCCCAACTTTCTTCCCAACTTCATATTATAAGCATTTTTATGAGAAAAATATATCACGAACATATATTGAACATGTGGTTACAAAAAATTATCACAATATTTGTTTGGTTAATATTTAATTAAAAACATTTAAATAAATTTATTAGGATAACTAATCTTATGTGATTTTATAAGTGGAGGCCAAAGGAAAATGAAAAAGACAGATAATCTGAAAAGGTTAGTGCAATCGACAATCACATTTCTGTTGATTTGTAACATATCTAGTTTTGCACTTGGGATAAATGAATCAGGGGATACAACTATCATCCCGCTTTCACTGCAAGATATCGCATATGTAGATGATGATTACAATGAGAGTACACCCGGCTGGGGGTATGATCATTTTAATACAATACAAGCAGGAGTGGATGCAGTACATTTAAGTGGGACTGTGATAGTATACAAGGGAACCTATAATGAGAATGTTATCATTAATAAGAAAATAACATTAGTAGGGAGTGATGAAGATCAAAATGGGAATACTACAGATAGACCATTAGTTAGTGATCCTGCAGTAGGCATTATTATAATTGGAAAAGAGGCTAGCGGAACAAATGTATCTAATTTTGATATTATCAATTGTAATGGAGAGGGCATTCTGGTTGTATATTCAGAATTTGTAGAACTATATGAAAATAAAATTACGTCAAATGGAAGAGGCATCCATCTTATTAAATCTGCATATTGTCTTATTCAAAGAAATGTCATTAGTTGGAATATTGATGAAGCTTTGTATATTGAAAAATCAAATAATTGTACTATTGATTATAATTTTATTCAATATAATAATTTAAGTGGTATTGAAGTATATCATTCTGGCGGTATTACATTTTCTAGAAATAACCTTTCATATAATGGAGATAGAACTGTTGAAGGTGGATATAACATTTATTTGGTGGGTAATTTTGAGCAAGCTAATTTCATTAAAAACAACAATTTTTATGATAATGATAACTATGGAAAAATCAGATTTTTACAATCGAAAAATGAGTGGAATGGTAACTATTGGAATAAAGGTTCATCGAAACATATATATCTTATATGGGGGAAAAACAGTTATATTTCCTTCTTACCATACATTCTGATAGGATTTCAAATTGATAGAGCTCCAACAGAAACCCCCCATCCATATATTTGTCCAGTGGTATAATATAACATAACCTTTCTTTCTTTTTTTCGTCTGTTGGATAGATAATCTTTCTCATTTTTTTATCTTCCCAACTACTTGTCAATTAAAAATATAAAAAGATGGTTTCTGTGTATTTCAATGGACATCTCATTATTGTGCTGGTGATTGATTAATGATCTTCAGTGGTGGATTTGTAATGGAAATAGGCGTTTTCAATAGTCCCATGCTGTTTCATCAAATTATTGACGCTGTCATGAATAACAATAGTGCCGTTCATTAAGAAATAGACAGAATCTGCGACAAGTTCAACGAGTTGTGTTGAATGAGTCGCTATGACCGTGGTTCCTTGTCGTTTTTTAATGAACTCTTGGATAGTCCGTGATGCAAGCGGGTCAAGACCGTAGACTGGTTCATCCAAAAGGAGGTTCTGTGGTTGGTGCATAATCGCAGAGAGAAGTGATATTTTTTGTTTCATACCCTTTGAATAACCACCAATTTCATAATCTAATGCCTGATCGATCCCTATGGTTCGGGAGAGAGTATTGATGGTTTTCTCTGCGTCAGCAATTTTTCGTAAGGATGCGATATAGAACAGGAACTCCCGACCAGTGATCCGATCGTATAATTCAGGCATCTCAGGAAGGTATCCGAGGCGTTCTCGTGCTTGAAGAGACTGGGACTGAAGAGAGAAAGAATCAATAGTGATGACCCCTGTATCGAAAGGGAGGATACCTGCAATAATTTTAAGCAAGGTGCTTTTTCCTGCACCGTTTTCACCCATGATGGTGATAACATTTCCATCAATGAAATCGACAGAAACATTCTTCAGCGCCGTTTTTTTCCCATATCGCTTTGTAAGATTGCAGACAGAAATCATAAAACCAGATGTGAGAAAGAAAACAAGGATAAAAAGGTATGTCCATTTATGTGTGTTCTAAAAAATAAGGGATACATACTCTACAATACAAAGAAATCGATTATGATTTCTGAACCGATGAGGTTTTTTGTATATGTACTACAATAAGGCCTCCAATTACAAGTACTCCGCCAAGAAGAAACAACACGGTGATTGGTTCCTGAAAAAGGAAAAAACTGATAACTGTGGAGAGGACGGGAATAAAATATAAAAAAACACTTATCTCAGAGGCGGTTTTTATCTCAAGGGCGACATACCAAAGGATGTACCCAACAACTGTCGGGAACAATGCTAAAAAGAGAACGGCACCCCATCCATTCAAGGATAGCTCGATGATCTCTTCAACTAATGAAGAAGATACAAATGGGAGAAGACCTAAGGAACCGAAAAGGAAAGCATACACCGTCAGAGACAATGCGGAGTAGCGAGTGAGGAGTTTTTTTCCAGCGATAGTATAACCAGCCCCGGCAAGAGCTGAGATGAATACTGCTACCGCCGCTGATAAATAGGTTATCTCAAATGGGTTTGAAGAGGTCCCTGTTAAAGAAATAATCATGACCCCACCAAGTGATAGTACCACACCACTCACGATCTTTGTTGTTAACTTTTCCTTGAGAAGAAGCGCTGCGAAAATCACGGTGAACACTGGGATGGATGCGATGATTAAGCTTGCGGCCGACGCAGAGATATACAACTCTCCATAATTCAACCCGAGATGATAGACAACCACTCCAAAGAATCCAAGGAAAAACAACGGTAATAGATCCTTTTTTTTTAATGGTGTAAACTTCCGTGGCATAATCACCATGAGAAATAAAAAGACACCACAGACGAGGAAAAGACGCAGAATTGTCAGATTCACTGGACTAAGCTCCTGCAAACCAATTTTAATGAAGGGAAATGCAAAAGCCCAGAAAATAATCGGAAGAAGTATAATAACATAGAAAGATTTTTTCTCAACTGATAGTGGTGTCATCTCTTAAGCACGCATCAAGAGGGGGAAGACTCATCAGTTATTTAAAATCATGGAAAAAAGTTACCATTGTTCATAGTGGACGATTTCATCAAGTGTTTTTCGTTTCTTGGCTTTCAGTAACGTCTTGGTGATTTGTTCAACGATACCTTTTTTGCCTGCTGGATACCCTAGTGGTGTGAGTGCTACAATCCGTATCCGCTTTGGGATTTCCAAAAGTTCCTTGAGTTTCTCCTCATTAAATCCAGCAATCCAACAGGTCCCAAGTCCACGATCGGTTGCTGCAAGAATTAAATGATCAACGGCAATAGAAACATCCACAGAATAATATTCAAGGGAATTATGAGAACCACTCTCCGCAGGATCTGCACATGCAACGATGAGAACCGGTGCGGTCTTCAACCATCGGTTAATGATACTACTCTTAGCAATGTGTTCAATTGTTTCCTTATTAGTAATGACGATAAAACGCCAACACTGTTTATTCGCCCATGAAGGAGCAAGTCGCGCGCACTCTAAAACTGCGGAAATCGTTTCAGCATCAACTGGGCGATCACTGTATTCACGAACGCTACTGCGAGCCTTGATTACATCAATAAACTCCATGAGACGCCCTCATTTATTATCGAAGGGGATATTAACGCACTGTTATAAAAGATGCTATGCGTCTCTGAAGAACAAATAAAAAAATTAAGAAAAGGTGATGACACCTTTCTTATGGTATTTTATTGATTGGAAAGAAACATCACGATGGTAGAAATCGTGACAAACCGTCTCCTCTACTTAAACGCCGCTCGAGAATCCCTGAAATAAGCGCTTGACCAAGCCCCAACCTATTGGTATGGATATTCCCGATAAAGGTGAATGAACCAATCATGAACTTATGGAAAAGACCTAGCCGGGTCGTTGAGGTCGGGCCAATCAACATGCCTCCGGTGCATTTCTTGAAGTTGAGGACTCCCCGTTGTGTCTTGAACGGACCTATGGTCTTATAATGGGCTCGAAGCGCATAGAACGATACACTGAACCGTGATTCCCTAAAGTTGAGGAACACACCGGTTACTGTGGTATGCAGAACAAGCCGAGAGGCGAATGCAGCGCCAGCGATAACAAAGGGAAGGATATGGAACCGCCATTTCGTAATGTCCAGTGTAGCGTTAGCGGTCTTGTTTTCAGAATCCGTTACCACAACCCGGAGATTCCGTTTCAAGGAAAGAGCGGAATTAAACTGGATAATCGGCTGCCATAGACAGGTGTACGGATTACTATCGCTATCTTCATCGCTAATTGGTTTATCATCAACAAAAAACTTGACATCAATTATCTCGGAATCTGATGTTACGTTGATAGTAATCGTAATCTTCCCATACACAATGGTGTTCCGTGGTAAACTGATTCCTATTTCATTATCATTGAAGTACAATTTACCGGTTCGTGGTTTGACAAAAGTCACGGTGATATTTGTGGTATTCCCCCCATTTTCTTTTGTGGTGAAATGCCAGAGAGGCCCTGTGGTCTCTGCTCCGTGATTGTCTCGCGCAACAATCCTCCAGTAATAGAGTGTTCCATATGAAAGCGGTTCAGGAGGATCATAGCTATCATCCGATAGATTTTCAGCCTTCTTTAAAGGGTTGGTCGTAGTTCCTAGATATACATCATAGACCACCACATCCCCCTCATCAGGATCACCACCATTCCAGTTAAGCGTTGAATACACAGACATGTTTATTGAATTGTTACTTGGCGCTGGTGTACTGGGAACATAGGGTGGTTGATTTTCACCTGCTTCCGTGGTAAATGTCCATTCAGGTCCTTGCGTTGATGCGCTTTGATTATCCCAAGCAGTAATCATCCAGTAGTAGGGGGTCGCATACTCTAAGGTTTCCGGTTCGTAAGAAGCATTTGTCTGGTTCTCTGAAACAAGCTCTGGCGGACTTGTCGACCCAAAATATACATTATACGTCAGTGGATCGCCATCAGGATCATCACAAGACCATTTCAGCAGGACTGAAATGTTGACATTCATCGAATTATTTTCAGGGTCTGGGTTACTTGGAACATTTGGTGGATTATTCTCAAGAGGTTGTGCACTTGTTTGAGCCCCCAAAGGAATGGCAACTGTTGAAACCACCAGGGCGAATGTGAGAATAAAAGTTGTACTCACGCGCATTAATGAATAATTATTCATTTTTCTACTATTCATACTCATCTAAATTCCTCCAGTTGTAGTTTTTGATGGTGTACATAATACTTGCTATATATATATAAATTTCTATAAAAAACTATAAGGAGAAATCTCAGGAGGCGAAAAAAATTTCATAAACAAATGTTAATAAAAGTCACTAAAACCTTTTAAAATGAGCCAGAGATAACAGCATAAAATGGATACAAAATTTGCTGTTCAGCTGATCTTTCTTGCCTCCTCACTTGTCACCATTTATCTTATCCTCCGACGACGATTCCTTTACCTCCGCCTCGGAATACGGAATATACGCATAGACACCTATTTTCTTGGTGCCCTCGTAGGACCTTTGTTAATCGTTTTATTTGGCATTCTAAACCTTTCACAGATTCTCAGTGGACTTGGAGGTGTTGGGGGGCTTAATCCCTTCGGGATACTTATCTTATTTCTCTCCATGGTCTTCATGAGTATTTTTCTAGATATCACAGGATTCTTTGAATATTGTGCACGTATTGCTCTTAAATATGCAGGAGGCGATGGGAGAAGATTGTTTTTGACCGTTTACCTTACGGTATCCTTCCTTACAATTTTCACCTCCAACGACATCATTATTCTGACATTCACACCATTTATCTATTATTTTTCAAAAAACGCTGGTATAAACCCAAAACCCTATCTCCTCGCTGAATTCTTCGCGGCTAACTCCCTTAGCATGATGTTGTACATCGGAAACCCTACTAACATTGTCCTTGCTGCAGCATTTGACCTGCGGTTTGATTTTTATACAAAATGGATGCTTCTACCAGCGATTGCTGCAGGATTGATGAACATGACACTCATCTATCTCTTCTTCAGAAAAAGCATCAATCAACCATTCAAATATAATGGAACGATAAATCCTCGTTCCGCCATCACCGACAAAAAAAGTACTATTTTAGGACTCGTACTCCTTGTTTGCTGTATCATTTGTCTTGCAATCGCCCCCTACCTCAACATAGATATGTGGATCATCGCACTGGGATTTGGATTAGCGCTTCTTGTTATACTTCTCCTCCGAGACATCATTGTATCACTCACAAAAGAACATCTGGAAAAAAAACATATCACCATTGAACAAACCATCAAAAAGATGCCTTTGAGCATCGTTCCCTTTGTTTTGTCATTGTTCATCACTGTTGAGGCACTGCGCATCTACGGAATCACCGCAGAAATCGGTGTTTTCCTCAACAGTATTTTTGATGCCTCCACAACTACAACAATCTTTGTCTATGGCATCTCCTCCGCCTCTGCAGCTAACATCCTTAATAACATCCCCATGACTGTCGCGTTTGTCCCAATTGTTGCGGCGACCACCCAGACAAACCTTCCTGCAGCAGTCTTTGCCACAGCCATCGGCTCAAATCTAGGAGCAACACTCACCCCAATCGGCGCACTTGCAGGCATCATGTGGATGAGTATTTTACGTGATAAAGAAGTGAAACTCACGTTCAAAGAATTCATCAAATATGGTCTCCTTATTACCCCACTCACCCTCCTTGTTTGCCTTGGTGTGCTTGCCATAGAATTCATATTCTGGTAATAAAAAACCGCCACCTAAAACCATATACCTCAGAACCCTATTCACCCTTGACATATGGAACCAATTCTACATGTTTCTGCGCTAAGCAAAACCATCGCAAGCAAAGAACTCTTCGACAATACCTCCTTTGAAATCTACGCAGATGACTGCATTGGACTTCTCGGACCAAACGGATGTGGGAAAACAACACTTTTCAACATCATCCTTGAAAGAGAACGACCTACAAACGGAGAGATACAAAAAAAAGAAGGATTGATTCTCCGAATTCTGGAACAGGACCCGGTACATCGTTCTGACCGGACCATTGGTGATTTTTTCTCACGAACATCACATACGGAACAACTACAAATGCAATTACATAAATTAGAGGCAAAGTTAGAAGACCCAGCGATTTACGAATCATCCCAGCATCAAGAAATCCTTGATCAAATCAAAGCATTACAAATCATGATGAATAAAAGAAGCGGTTCTGCCCAACTCGAAGCCGCTCAGCATCTCCTTGAAGAGCTCAAACTCCCTCTAATCACAGAGGACATGACAATACAACAGTTCTCTGGTGGAGAACGTCAAAAAATGGCTCTTGCAGCAATCCTTACTCAACCACAAAACTGCGATCTACTTCTTCTTGATGAACCAACCAACCATCTTGATATCGAAACGATCGAATGGCTTGAACAAAAAATCGCTGATCTCTCCTGCGCGGTTATGATTATATCCCATGACCAGTACCTACTCACCGATCTCGTAGATCGGATCTTTGAATTCCAGGGCTCACACCTTGAGCTATATGATGGAACTTATGAGGAATACGAAGAACAGAGAAAGATTCGGGAACATATTAAAAAACAAGAGTATCAAAAAGCATCCCTCGAGATGAAGCGACAACTTGCAGTCATTAAACGACTCACTCGGAAAAACCGCTACACCAACCAAATCAACAGCCGCATGAAACAACTGGAAAAAATTAAACGAGTGGAAAATCCGGTTCTGAAAAATTATCTTTTTCGGTTCCATTTCAAAACTGTATTAAAATCAGGAAAAAACATCGCAGATGGAACCAACATTACAAAAAATTTTAAGGAAAAACAAATCCTTTCTAATGTCAACTTTGAGATACTTGCCGGACAAAAAATCGGTCTTATCGGCTCAAATGGTTGTGGAAAAACAACATTCCTGAAAATGCTAACAAGAACAGAACCGCTAACACACGGAAAACTCTCTATAAGTCAAGGAGTAAAAGCAGGATATTTCGACCAAGGGCACCTCTCATTACATCTTGAGAGCACGCTTCTCGAAGAAACCCTCCGAGATCATATTGACCTCAGCGAGGAAGATGCCAAAGCCCTCTTAGGTCAATTTCATTTCAAAGGTCAAACAATCCAAAATAAGGTCGGTCAACTCTCTGGCGGAGAACGAGCTCGTCTTGCTTTTCTCCGACTTCTTATGGAACCCTATAACTTCCTTTTGTTAGATGAACCGACAAACCACATGGACATCGAATCAAAAAATGCTATCGAAATCGCGTTGAATTCGTATTCTGGCACGGTGATTGTTATTTCCCATGACAGAAGATTTCTTGATACAGTCACAGATACAATTTTTTACATGACCGAGGCGGATATTAAAGTATATTCAGGGAACTATTCGATGTTTCGTTTACAACGACAAAAAGAGCTAACTGATTACACCGACAGAAATCTTGCGTATCTCTCTTCATCCAGATTAATTAAATATAAGGTCATGAAAGGATTTACTATATGGACAATAAAGAAGAAACATAGCATCGGTGAAGAAATCTACATCGGCGATCACAACCGAAACCTCTATGAATGGGCAATTAAGGGCGGATTGCTCAAAGAAATCTAAAATTTTTCATCCTTCTATATATATGTTTATATTTTAATAAAAAAAATAGATTTATATACTGTTATATGATTACTCCTCCGTTCAACGGGGGAGGCAACAACCTCCGATGAACGCATATGTCTGGGAGGACAATGCCGAAGCAAATGTCTGGGAAAACCTTCAGCAATCTTCTTGACTACTACATCGCTTGCCTCAAATACGAAGATATGCTGTCTGTCACCTTCAATGTCTCCTCGGAAGGTACCGCGTTCTTGTCCACCCTCTTCCAAACGGAAATGTTGTTCCATACAAACAACAAAAAGGTGTCAATAAAGAACGCAGACGACGTAAAAAAGTTTTTTCAGACCTCTTTGCTTCGGCAGAACAACAACACACTATTTTATGGATATCCTGTGATCATAGGCCCTGAAGGAGCGATTAGCCCATTGTTTTACATCGAACTACACTACGAAGACAACGGCGATACCTGTGTTTTCACAAACCTATCAACACATCTGAAGTTGAACCACTACATCCTTTCACAACAAAAGTATTCTCCTGAAGAAATCACACAATTTCGACAGGAAATTGAAGAAGAAGACTTTGCTTCAGCTCTTGCATCTGTTTGTAAAATACTTCACTTTCGTTATACAGATTGCTCGGCAACCCTCGATGAAAAACCATTTAAGCGAACCATCACCCAAAAACTTGTGAACAAAGCCATCCTGTATTTTGGACAACACATGGACATCACTCATAACCTTATCACGGAACTATTGCAGCTGAAAAACAAACCAATCGATACTCTTGCATCTACCTCTCTTTTTCTGCTTCTCACCAATCAGTATCCAACAGAAAAAACAAAACCATCTATCCACCCTCTGTTAGAAATTTTTTCATTGAACAACGCTCAAGAAAACGCAGTACAACGTTCCCTTGAACAACCACTCACCGTCATCACTGGACCCCCCGGCACAGGAAAATCACAAGTTGTCCTTAATATCATTGCAAACGCGGTGTATCGCAACAAGACTATTCTTTTCGCAAGTAAAAACAACAAAGCAGTCGATGTGGTTATTCAGAAGTTAAACATGATTCTCCCATACACATTACTGGTCCGTATGGGCCATCAAGCGCATCGAAGAAATGCAAAATCGCAACTAGAACAGCTCATTAAACAACCTATACAAAAACCCCCATCAAAACAAAAAACACACCATGATTTGGTTCCCCTCATATCTCAAATACAAAACGTCCAGGAACAAATCATGCAGCTAACCTTGCTGAATGAATCAATAGACTCCCTACAATCCATCATTGATATACTACAAGAAGAGTATCCAAACGACAAAGCTCTAAAGACAAATCAGATGAAACTACAGACAATCGACCCGGTCGTATTCCAAGAAGATTTAAAAAAAATTTTTAGCAAACGATCGATTCTGCATACCGTCTATCCAGAACGCCAAAAGAAAAAACAAGAACGTTTTTTTAGGAAATACTATGACGTTTTGCCTCACCACCTCAAAGAGTATCTTCAAAATAAAATAAGTAACGAGAACATAACCAGAGAAACCATATTACAATGGATTCTTTCATGGAGGAAAAAACAACTTGCATTAGAGGAATTACAAAAACTAAGAACAACACTGCTGACCATCCCTCCATACACCATCCTAAAAAACAAGCTTACCGTATACCATAATGACTATAGGACAATCTCACAAATAGTCTTTAAAGATCATTGGATTAATATTTTTGCTGAGGCGCAAGACAAGGAGAAGCAACACATCGTCACCTATTTCTCTCTCTCCGAACAACTTGAATCATGGAAAGGGAGTCAATCACAGTATAAACAACTACAAACACAGCGAATACGGATGCTACAGCAGATCCTGAAAATCCTCCCCGTATGGGTTGTAACTAATCTTTCAGCAAAGCAAAGTTTTCCGTTGAAAAATTGTATCTTTGATATACTTATTATCGACGAGGCATCTCAATGTGATATTGTTTCTGCGCTCCCTCTTTTTTATCGCGCGAATCATGTAGTGATCATCGGAGACCCCTATCAACTCAGACACATTTCTCTTATTCCAGAACAACATGATAAAGAGCTTGCAGAAAAAAATAATATTGATGAAGATCTCTACAAAGAATCATCGTATACAAAAAATTCTTTGTATGATTTTGCGGAAAAAATTACAAAGAAAAACAACGATACACCGTTACTTCTAAACGAACATTATCGATGTCATCCTGATATTGTCTCCTTTTCAAATGAATATTATTATGAAAAAAAACTCACAATCTCGACCGATGAAACAAGACTCCTTCACCATCCGACCCTTCAAAGAAGAATCCTGTGGCAGCATGTGAAAGGAAAAACAATCCATTCAAAAAGCCCGTATAACGAAGTCGAAGCAGAACGAGTGGTTGAAGAAACATTACGAATTCTTGAGCTTGTCTCATCGGTGCACGCATCCATTGGGATTGTTACTCTTTTTCGTGCACAAACAGAGATAATCACAGAAAAATTACAGAAATTTCAAGATCTCTTTGATTGCGAGATAACAATAGGGACCGCTCATCGATTCCAAGGTGATGAAAAGGATATTATTCTCTTTTCACCAGCAGTCTCTGAAGGTGTAAAACCAGGGACTCTTCACTGGATACAGACAACAAACCAATTGTTAAACGTTGCAGTCACCAGGGCACGGAGTCTCTTTATTGTTGTAGGAGACCAAGATGTCTGTGGTCACTCAACTGGTCCACTAAAGAATCTATCAGACTATGTTGAAATGACAAAGGTACACAAGGAATCATTGGATTCACCAGCGAAACAGATTCTTTATGAAGCGTTAAAAAAGGATGGTCTTCCAGTTCTAACGAATTATCTTCTCCAGGCGACTCCAACAGTTCTTGCTGATTTTGTACTCTTTGTCAATAATAATCGTTATGTGATTCAACTACACAATGAACAAAAAAATCTTGATAGAACACAATTCAATAAGAACGGATGGAAATTCAGACGATTCTCTGAAAACGATATCGTCACCAAACTCCAGGATGTCCTGGAAGAAATCAAACGTATGTGCTAACACATCAGGGTTCCCCTATTTTTATTAATATTTATATACCACAAGGTAGATACAATATTCTTTAAGGGGATTAAATCAATGTTACGAGCAAGTCATACAAAAAAAACAGGAGTATTTATTACATTAACAATACTTCTCCTAGCAATATTTATTCCAACGATATACGGGAACGAAACAAGAATCGCATCAGACAAGAAAAATAAAACAACATCAATAACTATTAACATAGCAACGACAGTCGCAATAACAAAACTTTGCGAACTTAACAAAAAAGATTTCTCAATCCACCACTCGCAACAGATTAACGATGAAAAACAAAAACCACTCTTCTACGTATTTGAATTACATCCACAAGGATATCTCATTGTTACTGGATCTTTCGATCTTCCGCCAGTGATCGCGTATTCATTTACCAATAACTATCTGGATGATACTAACCGAAACCCTCTCTTTGACCTGCTCTACGCTGATGTAACATTCCGTTTAAAAAATATTCAACTTGTTCCAGATAATATCCTTGAAGAGCGACACCTTCAATGGGACTCCTACCTTAAAGGAAATCCAATTGATACAAGCAGATTCGAACAATGGCCTCCTGAGGGAACGACACCGACAGGGGGATGGCTTCTAACGAACTGGAATCAAAACGCACCTTACAATAATTTTTGTCCTCTTGACATTTCTCATGGAGGGTCACGAAGTGTCGCGGGATGCCCCGCGGTTGCGATGGCACAAATATTCAACTACCATAACACGACGATGAACGTTACTTTTGATAATACCGATGACTACTACCATAACTACGGTGGAAACCAATATTGGATTGACAATGATTATACAACCTATGGTTTCCCAACGTTTCCAATGTTAAATACGTATTTGTCTACTCTGCAATCCCATTATATGAACCAAATTCCCCTTACAAATGATGACAAAGCAGCGATCACCTTCGCCTGTGGTGTTGCTGCGACACAAGTATATGCATCGGGAGGTTCAGGAACGTTTGGTGTGAACCAAGCCTATGATGCCTATCAACGATTTGGTTGTACAACGATTGAACTCTTGGATGAAAACGACCCCGAGCTCTATGATAGATTACTCAATAATATGAAGGATGCAATACCTGCTCACCTCGCTATCGTCAACGAACAATGGACTGCTGGACATAATGTTGTCGTCGATGGATACAACACCAATGATTTTTATCATATCAATTTTGGATGGGGCGGCTCCTACAACGGTTGGTACCTTATCCCTGATGAACTCCCCTATAGTTTAACAGTTATTGAAGGAGTTATTGTTGACATCCTCAAAAATACAGCGGTTCCCGATCTTACTTGTGATGGGGAACTTGAATGGATTAATGTTACACCAAACGTAACTGTTACGAGTAGTTTTACCGTACGTAACATCGGGGAAGCGGGCTCATATCTTGACTGGGAGATAATCGACTGGCCAAGCTGGGGAGAATGGACATGTACCCCGTCAGATGGGAACAATCTTAAACCAGAAGATGGGCTAGAAACTATAAACGTGGAAGTTGTCGTACCAAACATAGAAAACCATCTCTTTACAGGACAAATAAAAGTGGTAAACAGAGAAAACAGTACTGATTATGATATCATTCCAGTTACTCTTCAAACATCAATTAAAATTCATGAGAAAGTCTCGTGCAATGGGTCTTTTTCCTGGACTGATGTTAAACCTGGATCGACCCTTCTAGGAGAGTTCACTGTTGAAAACATCGGTGCAGCGCATTCAAACCTCAGCTGGGAAATCTCTGACTGGCCAGACTGGGGAACCTGGACCTTCTCACCAACAGAAGGAACTGGTTTAACACCAGAAGATGCGCCAGTAATAATCAGCGTATCCCTCGTCGCCCCAAAAAAGAAAAGCAGTGACTTCAACGGGCAGATTACTGTCGTGAATACCCAGAACAGCAGCGATTACGATACCGTGCCAATCACCATGACAACCCCTTATCAGTCGCATTTCACATTCTTTGACATGTTTCATGCACTACTATCACGATTTCCTCGTGCTTTCCCCATACTTCGTCTTATTCTAAGCTCTTGAACGACCTCTTCTTATCTTTAAAAAAAAAATAGCAAATGGATTGACTCGTCTAGAGATATCCTACCACGAAAGGAAGTATGAAAAAAATATACCTCAGGGGTTTTTGAAAAGCATACCGTTCTTTTTTCGAAATATTAAAACCGCGCATTCCATTCGTATTTCATACCATGAACATACGAATGGCCTCTCTACCTGATGCTAGGATACTTACGGATCAAAATATCGCTCTTGCGAAAGAATCTGAAAATATCGTGTTGAATCCAGATATCGTCCTGGATGGCGTGAAAGCATTATTATCTGATCCACACAAAGGATTTTATCTTGTCGCTGAAGAAAATAAGACAATCATTGGTCAATTAATGATTACGGTTGAATGGAGCGATTGGAGGAATAAACCAATTTGGTGGGTTCAAAGCGTCTACGTGCAGAAAGAATGGCGCAAGAAAGGAGTGTTTACCCAACTGTTCAGGGTGGTTGAGCAGATGGCCTGTACACAAAGCGTAGCATTCCTCCGCCTCTATGTCCATGAACACAACACTTCAGCCATTTTGACCTATGAAAAAACCGGATGGAATCAAGAACCTTACACTGTATATCAATTCTCTCTCTAATATATTTGAGATGAATCCTTCGATATCATTTCCTTTTTCGTTCTTCATGTGGTCTTTCGTCGCCTTCGAAGAAACACCACAAAGAGCGACATGGTGAGAAGTACCTTTACCATCCCTACTTCACAGAGCGGATGATTCTGCGTTATTTGAAGAACATCGGATTTGTTTTTATCCCCAGCGAACTCATTGATCTCAGGGTTTTGAATAAATCCAATGATTACATCAAAATTAACCATCGCGGCATCAGCATCGTTTCTATTGAATTGAACGAAGACTTCCAAGGGGGCGTATCCGTTCACCCATTGAGTATCATTTCTTACCTGTATGTCCCAGAGATACGAATACGTCTGACCGGCGTGAATCGGCCCGCGGCATTCCAGAAGTTGCTCAAAATCAGTTGGACCACTGATTACCTTATAGACAGGGGTACCAAACTCGTGAAGCTTAAGAAAAAACACAGCGACATCCGTGGTCGTTGTCAGATTAATTTTTATCTTGAAGAGTTCACCAGGAGAGAGCACTGGATGTGCGGTAGCGTTTTCCCAAGCGGTCTCAGATACCTGAAACCATGCAAACACAGCTCCATATGCACATTGTCCTGCGCATGACACAGGACTTGTTATAATGAAAAATAAAAGAAAACATACAGTGAAAATACCAATAATTCTTCCCATCGTCATTCTCCAGTATCAAACCCGGTGGTATGATCATCAAACCAATTTTCTTGGATATCTCCTAGCATCATCCCCCATGGTGGAACAAGACCAAATGCCATAGTCGTAAACCCAAATGAGAGCCGCATGTTCTCTCCAACTGTCGTATTTGATACTGTAATGATGCGTAATTCACGGACATAGGTCTGAGGCTCATGCCCAAGTAACGGATTGAAAATTGTTTCATCGCTCGTATCAATGATTTTCATCTGAGCGTATTCTCCTTCGACATCAACGATCCAACAGTTCATCGTCATTAACCAAGGACTAACTGGCGTGGGAGGAAGCAATGGAAGACCAGTAGGACCAAAAAGACATCGATTCCTTATCTTCAAAGACCAGAGTTCCTCAGCATCCCACGATGTTTTCTCAAATGGATCAAGATAATTTGGATACTGATCGACAGCAAGACGAACCGTCTCATTCCAGACAAAAAGCGAATGATGATGAAGACGTGTTAAATTCATTGGATACCCAAAGGATATCGTAAACTGATTTCGTATCGCCTCTGATGCCGCCTCGATCGTCTCAGTAATATTATTTCTATGAAAATCGGTATAGTGTTGAATCGCTGTATCAGTTACATTTGTGAACTCGTCTAAAATACGGGAAAAAACAGACTCCGTCATATTCTTCAAAAAATGAACATACCAGTCCCGTGACAGATACACAGATTTCTTTCCGACACTTAAAAACAGTTGATCGGGATGGTACTGAGACAAGCTAAGGTACTCGTCAATATGTGTATTGTATTGCGCCAAGAGGTCTTCTTTTGCCTTTTCCATGAAAACAACAGGGTCGGGAAAATGCATTGCATCAACACCTGGACGGAGGGTTATCTCCTGGACAGACCACAAGATGTCTTCAAGTGAATCCCATGCCTCATCCAGAACCCAATCTGAAAACGATCCTTGTACGTCTGCAACAAGACCGATGGATCCTGTATTTTCCCGCGTTGTGATAAATCCCTGTTTTTCTGGTTCTGAATCTGGATATAAGGAAAGGTACTTCTCAAGTGTGTCTTCTAAATTCAAATCCTCAATCGTCTCATTTAGGTAAAACACATCAACGACATCATCACAGGAGCCTTGACAGGAGGCATAATGCTGTAAAAAACTCTGGAGCGTTACTGTTTCAACAAGCTGATCAGAGACATTCTTCCATACTTTCACCGGCAGGATTGTTCCATTGATGATGTTATTTTCCATACGCCACCACGAATGGTTTCTTTCATAGGAGATCTGATACTGCTCATCATACAAAGCACATCCAGGAACAATGAATCCTTTCGGTGGTTTTCTGGGCTGTTTCATGATAGGAATACAAGAAACGGAGACCCATACTCCGATATCCCCATTGGTCCAACCCTCTCCAGGATCGCCCCATTGTTCAGATACAATGGAACGGTTCAATATAATCGCACCAAGAGTATCTTGATAGACTTCAGAAACAATCCCCTCGAGATGATGAAGGGTCGTTGTATTCACCACAAGTTGTTTGGTCACTTTTGTCAGATAAAATGATTGTTCTACCGCTCTCTGAATGCTCTCGTTTATTTTTTTCTGTATTGCTTCATCAAAGGTGAGTATCTCTTCATAAAAATCTCCTGCGCTGTTTTTAAATAGCATGGTTACACTGGTGATGTTGTATAGGATTCGCTCTGCAATTTCTGAAAGATTCAATGGCAAGACCGTTTCAACAGTTTCATTCATGGGGGAGTCTGCATCAACATTCGCACTCCCCTCCGTGAGGTTGTCCGTACTGATATTGTATCCTTCCTCTCGCATTTGAGTATTAAAAACATAAAGAGCCTGTGAGGGGTTCTGTTTTAATGCTTGTTGTGTCTTGCGTACTACCTCAATAAGACCAAGAGGGTCAATACTTCCAAATACAAGGCTTTGTTCAAGAAGCAGCCCACTGTTGAGCAAGATGGAGAGATGATGATTATCCACTACGTTGAGAGGTTTTCCACATCGATAATGTTTAAATCCACGTACGACAGAATACAGGTTAACACCCGTAGTAGTAAACGACCAGAGTGGCGAAAAGGTTCCATTGATCGTTTGATGATACTCAGTCATCAAATCTTCTAGCAGGGGATAGCGAGAAGTGAGAAGGGAGGAGACAACCATAGCCCGAGTTGCAAGAAGGTCCCATGAAGTATTATGCACCGACCGTATTTCAATATTTAAGAGTAAAGAAGCTATCAAGTAGGTTGAATGATTAAGAGAACCTACAGGTCCTATGAATGGAAGCGTATATCGTTTCAATTGCATCGGGACTACCTCAAGGGTTATATTTTCAATGGAGGGAATTGGATTTTCTTCCTGTAATATCACATTAATTGAGAATCGCCCATTCGAAAACATGTTATCAAGATAATGACTGGTGAGATAAACCGTTAATTCATTTCTTATGATTTCTTTGAGGCGACACTGATTTATTCCTTCTGCATCTCCGAGTGTCGATATGATAACTGGTTTTTTACCGATCTCTTTCAATCCTTTTATCCCTGCGATGTTCAAGGCTGTTGAGACATCCGCTTCAAAAGAAGAGAGTAACTGTTGTAGTTCATTGAAATGAAGGGATCGGGCTATCTCTTGAGATTTCTCAGATTCCAATCGATAGAGAGACACAGTAGTAATACTACTGCCAAGGATGAGAAAGATCCCGATAATCGAAAACGGGATACGTGCATGCTCATCATCGAGAATCTTTAATCTACCTATTCTCTCACCACCCAGATAGTTAACACTGCTTCTGCACTGTTTAAAGAAATACGGTCAAATAACCAATCGACAATCATCTCTGAAAAATCAATAAGTGTGTCAACGCAGTCGAAAATACCGTTTATGAATGATTCAATCAAATCTTCCATAGTACTTTCAATAAGGGTAGTTACGTATTTCTTAATCAGTTCTTCATACGCATTAAAATTTTCTGAAAGTGAACAAGACGAATCGTTGATTACACCACGTAATGTACTATTAAGCTGTGCAAGCAATACATTTGACAAGGGATTTTTAGCACTTGTATTGAGATTTCCAAAAATATGATCCAGTGTTTGAAACATTCCTCCGAATAATTCTTCCAAAGTAGTATTAAAAAACTGACTGGTAAGGTTCTTAATTTTTTCAAACCCACACATGATCGCTATATGGAGAATTCCTGGAAATATAAGCTCGTCTGTTTCATTGGTTATACCATTAATGAGGAAACCATAAACAAGGACACTAATGTTCTCTTGGAGGGCTTTAAAGGTTGTTTCTCTTTGATTATAAGGAGGTTGTCTGTTCGTATAATTCTCAATAACACAGGTTATATTTGCTATCGAAGGAATTGATGACCTCCTAAACATACTATAGTTCGTAAACAAATGGTGTCTAAGCCAATGTTTTGTTAGAACAACCGTATGATTCGTATAAGAAAAAATTGGTGTATATGGCATCATGATATGTTGCTGCGCAACATAACAATCTTTCGTGGGTGGACCTTCACCAACAGAGAAACTCCCTCCAAAGCATATTCCTTTAATTGGGTGCCACCATGCCGTGAGATTATACTGGTACTTCTCATCGAAATAGGAAGAAAAAAACCGTTTTGTTTCGTTTTGTAATTGCCTATCGAAATCTGTGGTAAACATGTTTAATCGATTCATATTAAAAAACGAAAACGGTAGTTGAAATTGACATCCGAGGTTCTCCGCTATAAGTGTTGCATAGGTCTTATGACGCTGCTCATGAGCAAGTACCCATGCGGTAATGGATTCATAAAAGCCTTCAGATGAGGTGTCGATGCCAATGGCTTCGGCTACATCGTCAATTAGTACACCGCAGAATCGATACCGGAAAAGGTCAGGTCTTGAAACAAGAAATGTATGTAAAGCATTATCAACAACATCTTCTCGATGTTTGTCAAGTGATGTGTCGACGACAATGGTTCTTTGAGAGAGTGGAAGAAGAATCACTCCTGAAAGAGACACCATGATGATGAAGAGAATAACATCATGCATCAAGGACATTCCATATTGATTATCAAGGAAAGACCGAAACAGCATCAATAATCCCCCCAAAGGATAAGAGTAATCACCCCAGGGACCGTGTGTGCTTCATTCAAATAGATTCCGATCTCTTTTGATATTGCACAAGTATGATGAGGAGGAGGGGTGACGTTAGGTGGAAAATCCTGGGTTTGATTATTCCATTGTATCCTAAGAAAAAAGTCGATGTGTGTCTTTGCATATTGCTTCCGGATACTATGTAATGATTCCGTATCATTCTTTAGAACCTGTAAATCGACAAGTCCGCATTCTCGTATAAAATAACTATCAGTGTTTGTTATTTTTTGAAGAATATTATCTGCTGTTTGGTATTTCTGTAGTCGATTGATATGATCTGTATAGGTGATATAGGTCTGTGCAAGTAATACGATAAACAGTGTAAAACCGATTATTACGATTGTAAGCGCAGGAAGCACAGTGAATTCTTCCGAAACAGCTTGAGTATTTTTTAAAAACGACTGTTGTATTTTTAAATTTTTCATTATTAATTCCCCCAGACTTATTAGTTAATTATCAACTTTAAATAGTATTTTCAATATATAAAAATTTTGTTTTTTATAACAATTTTTTTGCAGGGAGAATTGATAGTGTGAAATGTAAAAATGTATTTGAGAAATCCCCGGTAGGGTTCCAGAGGTTTCCTGTACCTCCATGTCGTCAAATTGGATCACGGTTCACCGGTTTTCTTTTCATAGAGGTGTCGTTCTACAATGAAGAATAGATTAAAAATTTTCTAATATGATGATGATAATTAATTTGATGATGCTCCTAGAGTTTCTGTTCAATTTGTGATTATGTCAGGATAAATTTATATAGTATGAATGACAAAGATTATCATACCTAGAGGCGGTTCGGCGGCATTTGGTGCCGACTGGGCTGTCCTGATGTGAGCCGCGTGGTATTTGGTACCCCGCTGGGCTCTCCTCTGGGTTTTTACCACATTTTTTAATATAGAGACAAATAAAATTTTATACAAAAACCACTATGTAAGAAATATTACGATAGAATATAGTTAGCGACATAAATAATTGGAAGGATTGAGATTGAAATCATGATTTGCCAAGAACCGATCGATACTCAATTGCATGTTTTC